>CAYOZI010000016.1:2272-23553 GCA_964408425.1 Microcaldota archaeon
TTGCAAAAGAAAAATTCTTGCCATGCATGCGATCTGCCGTTGATCTACGAGCCCACTAAGTCCACTCTAATTATCTTGCCGACAGTATTTTAATAGTTTCAGCCGTTCGAGGGTGAGATGAAGACGACGGTATCGCCGCGAAGCAAGACCGTTCCCAATTTTCTCCTCAATTCACCGTTCTTCAGCTCTTCTGCGTTGTCGAGGACGATGTTCATGTGGATGTCGAAACTCGAGAGAGTTCCCCGGACTTCCACTTCCCCTTTCAACTTCACCAAAACGTTGTTGTTCAACGCGTTGTTCAACACGTCGAACGGTCTTTTTTCCGCCACTTTCAACCCACTCCCCCCGCAAAAGCGGGAAAAAATTCTTTGTTTGATTATCACGACTGTTTTTTTATTGGTTTTCATTAGGCAAAGCTTGCGTTTGCTGCTTCCCTCCGAAAAGCTTTTTGAAAAAGTTTTTTATGCCGTCAAAAAACCCTAATTTCGACTTGGGCTCCTGGATGGACTGCCCGATCATTTGCGAAGCGAATTTCCTCAACGATTTGGAAAAAGGGGCGTTGGGGTTCAACACGACGACCGGAATCTGCTGGTTCGAAGCCCTTCTCACCTGCAAGTCCTCGGGGAGGACGGCGAGGTTCTTCAGCTTTAGAATAACCTCCAACTCCCTGGGTTTTATTTCCTCCTTATCCCCCAAAACCATATTTAAAATAAATCCTGCGATTTTGATTCCGCTTCTCTCTGCATCGACCTGAACCTTCAGCGCATCGGCGAGCGAAGCGGGCTCCGGCGTTATGACCAGAACCATTTCCCTTGCAGAGCGCATTGCGGCAATCGCGTCTTTCCCCAATCCGGGCGGGCAGTCGACGATCACGATTTCGTATGTTTCCTCGAGCTTTTGCACGGCCTTCTTCAGGTTGCTGTAATCGAAATTGTCCTCTCCCGATGAAATGCTGGCCGGAACGTACTTCAATCCTACAGGCCCTTCGTAAACCGCTTCGCTTACATCATTTTCTCCTCGCATCACGTTGTTCAATGAAATGGGCGCCTTGTCTATGCCGAGCATCAACCCCAGGTTGGCCATTTGCACGTCGGCATCCATGATTACGACCCTTTTTCCGGCTTGGGTCAACAGCAAAGCGAGGTTCAGGGAAATAGTGCTTTTTCCCACCCCTCCTTTTCCCGATGCGAATACGATGCTAGTCATTTTTTTCCCACTTCAGCTTATCATTTCGCCGAGCTTGAACTTTTTCATTAACTCCGCCCTTGAAGGGGTTATTCCGGCAGGCCCGGCTCCGGAAACGCCGGTAGCTTCCTCTTCGAAAGAAGGAGAGAATTCCTGGATTTTCACGTTTTGCAGTTGCTTTTGGTCGGGCACGAAAACCATTTTTTCGTTCAAAGCCAAAACCAGCTGCACTTGCTCGGGAGTCAAGGAAATAATGTCGACAACCCCGTTTTTAGCTGCGGAAG
Organism: Microcaldota archaeon; assembly: GCA_964408425.1. Lineage (GTDB taxonomy): Archaea > Micrarchaeota > Micrarchaeia > Norongarragalinales > Norongarragalinaceae > UBA10210. The sequence goes on from CAYOZI010000016.1 coordinate 3,742, forward strand.
CGTTCAATACCCTCTGGAACGCCGCCGACCCTTCGAAAACCTTGTTGTGATTGTAATACTCGTAAGCGCAACCCACTACTTTTCCGGAATCGAACAAAACCATTCCTTCCTCGAAACCCCCCGCGCCTTGGACGCATGCCGCTATGTATCCGCTGAATGTCCTCTCCTGCATTTCCAAAAGCGTTTTCACTAGATCTATTGTTGATAACTCGGCGTTTTTCGTGACGACGTTTCCGGTGGGAAGGCTGACCATTTTTTTGTTTCTCACTCTCTCAAGTCGATGACTATGTCCGCCGTGTTTCTCAATGCGGTGGAAAAGTCTGGCTGCATTCCGACGACAATCGTTTCCTTGCCGTGCTCTTTTGCTTTGGTCAACAGGGGCTTGAAGTCGCTGTCGCGCGAAACGATGGCGATAGTGTCGATGTTCGGGTTGAAGATGAATTCAGTCGCTTCGACCGCCAGCGCGACGTCAACGTCCGAAGCGACGATTGAAACGTCAAACCCTTGGTTCGTGACGGCTTCGATGAGCTTGTCGGACGCGTACTGGTCGAGGAACACGCGCGCTACTTTCAACTGCCCTTGCTTTTGCAGTTTTTTCTTTACTTTATCGAGATCGACTCCCAACTCTTTCCTGAGTATGTTGGGCCCGTCGACGAAACAGGCGATGTTCTTATTCTTAGTCTTGTTCAAAGCGTCCTTGAATTTTTCGAGAATTCCGGCCATTTCCAACCACCGCTAGCGGCTTTAAGCGCTTTGCCGCGTGATTTTCCTAAAGTTATTGCTAATCATTAGTTCCAATTCTTTTAAAGGCATTCTTCTCAATTCCGCCAGCCTTTCGTACGAAGTAAAAACGTTGGACGGCTCGTTCCTCTCCTTCGAGTTGATAAGCCCGTAGGGCGAATCGGTTTCGAGGAAAACCCTGTCCAACGGAACGGCCATGAACAGCTTCTTCTGGTCCTTGCTTTTTACCGTGGGAATGCTGACGTACAAGCCAGCGTCCAACGCCTTGTTCAAGAGCTTGGGCTCGAGGAAGAAATGCAATACGCCCGGTGTTTTGAACGAAGCCATGATTTCGATGCATTTCTCTTCGGCATCGCGCGAGTGGACGACGACCGGCTTTTTCAGCTTTTCGGCCAATTCCATTTGCGCCAGAAAAGCCTTTTCCTGCTTTTTCTGCTCATCCGGGTTTTTGAAGTAGTGGAAATCCAATCCTATCTCCCCTATCGCGACGATTTCTGAAGCGTTGGTTTCGATATACTCCAATTCTTCCTCCAAGTCGGATTTCGGCACGTCGTGGGGGCTCAACCCTATCGCCGCGTAAAGGTTTTTGTATTTCCCGCTTTGTTCGAGGGTTTTTTTATTCCCCTGGATGTTGAAGCCCGTGTTGACGGCGAAAACGTTTTTCTCAACCATCTTTTCCACTATGCCTTTGATTCCCTGGAACGCGGGATGCTGCAAGTGGCAGTGGAAGTCCAAGAACATGAATTAAAAAAGTTGACTGCGTCTTTAATAATCGAGCTTTTCAAGCTTTTTCGTAATTTTGCCTGTGGGGTGTTTTTCGGAATGTCTGACGTTATTTTCGCGCAAATGGGAGATTTGAAGGTAGGAAAATATGTTATGGTGGAAGGCGAGCCGTGCAGGGTCGTGAGTTTGGATAAGAGCAAGCCCGGAAAGCATGGCGCGGCAAAGATAAACGTCGTCGCCATGTCCCTCTTTACGAACAACAAGAAGACTTTGATGAAGAGCAGCGATGCGGACGTTGAAGTGCCGATTATCGAAAGGAAGAGGGCGCAGGTTGTAAGCATTGCCGGGGCTACGGCTCAATTGATGGATACTGAAAGCTTCGAGGTTTTCGAGGTAGAGCTTCCGGAGGAAATGCGCTCTGGTTTGGAGTCAGGAAAGGAAATAGAGTACATGCTAGTGTTGGGAAGAAAGCTTTTGCTCAGGGTTTCCGGGGAAGGCTGAGCTCTTTCCGGGTGAGGAAAGCCGTCGGGAGGGCTTTCTTTGGTTTTCCGAAGCCCAAAAAAGCCTTTTAAAGAGCGTTGGAGAGGGCTTTGCGCCCCGCTTCCAGAAAAACTCTTTTTAACCCCGCCGTGAACTTCAATAACGCGCTTGGAATGCGCGTAATCCGTTTTTTTCGTTTTCAGTTTAGGGTGGGATTTGTGGAAGAAATAGTCTTGCAGTTCATGGAATACTTTTCCGCTTCCTTAAAACCCCAGCTTTTGGACTTGCCTCTCAATTATCCGCAAAAACGGAGTTTGAATGTGGATTTGAAAGACTTGGCGAAAAACAATTCCGACTTGGCCGACGCCATTTCCGACAAGCCCGACCATTACGTTATTGCGGCGCAAGAGGCCCTTTCCCGCTTGTTGAAAGACGCGATTCCGAATTTCAAGGGAAAAGTGCGTTTCGGAAACCTCGATTCGCCCGAGGTTTTCGTGAAAAACCTTGGGGCGGAGCATTTGAACAAGCTCGTGCAAGTGCAAGGGGCCGTTACATTAATGACGGACATCCGCCCGAGAATGCAAGTGGCGCTGTGGGAATGCGCGTATTGCGAGAGCACGACTAAAAACTTTCCGGACAAGGGGGGCGTGAAGGCGCCGTTGTTGTGCGGAAAGTGCGGGAGGAAGGAATTCGTTTTGATCGAAGCTTCCTCCGAATTCGTAAACACCCAGCAGGGCCAGATGCAGGACTTGCTCGAAAGGGTTTCCGGCTCTTCGACTCCCGCGCACGTGGATTTGTGGTTCGAAGAGGATTTGGCTAACATCGTCACTCCGGGGGAAACGGTCACGCTGACGGGCATACTGCGTTTGATGCCGAGGATGGACAAGGGAAGGGGAAAGAGCGCGGTTTACGGAAAGGCGTTCGACGTCGTTCACGTGAAGAAAGAGGAGAAGGAATTCGAGGAAATCGAGATTTCGAAAGAGGATGAAAAGAAAATTATCGAGTTGTCGCAAAACCCGCGGTTGAGAGACTTGTTCGTCGCTAGCATCGCGCCGAGCATTTGGGGGCATAATGAAGTGAAACAAGCCATTGCTTTGCAACTGTTCGGAGGGGCGCCGGACAAGATTCTGGCTGACGGAAATAGGGTGAGGAGCGACGCCCACGTTTTGTTAGTCGGAGACCCTGGAACGGCAAAAAGTCAGTTGCTGAAATTCACCGAATCGCTCGCGCCGAAGTGCATTTACGTTGCGGGAAGGGGGGCTAGCGGAGTGGGGTTGACTGCAAGCGCGGAAAAAGACAAGACGGGCGAAGGGTGGGTGTTGAAGGCTGGAGCTTTAGTATTGGCGAGCGGGGGACTGGTTGCAATCGACGAGTTCGACAAGATGGATGAACAAGATAGGGCGAATATTCACGAGGCTCTTGAACAGCAGCAGATAAGCATTGCGAAAGCCGGCATAGTCACGCGCTTCAAGGCAAAGACTTCCGTTCTTGCGGCAGCAAACCCGAAACTCGGGCGTTTCGATCCGAACACTCCCATCGCTTCGCAATTCGAAATTCCGCCTACGCTGTTGTCGCGTTTTGACTTGATTTTCACGATTCGCGACGTTCTTGATGAGTCGCGCGACAGGAAGATGGCAGAGCATATTTTGAGGGGCTTGAAGTATGCTGGGGAAGGGATAGAACAGAAGGAAGAGGACGAGAAGACGGAAGAAGGATTGCTTCCGCCGATCGACAAGGATTTGCTGAGGAAATACATAGCTTACGCGAGGCGCAACATACGCCCCGTCTTGACTCCGGAAGCGATGGATGCGATAAAGGATTATTACGTCGGGCTGAGGGAATTGGGCAAGAAAGAGCAGACGTTTCCAATCACGCCGAGGGATCTGGAGGGTTTGGTGCGTTTGGCGGAAGCGACCGCGAAAATGCGGTTGAGCTTGAAAGTGGAATTGCAAGATGCGGCTTTCGCGATTGCGCTGAAGGACTTCGTTTTGAAAGACGTGTTCGTTGACAAGCAAACCGGCAAATTGGATGTCGACGTCATTCTCACCGGACGGTCTAAGGCGAAGACCGACAAGATCCGCACTATTACGAACGTGATCGTTGAATTGCAGAAGGAGTTCGACTGGGTTGAGACGAACAAGGTTCTGGCGAGGGTTTCCGAATTGGGCGTGGACGAGCAGGAGGCTTTGAAGATAATCCAGGAGTTGAGTTCGCAAGGCGAGTTGTACAGCCCGAAGGCTGGTTTCATCAAAACCGCGCGTTCAAGGGAATGATTTTTGCCGAGCATAACCGTTTTATAATCCCGTTTTCTTAATGCGTTTCATGAATTCCAAAACCGGTTCCCTAGTTTTCATCGCCTTAGCTTTGATCTTAAGCCTGCTTTTCGCAGGGTGCCTATCCCAAGAAACCTCTTCCCCGACTGCAATTCCTTCGACAGCGCAAACCCCAACGCCGTTACCAACCGTTTTGCCTTCAGCCTCGCCGGCAGTAATAGTGGAAATTCCGACTGCAGAGCCGGAGGAAACGAATTACTCGCAAACGCAGGTGGTAACGCAGTTTTTCAACGCGGTTTCCGAAAAGAAATTCGAAAAAGCTTACTCGCTGGTTTCGCGGGACTTCAAGGTTGAAGATCCGGATGCCGCGAACCTCGAGGCTTTCAAGGCCAGGTTGGAAAGCGATTTTCCAGCGGGAGTTTCCCTTTCCAACGCGCGTCTTGCCGAGGACAACCGCGAGCATTCCGAGGTTCTGGTGGATATGCTGAAAGGCGGGGAAACGCGTTCTTCAGCACGTTCTTTCATCGTTTCTTTCGAAAGCGGCTTGTGGAAAATGCGGATTCCATTCCCGACGAAAGGGCTTTACTACAACAAAAAAACGGCTTTCGTTTACAACTCCCCGGAATTAAGCCGGCTGTTCGCGCTGGCGTTGAACGATTTCTTTTCCCCGAAAGACAATTCGCTTTACTCCAAGCCGCTGGAGTTTTCGCTCTTCGACTCGGCGAACAAGGTTTACTTCATGGGTCGGAAAATGACTTTGGTCGGTGTGGACGGGGTGAAGAGATTCCCGTCTTTGGACGTCAATTTCGGCCCCGCTGGCTTGTTTTTGTCGAACTTGCCGAGCGCAGGAACACTCTCGTCCGGAAGAACGTTTTACTTTGAATTCACCGGAAGCCAGATTACGGGCGGAAACGGCGGTTTGTATTGCTACGAGAGCACGGCTAGGAAATACTTGTTTTACTTCAAGGCGGACGGCCAGCTTGCCATGTTCCTGAACGCGTCGGACAACCTTTTCTACCCGCTGTTTTCCGCTTTCGAGAAAGCGTGTCCCCAGTAAAACCGGAATCCGGGTTTTTTTGAATGCGCCTGCGCGTTTCCTTCATTCTCCTGTTTTCCTTCGCGCTAGCCTTGTTTTCGGGCTTGTTCGTGGGATTGCATTTCATAGCCCAAGGGGTTTCTTTCGTCGAGGATTCGGAAAACATCGCCAATGCCGGATATTTGTTTTTGTACATATTGTTTTCAACGGCCTTGCTTCTCGTGCTTTTGCATTACTACAAGGGCAAGAGCCTGTTTCTTGCCGCGGAATTGCTGCTCGAGTTTTCCGCAATCCAGATTTTGCTTTCGCTTTTTCTCGACGGGACGGTTGCGTTCGTGATTGCGGTTGTTTTGGTTTTGCTGAGGTTGTGGAAAATTGAATTAAAACAGCCGCTGCTGTTCGCGTCTTGCGTTGCAGTAGGCGCGTTGTTGGGAAGCTCGCTGGACTTCATCCCGGCGGTTGTTCTTTCCGTTCTTCTCGCGGCGTACGATTACTTCGCCGTATTCCGGTCTAAGCACATGGTCACGCTTGCAAAGGAATTGGGAAAACGGCAGGCGGCGTTCGCAATCGAATTCAAAAGCGCGAGGAAGGCGGGCGTTAAGGCGGCGAATGCAGGAAAGGGCGCGGAAAGCATTTTGCTGGGAACCGGCGATTTCGTAATTCCAATAATGCTCTGCGTTTCGGTCTTGAAAACAAGCGTTTTTTCCGCGTTTGCAACAGCCCTGGGCGCTTTGGTGGGGTTGAGCGTTTTGCTTTACGTGATGGAAAAAACGAAAGGATATTACCCCGCCTTGCCTCCGATCGTGTTGTTTTCGGCTTTGTTCTATTCTGCAAGCCTTCTGTTCGCCTAAGCGTTTTTTTCCTTGTTCTTCTTTCTTCCCTTCAGGAACAACGCTATCGCCACCAGCGCCTCGCCGATTATGATCATGTAGAAAAGCAGGTAATCGGGTGCTGCGGCGGTTATTTTCGCTGGCGCAGCGGTCGCTTCGGAAAATTCGGCCGTTCCGACAATCCTGTCCACTATATACGAAAATTCTTTCGACTCGCTTGGCGCAAGCGTGTCTATCAGCCATGAAACCCGCCTGTTTACGATCAGGTAAGGCTGTTGCTGGAAAACCGCGTTTCCGGCCGGAAGCTTTTCCTCGATCAAAACGTTTGCTACCGCGCTCAACCCCGTGTTGGTGACTTTAAGGTTGACTAGGGTGAAGAATTTCCTGACGATTTTATTGCCCTCCTTCACGTTCCTTTCGAAAACCTTGATCGTGCGAATGGTTTCAAGAGTGCTTTCCGCCCCCGGCTTGCATACTGGCGTGGTGTTCATTTCAAGTGGAGTTTCTGTTTCCACGGAAGGCGCGCTCGGCTGGGATGTGGGTTGCGAAGTAGGCTGGACTGTCGGGCTGGCTGAAGGCGTTGCTGTTGGAGAGGGCGTGGGTGTTGCTGTTGGAGTGGCAGTAGGCGAGGGGGTGGGCGTGGGGCATGATGCGCCAACGCAACCGCCTCCTCCACCGCAGTCTTGAGCGCAGGTGAGGCTGGTCTCCCCTGCTTCGCAAATTCCGTTTCCGCAAACAGCTCCGCTGGGCGGAAGGTAAATGCTGTACAATTGGGAAGTGTTGACGTAAGTGCCGTTGGAAGAGGAAATGCCGGTGTAATTGTAGTAGTGCGTTCCGGAGCCCATGTTCGTAATGTTGTAATTCCAAACTCCGTTCGTCGAAGAGCCATTCCACAGCGTCATAGTGTAATTTGTGCTTGCGAAAGTGAGGTTGACTTCGCTTATTCCGTTATCGTCGCTCAAATTGACGAAAAACCGGACTGTCAATGGAGTGTAGTAAGTGGTTCCGTTCGTGATGTTGAACGCCTGCCACCAGAATTGCGGCACCGCGCCGAAACTCAAGTTTAGCGTGGAGTCCAAAGTCAAGTTGTAAAACGTGGAAGCGTAGCCCACCCCCGTTTTGCTTCCCTGCATGGTGTGGTTGTTGTAATTAGGGCTCCAGCCGTCCTGGTATTCGACGGTTTGAGAAACGTTGTACTTCGTCGCGCAATAGCCGGTCGCATTGGTGGTGCACGACAACAACAGCTGGTCGAGGCCGTTCGTAATATTAACGTCAACCCCGTCTACCTCGGTTCCGTTCGGATACTGCGTTTTCAGGAAAACGTACCATGCGAGCGTTAGGTTGGAATAAGCGTCCGTGTACGTGCGGTTGTAAACCGCCCCGAAGCTGGGGCTTAGGAACGTGTTGTTGAAAGACGCGGTGGAGTTTATCGAATAGTTTCCTGAAAAAAGAAAGGCCATGTCTGTGAAATTCGTGCTGTTCGTGCCGTTGAGCTTCAATTCCGTGAAAGGCCCGGTCGGCCAGAACAGCTGGCTTTGCACCGGAGACACGCCGTTGTTGTTGAACGAAGAATTGAGAAGGTTGACGATGTGGAACAGGGTGGCCGGCTCCGCCTCGTATTCGGAACTGACCGAAAGAGCGTCGCTCGTAATGTTGGTTGAAACCGCGGTCGAACTTCCTATTTGAAGGGCGTTGGTCACGTTTCCGGTCACGATGTTCAGGTAGAGGGTGCTGTCGTTCAAAAACAAGAGGGCGGTTGAAGAGACCGTGTTGTGGTATCCGGTAATTTCGTTTCCGGTGAAGTTTGCCCTCAACCCGAAAATTTCCAGTGCGGTGACGTTCTTGTAAGTCGTGAAGCTGTTGAGGTAAAACGTGTTGTTCGTGACGCTTTGGCTTGCGTTCGCGACGAGGGTGACGTTCATCAAAGTGTTTCTGTTGAAAACCGTGTTGTTAGTCCAGTTGAGCTCGACCTGGTTCACGGTTCCGGAATGGCCGTTCGTGAAATTGTTGGAATAGACTTGCGAGGCGTTGGTCCCGTCAATCAGGAGGACGTCCGCCCCTCCTGTTTCGGTTCTCGTGAAATTATTGTCGTGAATGTAAATGTTTCCCCTTCCGCTGGTGATGTAAACGTCCGAGATTTTCGTCGTGGCGTTGTAAAAAACGTTGTAGGAAATGTTCAGGCCGTCAGGCCTATCCAAGCCCAGGGCGTAAGTGGCGGTGGATATTCTCACCTTGTTCCTCGAAAAATTGAAGTTTATGAGCCCCACCGGAGGGGTGCCGAACACGCCGCCTGTTAAGTTCAACAAAGTGATGTTGTGGATTGCGAGGTCGACGGTGGCGTCTCCGGACAGTATCAGCGAACCGGTGGAGTTAGTTATGATTCCGTTCTCCAATACTAGTATCACTCCGTATCCGATTGGGTTGTTGATTATGGAAATGTTGGTCAATCCGGGGCTGAGGAGAATGAAGTTTCCGAACCCGTCGTTGCTGGTTATCGTGGTGGCGTTGAGGTTGATGGCGACGTTAGACCCTGTTATCGAATAGCACGGTTCTACGGCGGGCGGGGAGCTAGTGAATGATTCGTTGATGTTAAGCCAGTCGTCCCCGTTCAACGCCAAAGCCCCGTCGCAATAATTCCTTTCAAACACGGTGGCGTTGGCGTTTTGCGGAAAAAGCAAGGCGAAAACTAGGGAAAACGCTAGGACTAACGCCCAATTCCGGCGGCGCATTCTATTTTTCAACCTGTTTTTCATTACGGGGCCTTTTATTATAAACAGTTTTGAACAATAGAATAGCAATGGATTCTTACGAAGTGCTGTTGGAACGCTTGCGAAAAAACCTTCCTGAAAAAACGAGTTCGGGCGAAAGGTTTGAAACGCCCGTTTTCACCGTTGCGATAGTGGGAACGAAAACCCTCATTAAAAACTTCGGGGAAGTTGCGGAAAAACTCAGGAGGACCAAGGAGGGTTTGGCGAAGTTTTTATTCAAAGAACTGGCTACGCCGGGAACGATTGCGGGACCGGAGCTCGTCCTTCAAGCGAAACTCCCGCCGAGGCTAGTGCAGGAAAAGCTCGAGAGTTTCGTGGAACGAAATGTATTGTGCAAGGAGTGCGGAAAGCCCGACACCCACTTGGAGCATTTGGAGAGAAACCTGGCGGCTTTGATATGCGAGGCTTGCGGGGCGAGAAGGCCAGTACGGGTTTAGGATTAAAAAATAGTTTTTGAGGGGATGATGGAACAAATGCCTTTTTACAGAAACCGGAACCAAGGTCCTCCTGGCGAGGGGATGGAGTTCAGGCTGCGCTTGCCGAGGAAGGGGGAAATATTCGGGGTTGTCGTGGCGTTGCAGGGCGGGGCGAGGATGATCGTGCAGTGTGAAGACGGGAAGGAAAGGATGTGCCGCGTTCCCGGAGCCATCAAGAGGCACGTTTGGGTGAGGGAAGGGGACGTGGTTTTGATAACGCCCTGGAGCGTTGAAGGCGATAAGAAAGGCGATATCGCTTATCGTTATACTCGCCTGGAAGTGGAAAAACTGAGGCAAAAAGGGTTTTTGAAGCGCGATTTCTGAATTGCGCTTTTCTTTTTTCTCCGCCCCTCCCTTTTATTCTTCTTTTATGTGGTTGAATCATGGCATTGCGTTTGGGGAAAAGGAAAAAGCCGAGGCGCGAGGACAAGCAGCTTAAATTCGCCTTGAAGATCACCGATAAGGTTTTGGACGACCAGACTCTCAAAACACTTGCGGAATTGCTGAACGCGAAGAGATTCAAGAGCCTTGATTACGCCGTTTCCCAAGGGAAGGAAGCGGTGGTCTTTCGAGCCACGCGCCACGACGGTTCTTTCGTAGCGATCAAAGTCTTCAAGTTCGAAACGACCGCCTTCAGAAACATCGTTCCCTACATCGACGGGGACCCGCGTTTCGACATCGAGCACGCGCGCCACAACAAGCGGGCGCTGGTAAAAATCTGGGCGAGAAAAGAATTTTCCAACCTGAGATCGGCTTTCGAACACGGGGTTGCGGTTCCCCAGCCTCTGGCGTTGAAGGAAAACATCATCGTAATGCAGTTTGTCGGCGAAGGCGGAAGGCCGTTCGCGTTGTTGAGCGAAGTCGTAGTTCAAAACCCCCCTGCGGTTTTCGAAAAAATCCTCATCTCGGTAAAAAAACTTTACGCGGCGGGAATAGTGCACGCTGACTTGAGCCCGTTCAACATCATGGTGGCGCAAAGGGAAACGGGCGGGGGGTTGGAGGAAGAGCCAGTTTTGATAGACCTGGCGCAAGGCGTTTCCATAAGGCATCCCAAAGCGCAAGAGTTTTTGGAGCGGGATATGCGGCAATTGATCAAGTTTTTCTCGAAACTTGGAGTGGAGAAAGACGAGGGCGAGGTTTTGGGCTTCGTGAAAAGCGGAAGGGAAAGGGTTTAAACCCCTTTTTCGCTGATTTTGGTTGGGAAAAGGTGGAAAAAATGCCTGGAAAAAAATCTATTTTCGGAAAATCGATCGAGCTGGAGGATTTGGAGAAAGAAGAAGCAACGAAAAAGCCTTCGGGAGAGAACGCGGCCCTGGTGCAGCGTTTGAAGGACGCGTATGCGCTGATATTCAACACCCTTCAGGATTCGAAGGTCGTTAAATCCCGCGGGGATTTCTCTTCCTTGGATAAGCTGAGGAGGGATTTGTACGACCCATCCTTGAAGTGCAAGGCCGTTGCGGAAGACCTGGCGGATTTCCTGGGTTCGTTCGGAGAGTCCGAAGAGCCGAAGCAATATTCTTCGAAATCAGCTTCAAAGCCAGAACCGAAGGAAGAGCCTGCCGGGAAGTACGAGCACAGGCGGTACTTGAAGCGTTGAGTTAACAGAAAAAAGCGTTTGGGGGTAGAAAGAATGATATTCTTGAACTTCAAGGCTTACGCGAAATCAACGGGCCGCAACGGGCTCGCTTTAGCCAGGATAGCGGAAAAGTTTTCCGGCGAGGCGAAAAGAAAAACAATCGCCTGCCCTTCGTACTTGGAGCTCTCTTCCTGCGCGAAGCTTTCCTCGAAATACTTTTCGGTTTTCGCCCAGCACGCTGACGCTGTAGAGCCCGGCGCTTTCACCTCGCGCGTGACGATGGAGGCGCTCAAGGAAGCTGGGGCTGAAGGCACTCTTGTCAACCACTCTGAGAGGCAGGTTTCCTTCGAGCACGCGCGTTTCATAGTGCAGAAAAGCAACGCGCTGAAGATGAAGGCGCTCGTTTGCGCCGATTCGGTGGAGAAAGCCGTTTTGTTCGCGCAGTTGAGGCCGTGGGGAATCGCCGTGGAGCCGCCTGAACTGATAGGCACTGGAAAGAGCGTTTCGCGGGCTCGCCCGGAGGCGGTGGAGAACGCGGTTTCCCAGATAAAGTCCGTGAGCAAGGAAATCAAGGTAATAGTGGGCGCTGGCGTCGCCGATGCAGTGGACTATTGGAAGTGCATGGAGTTGGGCGCCGAGGGCGTTCTGATTTCAAGCAGGTTCGTAATGGCTCCTGACACCAAAGCCTGGCTTGCCCCGTTTGCGAAGAAGTGATACGCCTTTTTTCGGGGCTGGCGTTTCCAACGCGGAAGACCATTGGACGTGCCTGGACCTCGGCGCTGAGGGGGTTTTGCTTGCGAGCGCCTTCGTCAAGACCAAAAGCCCGAGGGAATGGCTGAACTCGCTAGTGTTAGTTTGACTTAAGGCATCACGCATTGAGCAAAGTACCACACGTTTCCCTCCATATCTACGAACTTTTGACCATTGACACATCTTTCCCCCTGACTCACAAATGCGCAAGGGTGGCAGTCCCAAGTTATAAGTTCCCCGCCATTGGGATTATCAATGTTGCAGGATGGAACGCATATTTCAGTGTCACTCTTGCAATAGCTGGCCCCGTATCCAGTGCGACCGTCGTCTTTTCCTCCCCTGCACTCGTTTTTAGCATAGCCTCCGTCCGGCGAGCCAAAAGAGGTGCACCACCACTGGTCGCAATCATATCTCTGTCCTGAAGTAGTGCCAGTTGTTGCGGTCGGATTGACCGAGACTGTTGCAGTAGTAGATTGGCTGGCTTGCACATTGAAGGGCTTGGTCATCAGGTTGTTTTGCGCCTTCAAATCTGTTGTTAAAGGCGACACTTTAGCGGTAATAACGGCTGAAAGTTCTTTTGTGCAAACCAAAGTGAATCGTGCATCCTGCGTTTTTCCTGAGGACAAGGGATATACGACGTTGTTTGAAATTCCAGTCTGAATGCAGTTTGCCGGCGTTGATATGCTTACGAAAGCCAAACCGCTCTTGGAAACTCCAACGTTTCCGACTTTAACGCTTACAATCACATTCTTTACGCCTGTTGCCGTCGTAGTCGGGCTGATACTGATGCTCTTAACCGCCAAGTCTGCGGACTGCACGCTTGCGGTGGCGACAAGCAAACCGCTCGGGCTTGCCTGGCTTACGGCCGTTGAAACAGCCAAGGCAATGACCAATACTATGCCGAGAACTCCCAGCAAAACCAGCGAATCGCGCATTTCAACCCCTCCGACGCCTAAAGCTACGTAGTCCATAACACTTCAAGCTGTTCTTTAACTTTTTGATTTTCCCGTCTCCTGACCGTTTTTTAGTTTTTCGGCTCTAACTACCTCTTTTTCTCTACAGGAAAGTTTCAACCCGCCTGTATTCGGAATGGATTTGCTAAATGCACTGCTGGGATTGGTCGTTTTCTATTTCCTCGCCTACTACTCGGACGCGTTGCTTCACGACAACGGGCTGATGCTTTTGCTATTGGCAGTAGGAGTGGCGTACTGGGTTTCGCACCATTAAAAAGAAAAAAATCACATTTTTTCGGGGACTTTAATTCCCAACAGCGAAAGCGCGTTTTCCAATACCGAAGCGGTCGCCTTCACGAGCGCCAGCCTCTTCGGCTTCTCCTCTTTTTCTTCAGCGTTCAAAACCCTGTGCGCGTGATAGAATTCGTTGAAAGCAGCGCTTAATTTCAAGATGTAATCGCAAACCTGGTGCGGCTGCATGGCGTGGGAGGCGTTTTTCAGCACGATCGGGTATTCGGAAATGAGTTTCGCCACCCTCCGCTCTTCTCGGTTGAAGTCGAATTTTGAGAGGTCCGAAGGGATTTTCGCCTTTTCCTCTCTTGCTTTCTCGAGGATGCTTTCCGCCCTGACGCAAGTGTACTGTGCATAGGCCCCCGTATCCCCTTCGAAGCTCACGATTTTCTTCAAATCGAACAAAATGCTTTTCTCGGGAGTGATGCGCAGGACGGCGAATTTCGCGGAACCGATGCCGATCATGCCCGCTATTTCCGAAATTTCTTTTTTCGAATAATCGCCCTGCCTCTGCATTATCTCCTCTTTCGCGTAATCGCTCACCTGGTTCAAGACGTCCTCCAGAAACACGACGCGCCCTTCGCGCGTCGAAAGCTTTCCCTCCTGGAGCGAAATAAGCCCGAAACCAACGTGCTTGTAATTTTGGGCGTATTTTCTTCCCAACAACTCCAAGGTTTTGATGACTTGCTTGAAATGCATGTTTTGCTCTGCGGCCGTCAGAATGACGCTCTCGTCGAAAGCGTATTTTTCGAACTTGTCATCAGCGAGCCCCAAATCCCTTGTCGTGTATAGCGTGGTTCCGTTGGAACGCAAAACGATGAAATTCGGAAGGCCGTAATCCTCGAGCTTTACGACCGTCTCCCCTCCCTTGTCGACGAAAGCGATTTTCTTTTTCAGCGCCTCGTCCACGATTTTCTTGGAGATTTTCACGAAGTCGCTCTCACCCGTGACAACGTCGAACTTGACGCCCAGCAAGTCGTAATTCCTCTGGAACGCCTCGTAGCTTTTCTTGCGGATGAATTCCACTTTTTTTATGGTTTCGGAATCGCCGGCCTCTATTTTCTCCTGGTATGCTTTCGCCTTGTCGGCCAGTTCCGGCTTCGCTTCGATTTCCCTGTGGATTTTAACGTAGTATTCGAGCATCGTCTTTTCGTCCTTCACTTCCGGAAGCTTTTCCTTGAAAATATCCAAAGCCAGCAACAGTTTCGCGACTTGCGTTCCCGAATCGCCGATGTAATTCATCCTTACGGTCTTCCATCCCTGGCTTTCCCTCAGGTTCGCAACAGCATCGCCCAGGATGGTCGAACGGATGTGGCCGACGTGAAACGGCTTTCCGACGTTCGGCTGTGAGAATTCGACGATTATCTTTTTTCCCTTCCACTCGTCGCTTTCCCCGAATTTTTCCTTCAATTCCAGCGCCTGGCTTAACGCTTGCGCATAGTAATCGTTTGAAAAGAAGAAATTCACGAACCCCTCCTTCGCCTCGACTTTTTCGATTGAAGGCGGGAGTTTTCCTGAAGAGATTTTCAAAGCGATGTTTTCCGCGATTTCCTTCGGGCTTTTTTTCTCTTTTTTCGCCATGGAGAAGGCTATGGAACACGCCAAATCCCCGTGCTCTTCGGACTTGGGGGAAGCGAAAAACCTCGCGCCTTCCTTTTCCGAAAGCCCGATTTGCTTCAAACAATCCGATTCCGCCTTATCCCGCACGTATTGCACCGCATAACACCCTCTAGAGTTTCAAGTTCGCTATGTTTATATTTGGTTTTGTCGTTTTTGTTTTCATGGCAAACGATTTCGGTGGGGATGAAGAAAACCGTTCTTTTTTGGAAAAACTAGAGGCAGGTTATTACGGCTTTTGCGACTCTCTTGAGGATAAGGGGATAAAGGTTTACGAGTGGTTCGTAAACCCCCTCGAGGACAGGGGAATCCCTTCTTTCTACGCTTTCATCATTATCCTATTGCTTTTGTTCGCAGGCGGGGTTGCCATGCTGTTGGGCCCTCCATCCTCGAACATCTATTCCTTGGGCGTGACCGTTTCGGACGAAAACGGCAATCCTTTGGATGACGCCGCGGTAACCTTGGCGTCTGGAGAGGATTACTACTCGATACTCAAAACGGCCGGCGGAACGGTTTCGTTCGACGAACTGAAGGAAGGCGAGTACGAGCTTTCCGTTTCCAAGGACGGTTTTGAAGATTATTCCACCACCACGCTTGTGCCTCAAGAAAAAACCGTTGAAGTTTCCCTGTCCAAAGCTGCCGGGGGCGAAGGGAACATTCCTCCGGGCGGTTTCGCGGGATTGCAGCCTTACAGCAGCGACCAGATCAACCTTTTGGACTACGAATCCAACCCCGACGGTTTCAGGAAACTGGTTTTGTACGTTTTCGTTAGGGACGAGAACGACCAGCCGTTGAACGCCATTGCGAGCGTTTACGATGCGGACGCGCAAACGCTTTTGGCAAACGTTTCCGTGGAAAACGGTTATGCGATCGTGGACAATCTCGAGGCTGGAATGCGGGTTTTCGCCAACGTTTACGCAGACGGTTACGCCCCCTACTCTGGTTCTTCCGAACCTGTCGAGATAAGCTCTTCACACCCGAATTCAATCACCGTCCAGCTAGTCAGCGTGGCTAGCGCGGCGGCAGGTGAAGGCGGGGCTGGAAGCAATATTAAAAGGAGTTTCGTGAAAGTCGTGGGTTCTGACGGCGAGGCTGTTGCCGGCGCTTCAATCCGCGTTTTCAAGGAAAATTCCGTTTATCCGGAGCCGGGAGAAGGCTTGTCCACGAATTCAAGCGGCTTCGTTTCCATTTTCCTCAACTCTTCAGGCAACCCTAATTTCAAAGCCCAAGCTTCGAAAACGGGGTTTGTGGACTCGTGGAGTTCGCTCTTCAAAGGCGGCGATACCGCTCAAATAACCCTTCTCACCGAACAAGAGGCTGAAAACAATCCTTCCGCATACTCCAAGCTTACCGTTACGGTGACCAGTGGCGGAGCAGCCGTTCCGGGCGCTTCGGTGACCGTCTTGGATTCCGTGACAGGATGGCGTTGGGATTCTTATGCCGATTCGGATGGCAAAGCGGTTTTCTCCTTCCTTCCAAGAAACGCGAACGTCGGCGTCTCGGCTTCGAAAGGCGTTTTCCTCGCCTCGCAATCCACTTTGCTCGACCAGGCCGAAGAAGAGCTTGCAATAGAATTGCAAAGGCAAAAAGCGGAAGTTTCCCTGAGCGCTTTCAATTACAACGGAAATGCGTTGATAGGCAACCCTTCTTTCAAAGCGTACAAGGAATCGGCAGTCGTGGCTGAATGTTCGGTCGTCGCGCCGAACGAAGCTTGCAGTATCGAAGTGGGATTGGGGGATTCGTACTTGTTCGAAGCGGCTGCAGCCGGTTTCACTTCTTCAACCGAAGAAATTCTCGTGGACAGGCAGGAAATGGCGCACAGTTTCGGATTGTACGCGCTGGAGGACATTCAAGACATTCAATTGAGCCCGATTCGGATTACAAGCGTGGGTTCAGACGAGATTCCAGCCGGCTTTTACCCCGGGAAGGAGTATGAGGCGAAGTTCGACGTTGCAGGGAAAAACGGGGATTTGCTCGGTTTTCATTTCGAAGTGCCGGATTCGAAAGCCATAATCACTAAAGTCAATTGGAACGCGCCTTCCGCAACAAGCTTGGGGGGCTCGACGGGCTCGTGCAACCCGCAGACCGTTTCCGGAAACAATCCCCTGACCGGCTGGGTTGATTTCGCTTACGACGCAAATCCGAACGGCGTTTTGCAGAAAAGCATTGCCGTGAGGTTCAAAATCCTGCCGTTGGGAGAAGGCGTTTTGCAGGATGAAATGACGATGCAATACCGCGCGTTCCTGAAGCGGGGCGAACAATATTTCAGAAGCCCGTTGGACGAAAGGCTGAATTTCGCCGCGGATTCAACGCTTCCTTCAGGTTGCAACGCCGAATCCGAGGAAATGACGGTTACGCTCAGCGGAATCGGTTCGACGTGCAACGACTTCGCTTGCATCGACGTTTTCTTCGAACAGCAGCAAGACGGGAATACGGTTTCGGCGAAAGACGGGTTTACGGCGAAATATATCTATAATGTCCAAAACAACCAGTTCGTCACCGAGCCTTTGAAACTGCACTACAAAATCACTCTCGTCGGCAGTTTGAAAAACTATGCAGGCAAAGCGCAGTTGAAATTCAGGGCTGACGGAAGCTTTCTCGATTTGCTGGACGCTTCCTACCCCGGAGCGCAGGACGCAAACGGCAACCAGCCGAGAGTAATAAAGGAATACTCGGGTTTGAACAACCAGTTCACGATCGACTTGGACCATTTGAAGCTATACTCGGACATGGGGCCGGGTTACTCGTTCGAAGGGGACGTGAACCTCAAGCCGTTGAACGAAGGCAAGGGAAAAACCCTTTCCCTCTCGTTCTCCGCCGGTCCGGCGTTCACGACCCACTCGGCGGTTTACAACGTCGAGATGGAGACGCAAACGGTTTCCGTGAACGACTATTCGATCGTCACGATGCAAGTTAAGCAGTACGGCTCCCAGACGCTGCAAAGCCAAGACGCTTTCAATGCGATAAACGTTAAAAACTGTGAAGAGGGAAGCATTCCGACGATTGAGGGATTCTTTTCGTTCGTAGCCCCTTGCAAAGCGGGTTTCGTGGAAGCAGTATTCACCGTTGAGCTGAAGAAAGACGCTTCGGCGAACAAATTCTCTTTCACCACGCCTTTGGCATTGCCTTCCAGCGTGCTGTACAAGCCGTTCAAATTGTATTGGGGCGACGGGAGCGAAATTCCAAGCACCCTTTACTCTTCCTCCGAAACCGGCGCACAGTCAATAAGCATAGGCTTTGGCCCGCTGGTGGCCGGGCAATTGATCTTAGGCAAGGCGTTTTTGATTCCCAGGACCGACGGGACGTACGAAGAGAAGATTTCCTACACTACGGACTCGCTTGAAAATTCCATTTCGAAAACAGTTTTCGTTTCCGAAACGGGCGGCGGAACGCCTCCACAACCTCCAGGCGGAGGAGAAGGCGGAACTCCGGGAGAAGCGGAAATTTCGCTGTTGCCCCAGACTCCCGGCGATTGCGGCGATTATCCCGTGATAAAACAGGATTTGAATTCTCAGTCGGGAGTTGCAGTTCAAAGGGCAGAACAGCAGGAGGGAAAAACTTGCGATACGCTTGAAATGCGCGTTTCGCCCATTTTCCCTGCCGACGCCGTTCCACTTACAGTTTCAACCGAAGCTCCTTTGCTTGTCTATGAATTCGAGAAGGACGGTTCGGAGAAGTGCTTCGAGGTTTGCGACCGGACTGAAGACGGGAGCGTGAGCGACTCTTCGTGCTCGCAAGGTTTCTTGAAACTGGCAAACCAAGGGAATTACGTTTTAAGGTATAATCCGGAGGCGTACGGCTCCTGCAATTTCGGAGTTGTCGGAAACACGATCAAGGAAGCTAAAGTCAAGCTGCGTTTTGCCGGTTCGATTACAGCCGCCCAATCTTCCTTCCTGACGATAAGGGTTTCAACGACTGAAGCGTTCGACGCTCCCTCGTTGTTCATAGGGCCCATTTTCACGCCCATAAAGGGAACCGGCGACGACACTGACGTCACCTATCCTCAATTGTGGGCCATCACGAATCTAAAGCAAATCGGCGGAAGGGAAATCGAGGTTTACGTTGCGAATCCGTCCTCTCCGCAGAGCGCCTTGTCTCCGAAGAAACTGGTTTCATTCATCGGGCCCGGAACGCAAACCGTCGTTTTCAACCCCGAGAACAGGGGAAGCGTTTTGGTTGCGAGGGAGAAGGGGGAAATCATTCTCGCCGGAAACACTTTGCAGTCTAAAATAAAGCCTTTGACGGAATACGCGGTTGCGGCTACGTCAACCGTGAATTTCGCGGGAAGCGGCCAGGCTGCGGCCTTGCTGGGTGAAAATAGCCTTGCAGGAAAGCTCATCAGGGGAACCGTCGGTTTCGAACAGGCTACCGTAAAAACTATCATGGACAATGCGGAAAAGAAGGCGAAGCAGAGCGCGTTCTGGAGGAGCGATTTGGAAGCGTGGTGCCAGAAGACACCCGCCTGCTTCGATACTGCGAAAGGTTCGTTCATTTCGCCCATTCCTGATGGATGCTGCAAGGCGAATTACGAGGACTGGTTTAAAACCACTGTTACGTTCACCACTTCCACCGAACCTTGCGCTACAGGCAAATTCTGCAACAACATCGGCTATCCTTCCGCGAGCAGGAATTACAACGAAAACACGGCGGGCCAGTGCGAGCTTCCGATAGACCCTACGAAGCATTATGAAGGGTCTGTAAGCTGCACTCCATCAACTCAATTCAACCCGGCTACGCAAGTGTTCACCGACTCTCGTTGCACGGTCTTGTCATCGGATCCGGCTGACTTCGTCTCCCAAAATCCCGATGAGAACGACAATACCTACTGGCTAGGGAAAACCGCCGCTTTGATTAATTACGGGGATTCTTACAAGGATTCTTTCGGCGCTTCGCCGGCGGCTTGCAGTGCGGATTACGCAAAAGGAAATTCCCAGGCGTTGAACACGAGCGTTTACGACTGCATGCAGAAAAACCTGTACTGCCCGATATCGTTCGGAGTGGACGCTTCGGACAACAAGAAAAAGCCGTACTGCGTTCCGCCTTCCGGAACTATAAACGGTTTGTTGAGCTCGAACGAAGGGGACGACGTTGATGTGGCTAACGACCAGATTGCTTTCGCCAAGTTCAGCGACAAGGGCACAGGCACGAAAACCGACGACGCTTGGCTGTGCGAAGGCGGAAGGATTTTCGCGGTTCGCGACACTTGCGTTTTCGAAAACTGCAACACTTACGTTTTCGCCAACGACAAAAACACGTCCAAGCCCGTTCTTTGTGACGCTTCTCCTTTCTGCCGTCCAG
>CAYOZI010000017.1:0-14495 GCA_964408425.1 Microcaldota archaeon
TTACTGCTGCCCGCCTTCGGGCGGAGTCTGCTGGCCTACCGGAATTTCAACAAACCTGATGTTGTCCCCGTCTGTAGTGTATATTACCCGTATAACTCCGGAAACCAGTTGTTTTTCGTCGAGTTTTTGCACGAAATCCAAAACCGTGTCTTCCTTCACGCCTACCGCCCCTTCGAAAACGGCGTCTACGGGGTTGAAACCCGATTTTTTCAGAGCGTCAATGACCTTCAAAACCTCTTCCTTTACTTGCATGAAACACCACCGAATTCGTTAATCCGAAAGCGTTTTTAAACCACCCTGAAAAAACGGGGGGAATAGAGGAAAAATAGTGGAAAGAAAAGGTTTTTAATTTAAAAGGGGGTGTTTTCTTTTAAAATTCAAGCTCGCATGGCTTTTTCGAGGGTGAAAATAATGGTCAAATACGCTATTGTGAAACAACTTGCAGGAAAGAGAGTCATAACAACCGACGGAGAGGAACTCGGCAGGATAATCGACTTGGACGTCAACGAACTGACCGGAAAGCTTGAAAGCGTTTTGCTCGAACCGAATCCCGAATCCAGCCTTGCAGCCAGAGCCAGGGCGCAAGGAGGGGTTGCCGCAATTCCTTACAGCTCAGTCCTCGACATTAAGGACGTGATGATCGTCGACAGAAGGAATTTGGGCAGCGACTTCGGGCCCACCGAATAACAGCCTATTTTTCCAAAACCAGTTTCGAACCCTCGGTTTTCGCCTTAAACCCTATTTTTGACGCGAGTTTTTCCAAAGCTTTATCATCATGCTTTCTCGCCAAAACCAGCAACTCTTCCACCGCGCTTGAATTCTCGAAAACCCACTTTCCGGCAGCCTGCGCTTCGTTCTCTTTGAAAACGAATTCT
The DNA here is from genome assembly GCA_964408425.1 of Microcaldota archaeon. Taxonomy (GTDB): domain Archaea; phylum Micrarchaeota; class Micrarchaeia; order Norongarragalinales; family Norongarragalinaceae; genus UBA10210. Next base: position 876 of record CAYOZI010000017.1, read on the forward strand.
TCCAGTGCTTTTTCCTGGGATTGCAGTTGAAACTCCAGCTTGTCTCCCTTCACTGCGAGAACCGGTTTTCCGGCGTTGAAATAGCCCGCTTCCAAGGCTTTCGAAAGGCTATCGAAATGCTCCCTCAAACCGCCCAGTTTTCTAAGCTTCAAACTGGAAAACTCGAAAGGAACCCCCCCTTCAAAAAACAATTCGGGAAACGGTTTTTCGTCAAGCAAAGAATGCAATTCTTCAACCAAACGCTCTTTTTGCCTTTTCTCCAACCCCTCTACCTTTGCATCCAAACTTATTTCCGCCCTGACGCACGCTTCCTCCAAATAAAAAGGAGCTAAAGACGTTTTTTTGGAAAGGAAAGAAACTATTTTTCCTTTTCCGCCCTCGAAATCTTCGGCTTCCAACTCCGACGGGTGTTTTCTCTCGTTTGGAGGAAGAACGTAATCTTCCCCTCCGGCCAGGGAACGGACCGAATACGCCGCTTTCCTAAAAGGCTGGATTATTTTCCTTTTTTCATCCAACAAAAGCAGGTTCCCCTGTTTTCCGAACAACTCCGCGACTAGAAAATGCCTTCCTTTTCCGGATGAAAAGGAGAATTCGAAAATCCTGTCGAAAGCCAACTGCTTTACGCTTTCAAGCTTAGAGCTTGACAGGCGCTTTCGCAAGAGCATGGCAAAAGACGAAGGCTGTTGTGGCGGGGAAGGAAAAACATTGTCGCTTGAAACGAATGCGAAACCGGCTAAATCCACCAGCACGCTTTCCTTCGAAAGCCTCAATCTGAATAAACCGTTGTCGTAATCGTAAAAGTTTTCGAAAAACGTCCCTTTCAACCGCGAGTCGAACTCCCCCGCAAGGAAAAAACAATCGAGATTCGCCAAAGAACGCATTATTAAAACCCCTAGCGGTTTCTAACAATAAGAAGGGAAAAACGCGTTTAAAACACAACGCGCTATTGTTTTTCAGCAACACGGTGGGCTTAGTGTCTAAAAATGTCATCGAACTGCAGGGAGTTACGAAAGTCTACAAGCTAGGGGCTATCGAAGTTCCCGCTTTGCATGGAATAAGCCTGAAAATCCAGCACGGAGAGTTCGTGGGAATAATGGGACCGAGCGGAAGCGGAAAAAGCACGCTCATGAACATGATCGGAAGCCTAGACTGGCCGACCGAAGGAAAGATTTTTCTCGACGGGCAGGACATCACGAGGATAAGCGAAAGCAACCTCGCGCAATTGCGAGGAAGAAAAATCGGGTTCATATTCCAGCAATTCAATTTGCTCTCCTCCCTCAGCGCTTTGGAAAACGTTGGACTGCCGTTAGTATTCCAGGGAGTGCCTCAGGAAAAGAGGAACGAAAGGGCGGAAAAAGTCTTGGAAATGATGGGGCTGGGGGATAGGATGGGGCACAAGCCGAACGAATTGTCAGGAGGACAGCAGCAACGAGTGGCAATAGCAAGGGCATTGGTCGTAGAGCCTGAGGTTATTCTCGCCGACGAGCCCACCGGAAACTTGGATTCGAAAACCGGAGAGGACGTGATGAGCACACTGAAAAAACTGAACGACGAGGGGAAAACAATCGTCCTCATCACCCACGAGAAAGACATCGCCGCCCACGCGCGCAGGAAAGTGTTTTTGAAAGACGGTTCGATAGTAAAAGACTCTAAAGGTGGTTGAAAATGAAAAACGGAAAAAGCTTGGTTTTGATTGCAGTGGCGTTGCTGGTTTTCGCCGGACAAGGCGTTTTCGCGGCCGAAATAACGCAAGGGCTTGGGGGAACGTTAAGTATAGCAGGACTGCAGTATATACCCAGCCCGGCCGTTCCGGGGCAGTATATCGACGTTTGGTTCACCATCCAAAACTCCAAGTTCGACGCTACCGAAATCCAATGCCAACTCGAACCCCAATACCCCTTTTCCTTAGATACTAACGAACAAGCCGGAAGGTTTATCGGAAACCTGGGGGCGGGGCAGAACGTAGTTTTGAAGTACAAAGTGCGCGTGGATACGAACGCGGTTTTGGGGGACAACAAACTCGCCTTGTCGTGCAAAACCGGAACCAGCGACTTGGTCAAGGCAGAGCTGGCCGTTTCAGTCCAAACGCAAGCCAAGAGCCTTGCGGTCGGGAGCATAATGCTCAGCAACGAGCTCGAACCGGGCTCCAACGCCATCCTCAGCATCCAGCTGAAAAACGAAGCGTCCATTCCGCTCAGGGACGTAAGCGTCAAGCTTGACTTGACCGGCAGCGACGTTCCATTCGTTCCATTGGAAGGGTCTACGGAAAAAAGAATTTCCCTCTTAGGCGGAAAAGCGTCGGAAACGCTGAACTACAAGATAAGCGCCTTGGCAACCGCGGAACCCAAAGCCTACAAAATTCCGCTTCAAATCTCTTACAAAGACGATTTAGGCAATGCTTATACTCTGGACGACACGGTGGGAGTGATAATCAGCGCCAAACCCTCGCTAGAAGCATACGTGGAAGAAAGCAAAATACTGAGGGACAATACTGGCGGAATGATTTTGGTTAAGGTGGTGAACAGCGGTTTGAGCGAAGCCAAGTTCCTCAACATAAAAGCATTAGACACTCCAACCGTGCGAGTGGTTGAACCGCGCGCTTACTACGTGGGAAGCCTCGCTTCAGACGATTTTGAAACCATTGAATACAAGCTGTTCGTAAGCGGAGCCGGAGACCGCGGCGTCATGCCCGTAGTCTTTTCCTACCGGGACGCGAACAACAACCAGTACGAACAGGAAGCCGCAATAGAATTCAAGCTTTACTCCGACGCGGAAATAAGCCAGTTGCAGTTGGAACCCTCGCGCGGAATGGACTGGCTGCTCGTCATCGTATTGATAGCGATCGCCTTCCTCGCCTACAAGTTCGCCCTGAAAAAACACTTTAACTTGAAATTCTGAAAAACAATAAAATGAAACCGGTGGAAAACCAATGGTTGCCGTAGCCGAATTGTTTTTGCTGGCTCTGGGAAACCTGCGCCGGCGAAAGCTCCGCAGCATGCTGACGATCATAGGCATCTTCATCGGAATAACGGCAGTCGTAGCGTTGATATCCCTAGGCCAAGGGCTGCAGAACGTGGTTGCGGGAGAATTCGCCAAGATGGGCAGCGACAAGATCACCATAATGGGTTACAACGGCATTGCAGCGTCTCCGTTCGTCAGCGCCACGCTCTCGAAACCGCTTACTACAGACGAATTGAGAATCGTAAAAAGATCCAGGGGAATAGACCTGGCAGGGGAAATACTGCTGAGCAACGTCATCGTTTCGTACAAGCGCGAAACCAAGCTTGTTTTCGCTTCGGGCATTCCGGAAGACGACAGCAGGAAAATGATCATAGAATCGCAAGACGCTGAAGTGTCCGACGGAAGGTTTCTCGAGCCGGGCGAAGGAAAAAGCGTGCTGATAGGCTCTTACGCGGCCGACGGGCTGTTTGAAAAGAAAATCTTTGTCGGGGATACGATCAAAATCCAAGACCAGGACTACCGCGTCGTCGGCGTGCTGGAAAGCGTTGGAAACAGGATTGACGACAGCGCAATTTACTTGAACTTGCAAGAATTCCGGAGGCTGATAAACCAGCCTAAAACCGTTTCCATGATAATAGCAAAACTCAAAACCGGCGAAGAACCGTCCAAAGTGGCTGAAAACATAGAAGAAGACCTGCGAAAATACAGGAACGAAGAGGAAGGATCTGAAAACTTTCAAGTCTCCACTTCCGAAGAACTCATGGCGAGCTTCGCAATGATTCTAGGCGTAGTACAGGCGGTAATCGTCGGCATAGCCGCCATTTCACTCTTGGTGGGTGCCGTGGGAATAATGAATACCATGTATACAAGCGTCGTGGAAAGGACGAAGGAAATAGGCTTGATGAAAGCCGTGGGCGCGAGAAATTCCGACATCACGCTCGTCTTTCTCTTTGAATCGGGATTGCTCGGGTTGGCAGGAGGGGTATTGGGCGTATTGCTTGGCGCTACGTTCGGAAAAATAGCTGAAATAATGGCGCAACAGGCGCTTGGAAGCAACACTTTCGCTGCCGCCATAACCCCAACGCTCGTGCTCGGGGCGTTGGCGTTCGCATTCGTCATAGGAACGATATCAGGAGTCCTGCCCGCGCGGCAGGCGTCTACACTCAAGCCCGCGGATGCCCTGCGGTACGAGTAAAAGAAAAAAAACTAAAAATCGAAAAAAAGAAGGAAAGCTTCAGGCGTGCTTCTTTTCGCGGACGACGTGAAGCGGAATTGCATTCTTCTCGAACTCGGCTTCAGCCAAAGCCACCGGGCTCAAAATATTGTCTGCCTTGATCAAAGGCGGGGCTCCCATGGCCAACTGCAAAGCTCTTGCACCTACAATCCGGGCTACTTCGTATTTCGTGAGCTCCATTTTCATGCCAAACAACCCCTTAATCGAGAAAACTACGTTTTAAAGAACGAGTATTAAGTTACAGTGCTTAAGGCGTTTAAAAAACTTGCTGAAAACGCTTTTTCCCCTACCGTTAAAAACAAACCGGCGTTAATGCGTAAACAAGGGTGTTCGACCATGAAAAAAACGAAAACAAAAAAAGTTCGAGTTAAAGCAAAACCGAAGTCCGACGCTTCCTTGGAGCACAGGCTCCACACGTTCCTGAAGGAATGGAAAACGCATATACACGACGAAATCAGCATCCACAGGCAGCTTTTGACCGGAAGGCAAAGCTTCAAACAGCATTTGAACCAGACTGTGAAAATCCACCAGAAATTCGTGAATAGGATAAAGAAAATCTGAACTCACTCTTCGAAATCCGAGTAGTCCGAATCGCTGAACTCGTACAAGCTCCTCAAAAAGCCCTTTCCTTCCAACGAATGCTTTCCCAACGCCTTTTCCTCAGTCTCCCCCTCTTCAAACTCGTTCGAACAAGACGGATCCAGCAAAACGATTTTGCCTCCCAATTCAAGCAACACAACTGCGTGTTTTGCATTCCCCTCAAACTCCAAAACCCTTACTTTCGCATCCCCCCCGCCGCTTAGCAATAACGAACAGAGAAAAATCGCCTTGTCGAACGGGTCCGCAGCCTGAAGCTCGACTATCTCGCTGGGCTTCAGCCAGTAAGAAACGCTCAAATCCGCGTTCACCGGCTTGAGGGAAAAACAGTAGGAAAGCGCTTTCTTTGCGAAAAACGGAAAGTCCCTTTCAAACGAATACTCCCAAGCCGCGTCGCTGCCCTTGATTTCCTCCAGAAAACGGGCTTTTATTTTGCCGATAGACTCATCTTCCGGATTAACAAGCGCCTTAAGCTCGGGAATGGTCTTCTCCTCCTGAAGCCCTATCACTTCGGCGTACCGCTCGATGATTTTCTTGTACACGGAGGCGCGAATCGCGTCGGAAGACTCTTCCTTCTCCTCAGGCTCGACGAGCTTTCTCGCTATGGAAACGGAAGGCTCTTTCTTGCGCGTCTTCTTGTCGGAAACGTCCCTTAACCTGCGCTCTCTCAACTGCGCGATCAAATCGTCCAAAGCCATGGCTATAAATACGAGCGAAAACAGCATATTAACAGTATTGAGAGTTTAAAAAGCGGTTTTTTGGGAAAAGCTTAAACCCCCAATGGGAATGGGTTTTCTCCAACAGCCTGCCTTTTCTAGCACATCAATATCTACAGCAGCGGACAGCCCTTAGGGCGTCCCTGCGTTAAAAAAAGGTATGAATAAAAACATGAAAATAAGTTTTTTGGGCGCCGCTCGGGAAGTAGGCCGAAGCGCCATCCTCGTAAGGGGAAAACAAAACGTCCTACTCGACTGCGGAATCAAGATTTCCGGAGACAAGGAAGAATACCCGCTTTTGGAACGGGAAGACATAAGGGAACTCGACCGCGTGGTCGTGTCCCACGCCCACCTCGACCACTCGGGCTACGCGCCGGCGTTATACTCGCACGGATACCGCGGGAAAGTGATAATGACGAAGCCCACGCGAGATTTAATCCAGCTTTTGCTGTCCGATTATTTGAGGATAGAAAAGGCGACTCACGCGTACGGGGACAGGGAACTCAGTTCCCTGTTGAAGAACGTCGAAGTGATGGAGTACGAAGAGAAAAAGCACGGCATCACGCTTTACGATTCGGGGCATATTCTCGGAAGCGCAATGACGCTCGTCGAAGACTCGGGGCACAAGATCCTTTACACTGCCGACTTGAACACCCGCGAAACGCGGTTGCTCGAAGGGGCAAAGAAGGGAATCGAGGCTGACACGCTCATCATCGAATCCACGTACGGTTCGGTTCAAGACCAGCACCTGTCCAGCAAGGAAATCTACGCTTCCCTAGCGAAAGAAGTGAAGGAAACGCTGGAGCACAACGGAAAGGTCATTATTCCTTCGTTTGCAATAGGCAGGGGGCAGGAGATCCTCTTTACGCTGGAGAATTACCTTAAATCAAAAGTCCTTCCAGAAACGCCCATTTACCTAGACGGAATGGTGAAGAAAGCGTTGCGCATATACAGGCACAACGCGATTTACCTCAAGCGCGAAGTGCAAAGGAGGATTTTGACTAGCGACGACGATCCGTTCAAAAGCACGTACTACCAATATCCCGAAAGGAAGGACAAGAGCGACGTGCTCGAACAGGAAAGGGCTGTCATCGTAACCACTTCCGGAATGCTCAACGGAGGGCCGGTTTTGTTTTACTTGAAAAAACTCGCTGGAGACCCGCACAACAAATTGATTCTCGTCGGCTACCAGGCAGAGGGAACGAAGGGAAGAAAACTGTTGGACGGGGAGAAAGAGCTGGATATAGACGGAGAAAAAGTCGAAATAAAGCTTAAAGTCACTCAAGCCAAATTCTCTGCCCACTCGGACCACAAGGAACTCGTCGAATTCGTGAAAAGCATCCGGGGTTTGAAAAGAGTGTTTGTCCAGCACGGTGAAGACGCGAAGTGCGCGGAATTCGCCCAAGAACTGCAGAAAAAGCTGAAAGGAGTGAAAGTATACGCTCCGGCAACCGGCGAAACCGTCGAGTTTTAAGCTTTTCAAGCCAGCCGGTCGAACTTTTCTTTAGCGCTTTTGCTCAAAAGCCAATCCACACGGTTGGCTTTCGCTTTCTTTAAGACAAAACCTTTCTGCTCCAAGTAAGCCAAAACCCTTCCGGCAAATTCGTTGTCCCTAGCCAATTCCGAAGCCACTTTGGTGGTGGATAAGGCAACGGGATAGGAATCGTACAATAGCCTCAGCAAATCCTGCGCTATCTTGTCGAAGTTCTTCTGCGAGATTTTGGACACTGCAAACTACCTCTGGGCGGGCTGAAAACAAAAGAAAAAACGAATGCAACGAATAAAAATCATCGGTTAACATCATTTCCTATCGGCGCGGGGGAGAAAATGGAAGGAAAGGATCTCGAAGGGTTTTTGGCGCACGCCAGGAAAACGGGAGACAGAATCCTGTCGATGAAAAAACCGCTTGTTGTTCATCACTACGATTGCGACGGCATTAGCAGCGGGTCTGTCATAGCCTACGCTTTGAAAAGCCAAGGCATCCCGTTCGAAACGTTCGTGGCAAAACGCCTTGACGACAATACGATAAAACAAATAGCCGAAGCCGGCTTTGACGAAATCGTTTTTTCCGACATTGGGGCGGGCCAAATACAGTTTCTCAACGAAAACCTGCAGGGGAAAAGCGTTGTCGTGATAGACCACCACCCTACGCCGGAAAAGCCCGCTGAAAACGTCTGGTTATGCAATTGCCACGACTTCGGCTTCGAAGGAGGAACTGACGCAAGCGCAGCTTCAACCGCCTTCTTCTGCTTCAGGCACTTGGAATTGCCCAGGGTTTTGGAATTGGGAATAGTAGGCGCAGTCGGAGATATGCAGGACTACGCGAAAACAGGTTTCATCGAATTGAACAAGCTCATGCTCGAGGAAGGAAAGGAAAAGAACTTTGTTTTCGTGTCGAAAGACCTGAGGGTTTTCGGCCGTGTTTCCAGGCCGCTGATCTGGTTTCTATCGTATTCAACCGAACCTTTTCTTCCCGATTTGAGCAACAACGAGAAAGCCTGCGCATTATTCCTCAAAAAACTCAACATTCCGCTCAAGAAAAACGGCGAGTGGCAAAGCTACTACGATCTGACCGCAGACCAAAGAAAACAACTCATCACAGCGCTCGTGGAATACGGCAGGGAGAAAGACATTTCGGAGGAAACCCTGGAAGAATTCGTAGGGGACGTGTATTTGTTTTTGAAGGAAAAGGAAAAAAGCGAGTTGCGCGATGCATTGGAATTCTCCACTCTCTTGAACGCCTGCGGAAGGCACGACCAGGCTAAATTGGGAGTAAGCGTCTGCCTGGGTGAAGAAGGGGCTATGGAACAGGCGAAAAGCGTCCTGTTGGAGCACAGGAAGCAAATCAGGGAAGGGTTGTACTTCGCGTCAAAACAAACGATGGATTTGGGCGCATTCTACTTTTTCGACGGGCGCGGAGCCGTGGCAGACACGGTGATAGGAACCGTCGCAGGCTCTTACTTTAACTCGGGAGCGTTAGAGAGAATCAAGCCCATCCTAGCGTTCAGTTTCGACGAGGAAGGAAAAACGAAGATTTCCGGCCGAGGAAGCAGGAAACTGATAGAACAGGGTTTGGATCTCGGCGAGGTAATGAGGAAGGGTGGAGAAGCTGCAGGGGGATTGGGAGGCGGGCACAACATTGCCGCCGGCTGCACGATCGAAACTACCAGGGAAGCGGAAAACTTATTTTTGAAGAAAGCCAAGGAAGTCATTCAAATCCAGCTTCAACTGGACCCCAAAAAAAGGTAAATATCAACCGCGCCCTTCAAAACTCGAGAAAGAGGGGAGTCTCAAGGGCGCGGCTGCCACCCAAGCGGTTTAGAATTCGGTTCAACCCACCGGCGCTTGGATTAGCGTAAACCTAGCATTTTGCAGCAAGCATGATGTCTTTTTTCGTGATGCTCCTCCGTCTCGCATGTTTAGCCAGGATCCCGGCTTTAAACAAGATCGCCTTTCCGTTATCCTCCAGCACTTCCGCAAGCTTCCGGCTTGCATCCTCGCCTACCCTCTCCGCACCCGCGGAGCGCAGCAGCGAGTCCATTTCAAACAGCGAAAACGCCTTGCCTACCACTATCCCCACCACCTGGCAAAGAGCACACTAAGCCTTAACTGTCGGTGCTACCTTGCTTTCTTCACTACTAAACCCACAAACGCCCGAAAACCGAGGGGATAGAGAAAAACCGTTCCGGCCCACAATTCCGGAAACCCCCTTTTCTTCAAGCGCTTAATCACAACCCGAAAATCGTTTAAAAAGATTCTCATTCCACTAATAACCCCTCAGTTCCAGTAATCACTTTTTTCAAAGCCACCGGCATGCCTGTCCGGTAACCAATAAAAACGCTTTTCGAGAATAGAACGTAGCGTGATTCCGGCATGAAAATCCCCCCTTCGACAACCTATTTCCAGCACATTCGAAACATAAGCGTCCAGTTCGCGCAAAAACCGATCGGGGAAACGGTGTTCGGCCCCTCTCCGCCCAACGTTTTCATCGGAAGGGAAGGGTATCCCAACGTTTTCGTAGGGCCGCTGGTAAGCGTGGACGAAACCATAAACCCCGCCATGGCCGATTCTCCCGACAAGTGGACGTCCTTGAGTTACGAGGAAATCATTTCCTTCCGCGCCAGCGTGGCGCGCGGGATGAAAAAACACGCGGTCAAGCGAACCTCCCGAGTTTTGGAGGAAATGCAGCTTGGCGTATTGTCGCAAAAACCCGTGGACATGGAAGTCAAGTTCAAGAAAAAACCGCAATTCCACCTTTCGTTTTCTTCCTACACCGCCCCGATGGGTCCTACGGGCGCCATGGAAACCATGCGCCTGACGGAAAACCCGACCATCCCGAAGAAAGTCGACGAGTTGGCTCAAGAAAAAATCAAGGTGCGCGAAATTATCCCGGAAATGGTGAAAGGAGGTTTCGACTATTACTATCTGCAAAAGCTGTTGAGCGCCGGCGTGTTCGGGGAAAAAAAGAAGCTCGTTCCCACCCGCTGGAGCATTACGGGAATGGACAAGATCCTCGCAGACCACCATTTGGAAAGCGTCAAACAAAGCCAGCATATCAACGAAGTCCTGGTTTTTTCCAACTCGCATTTCGACAACCACTATGAAATACTGCTTTTGCCGGGGGGATGGGAATTCGAGCAGTTTGAAGCCTGGGGTTCGAGCGTGGCGCACGAGTGGGAAGGCTATGAAGGAAGGAGCGATTACGCGGAGAGCGAAGGAGGAGGCTATTACGCCGGAAGATTCTCCTGCGCCGAGGGATTGTGGAAAATGAAAAAGCAAGCCCGCGTTACGGTTTTCCGAGAGATAAGCGAGGAATACAAAGTGCCCCTCGGCGTGTGGCAGGTCAGGGAAGGAGTAGCTAAAGCTTTCGAAAAACCGCCTTTGAAATTCTTGAGCTTGAAAGAAGCGCTGGAGCATTTGCAAACGAAACTCAAAGTTCCGATGAAAAAGTATCTGGAAAAAAGCATGATCCTGAAGCAAAAAACCCTGGCTGAATTCTAAGCCCTCTCCCACTTCAACCCGGCTTCTTCCAAAGCCGCAATTATCTTGTCCCGCTGTTCCTTGTTGCAGCCCTTCCAGTCGATAAACGCCTTTTCCACCGGCTCTACAGTCTTCTCGACCGCCTGTTTGACCATAGCCGCGTCAACCGAACCCAACGCGTGTTTGGAAGCTACGTGCGAAAAGGCGTACGGCAATTCCGCGAAAGCGCTGCAGTAATGCGTCCCTCCGAAGCCTATTGCCGCCTTTGCAGTTTCGTTCTGCCAAGTTTTGCAAGCTTCGACAATCGCGTTTGCGACTGGTTCCGCCAAAAGCCAGTTGTTCCATTCCCGGTCCGTGCTCCCCACTTCCACGAAAACGCTGGGGGTTTTCAAAGACGTTGGCCCGTGGTGAGTAGCCTCTCGGAAAACGTCCATCCTCTGGCCTTTCAATAAACGCAAAAGCGTGTGCTGGGCTTTGGCCGAGGTTAACTGCAATTCTTTTGCATTCCCCCCGAACTCCGTGTTCTCGCCCCAATTTCCGGGCGCGTGAACGGTATAGCAGGGCTTTCCGCTTTCCGAACGGTGTTTCGACGCGAAAACGAACAAGTCGCTCTTGAAAAAATCCTTCAGGAAATCCGACTCGTCAATCAAAGGATTCTGCAGTTCGACCAACTGCGTACCCCCGCTAACCCAAACCGGAAGCTGGCTTTCCCCAACGTCAACATGCCCCTTCAACCGGAAGCCGTGGTGCTCCTTCAATACTTTCGCTACATTAACCCCCGCCGAGTCGGCGGTCGAGTAAAAAACTACCGCTTGCATAAAGAGTATTAACCGCAAAAAGCATTAAAACGAATTGATAAGCATGGGCGTTGACGACGACGTTTTCGACAGGCAAAAGCGCATTCAAGGCTGGAACCAGGAGAAAATATCCAATGCAAGGATACTCGTGGTCGGGGCAGGCGCTTTGGGAAACGAGGTCGTAAAGCTATTGCTCCAGCTTGGGGCGAACGACATTACCATCGTCGACCACGACAACATTGTAAAGGCGAATTTGAACCGTTGCATTTTCTTCAACGAGAAAGACGCTGAAGAGAAATCGCTGAAAGCCGAAGTTCTGGCTAGGGAAGCGAAAAAAATCAACCCCCACGCTGAAGTCAAGCCCGTAACCAAAATGATTGAAGTCGTGGAAGAAGGGTTTTTCGGCAAGTTCGACGTGGCTTTCGGTTGTTTGGACAATCTGGCAGCAAGAATCCACTTGAACGCCCAGACTTACGGAAAAACGCCGTTCATCGACGGCGGAATCAACGGATTCAACGGAAGAATCCAAACCATACACTCTCCTTCTCCTTGCTTGGAATGCGGGTTCGGAAAGGCCGATTACAAAATCTTGTGGAAGAAATACTCCTGCGTGGGCGAGGTTTTGGATTTTCTCGACCCGAAAATGCCGGCCGTTTCAACCGCAGCCGCGATTACCGCCGCGATCCAAGTCAACGAGTTCCTCAAGATAGCGCACGGCGTCGGGGAAACGCTTGAAGGAAAGTTCTTGTTTTACAACGGGCTGAAAAACGAGTTCAAGATTTTGGGGTTAGAGAAAAAGAAAGGGTGCGCGGTGCACGGATAAATCATTCGAAAACGTTTTTTATTCCCTTCACTGCATCCTCGGTCTTCTTGTCGAACATTAACTTTAACTTGCGCCCGCAACGCACGCAGCTCCCGCCGTTGTCCAACAGCGACTCGTAACAATCCTTGTGGAAACTAGCCCCGCAGAAACAATGCCCGTACTTCGCCTGCTCCGTGTTTTTCACGTTTAATTTGAATTTAGCCTTGCACAGCTCGCAAGCCTCTTTTCCCTCCAACAACAGAGCTTCTCCAGTATCGGCTTTCAAAGGCTTTGAGGGTTCAGGGGCGGACTCCTGCGGCAAGGCTTCCCTTTGCTTCTGCCTTTCCGCGAAGAAGTTTGAAGGAGGCTTGATCTGCCTGCCTTTCGGAGAGCCTTTCTCTAACAGGTCAGCCAAATCCGCAGTGCTCTGCACTTCTATCACTACATCCTTGTCGCTCAAAAGCGGTTTCTCCTGCCGGATGATCGGATGAACTTCAGGAGGCTTGATTTCAGCCGATTTCTCCTCGTTCTTTTGCTCGGCCAAAGGCTTGAGCAAAGAACTCTTTTTCTCCCGCTTGATTTTAGGGGCGAAAAGATTGTAGCCCTTCCACCCCAGCCGCAATTCCTTCGTCTCTGGAAAATCAAAAACGAAATACCCTTTCACTACGAGCGTTTTAACCCTCTTGTGAAAGTCGTTCGGGTCTACGGCCATTTTCCTCAGTATTTCCTCGACGTTCATAACCCCGCTCCTCACGGTTTCCGCCAGATCCTTGTCGAAACGCGTGAGCTTGAACGGCTTCGTTTTGGCAGCCTTCTTTTTCTTCCTCAAAACAGGCTTCGAATCAACCGGCTGTTCCAGATTTTCCATCAAAATAACCCTCAACGTTTTCTAACCACTGCGAACGACGCTTCTTCCGACTCCCCATCCTTAACCTTGAAAACCATGCATTCGTCCTTCAACGGGTCGCAAACCAACGCCACGTGAAAATCCTCGTGAAAAAAATCCTGTTGGGTCCTAACATCCGTAGAGGAGAGGAAACAGCCGTAACCCGGATGCGAATGCGCCCAGCCGACGATCACGAAACCATTCTCCCTCTTCAACTGCCTCGAAATCTCTTCAAACGCAAGCGGGGAAAACTTTACTGAAACTGCAGTAGCTTCGTTGTCCGAAGTCACGTAATCTTCTACAACCGCGTAGTTTTTTCCCCCGAAAGAAAAAACGCTTCCCACCAGCAGCCCCAACGCCTCCAGCCCTTTGGAAGAATGGTCTTGAAAATGGCTTACGGCCTTGTCGAACGCCGTTTTCTGAAAATAAACCTCGAAATCCTTTTCCATGCGAATCACTGCGGTTGGGTTTTAATGAAACAGGTTATCCAAAAACTTCTTGTGCCAGGGCTTTTGCTTCTCCTTGTCCTCCCAGATTTTCCTTGCCTTATCCATAGCCTCGTCGTGCGACAACTCGCGGACAGGCGGTTTGGCAACGGGCTCGAAAGGACGCTCTGCGGGCTTGGGCAAAGGCTCGTTTGAAACGGG
>CAYOZI010000017.1:14595-23410 GCA_964408425.1 Microcaldota archaeon
TGGGAAAAAGAGAACTCTGAGAACAAGCCGTCATGCTTTTTCTTCACGACTACGTCTGCCATGCCCAAAAACGCCTCCTCTCAGCAAATCATAATAAACCCGACGCCGCTTATAATTCTTTCAGGGCAAAACGAAAGGAAAAAAGGGTGATTGCAAGTGGCTGAATTCAACATCGTAGTCGTGCAAAGCACGTCCGGAAAGGAAATCACGATGAGCGTGGAACAGGAATTCACCCTAGGCAGCGTGCTCGAAGTGCTAGTGGAAAATTTGCAGTTGAAAGACAGGTTTGTTCTCGCTACTGAAGACAACAAGATTTTGAGCCCTGAAACGACTATTTCCGAATCCGGATTGCAGGAAGGCTCGAAAATACTACTGATTCCAGACCCGACCGGCGGTTGAAATGGGCGAGACCCGACCGTGGCTCTACTCTTTTCTAAAGAAACCAGTCCCCTTCGAACACGTGGTAATACCGTTAAAACAGCAACACCCCGAACTGCAAGATGAAGTAATGGGCATAGTACTCCACGCTAAAGCTTCAATGGCTGGAGTGGCACACTGGGGGGCGGTAATACTGTCCGGCTTCAACGAGGGAAGCACAATTCTTGCTGGGAGTAGCATAGCCGCAAGCAGTCTGGCACATGGAGCCAGAAGGGGGTATGTTGGCCTAAAGCCGCAACAAATCATCCAGCTAATAGGTAGTGAAGAAGACTACTTGAAAAGCATGGGAGAACTCAGCTTGCACACCGCGGGGAATATGGTCACGCCATACGTGGTTCCGTCAAAACTAACGAAAAACCTGCCGAAAGTAATCCGCGAAATCAGCGAGGACGGAGAATCCCCGTTCAACCGCCAAGACGCGCCGGAAATCCTCCGAAACTACCATTACGGGGTAGTAGACAACTTAGGAAACTTAATCCTGCTCAAACACCCGCTCGACACTAAAACCAAACCACTAAAAGGACTGGATGTTTTGAAGAAAATGTTTTTGTGGAAACAGCCGTTCCAACGCACGCGCTTCGAGTTGAACAAACCGCGTTTGCGTAAGAAAGCGCCGGCGCCAACGAAAGCTAAAATTTCGTTGAAACCAGCGTTAGGAATGAACGTGGCGCTCGCGCCAGTAAGAATAAAATGATTTTCACCCCTAAGCATAACCATGGCTTTTCTCCCGGAAAACATTTGGAAACGTCGGCTGGGTAGCGAGTACGAGGAAATGCGCGCTTCCCAATACAAATTCGAAGCCAACGCCGACAAGACCGAATATACGGTGAGCTTGAAAGGCAAAGGGTTTTACAAACAAGGAGACGCGGTCGTGGAAAGGGACGCGCACACGGTCCAAGTAGTTTTGTTAAGGGAATTCCCTTATCCCGGCGGGATCGAAGTCTATTGGCTCTCGCCCATCTACCACCCTAACATCAGGGCTGACGACGGGCGCGTATGCATCCAGCTTGTGAACGACTGGAGCGAAACCACCAGCGTGGCTGGAGTGGTGAAAGCGCTGCAGCATCTTTTGGAAAACCCGAATCCCAAAGATCCGTTGAACAAAGAAGCGGCAAAGTGGTTTGAGGAAAAAGGTTTTGCAGGCTCGAAACCCAAGAAACCAAGGATATTGTGATAAAATGGAAAAGCCGAAGATTGTTTCAGTAAAGGAAAAGAAGTTCGAGGAGAAAAAACCCCCTTCAGAAGAAGAATACGAGTTTCTGATCGAACACCAAACCGAGGGCTAAGCCCGCCAGTATTTTTTTGTTCGAATAAACGTCTTTTGCGCTTCCAGCAAATCCCTGAAAAAGTCATCGTCCGTCTTCTGCATTCTCGCCAAAACCGTTCCCGCCCTACCGGGCCCGACTCCGTAAGTGCTCAAGGCTATCAACGCCCTCATTCCGAACGTGGAAACGAGAGTCGCGATTTTTTGGGATTCAGCCCTTATCCTTTCCCCCTTCAACCCCTCTTCAGCCGGAAAAGCCCGCTGGGAACCACAGTACGGGCAGAAAACCATTCCCGACAACTCGAGCTTCTTGTAAAAAGTCTTTCCGCAAAAAGCGCACTTCACCCTAACCGTTTTCTCCAACAACTCCTGCTTGAACGCCTCCAATATCTTTTCCGTAGGCTCGGCCGGAATGAACAGTTCGCTGAAACCTCCGAACGACAAAAACTCCCTCGCCAAAGGCGACCACTCAACCGTATTCTCGAAAGGCTTCACCTGGATTTTTTCGAAAGCCAGATCGCTGAAAACGTTCATAGCCCCTACAACGTCCAGCTTTTCCGAATACAACTCATTCAAAACCTCACGAAGAACGGGAGATTCAGGTTGCAGGGATTTGATTATTCTTTTCAAGCTCACGCTCCGGTAATCGGCATTTTTTCTTATCAGCCCGAACCGCTTTGCAACGTGCGAAAACTTGACTGAAAACAAGCTCGTTTGCGGCAGAATATTCTCCAAAATCGATTTAGCCTTCTCCCCGCCCAGCTGCTTGAAAACCAAGGCGATTTTCCCCAAATCCACTTCCACCTTGGGCGGAAATTCAAACAGAATCCCGTAAGCGTTAGCCTTGGTCCTGACCGCATAGCCTCTCGACAACAGCGGGGATACAGCTTTGGCAATCGTTTCGTTGATCTTGTTTCCGAAAAAACAATGGGCCAGAACCAGGTTCTCCCGCTTTTCCAAAACTATTTCGCTGCCCTTAGGAACGAAGAAAGAGTTCTGCCCTTCCACGAAATCATTCAGCGTTCCAGCCAACGTTTTTTCCGCGAGAATCTTTCCCGAAAACAAGCCTGCGACAGACTGGGCTATATCTTTAGGGACCGGAATCTCCTCGCCCACCCAATCAGGAACAGCAGCTTCTATGTCCGACGCCTGCTCTACGGCAATATCCTTCTCCCCGACGCTCAAAACCTTCCACGCCTTCCCCCGCGTGATGAAAACCCTGCCGTTCTGCAAAAACTCGCTTACGAACGCCTCATCCAGCACTCCCACGTTCTTTCTCGAAGCCGCATCGCGAATCCAAAACCTCTTTTCGTCCGGAATGGTGGACAGGTTTTCGTAGTAATACAACCGCGTTCTCTTCAATTCTTGAAGCTCCTTCCCGTCGAAAGCCACTATCCTCAAGAAAGCCATTTCTTTGGTTACTTCCAGAAAGTCCTTCAGCTCCAAAGCCCAGAAAGGAAACGCTCTTTTGCAAATCGCAAACGCCTCCCCAACCGAAACCTTCTTCTTATCCAGCACGATGCCGACGATCTGGTGCGCCAAAACGTCCAAAGAATTCCGGGGTATGGACAAAGACTCTATCTTTCCCGCATGCGCCTTTTCAGCAACCGCAATGCACTCCAGCGCATCCAGCTCCGAAGAAGCTATCAAAACCCCCTTCGGAATCAAGTGAGTCCTATGCCCGCTGCGCCCTACCCTCTGCACCAGTCGCGTAGCCTGGCGCGGGGAAACGTACTGGATGACCAAATCTATCGCGCCTATATCTATGCCGAGTTCCAAGCTTGACGTGCACACTATGGCTTTCAAACCCCCGCTTTCTTTCTTGAACTCGTTCTCCACCTCAATGCGGGATTCCTTGGACAACGAAGAATGGTGCACGGCAATTTCCTCCCCGAACCCAGGTATTTTCAAAAGCAAATTTCCAAGGCTCTCGGCAGAATAACGGGTATTTACAAACAGCAAAGTTTTCTTGTGCCCATCCACCAGCTCCTTGATCCGCTCCAGTTTTGCCAGTGTTTCGCCGGCATACCCTTCAATCAGCTTTCCGGCTTCTCTCGCCTTTTCAGGCATTTCAACGCTCAAATCCAAACGCCTTGCCACGTCGTCCTTCAACACGACCGCTTTGAAAGAAAGGAAAGCCGCCGTCTCCTCGCCATTCCCGACTGTCGCGCTCAACCCGATAGTTTGGAATTCCGGTGAAAACTCTTTCAACCGCGCCAGCCCCACGCTCAACTGAACACCGCGTTTCGAATCCGCCAATTCATGAACCTCATCAACCACAACCCATTTCACATTCTTCAAAAACAACGAAAAATGCGGGGAAACGAGGACGGCTTGGAACGTTTCGGGCGTGGTAATCAAAAACTGCGGGGGATTCAATTGCTGGCGCTGCCGTTCGCTCTGCTTAGTGTCGCCATGCCTTACGCCCAACGAAACGCCAAGCATCTTGCACCAAAAAGTCAAACGCTCAAGCATGTCGCGGTTAAGCGCCCTCAACGGCGTGATGTAAATGCATTGAATGCCTTCCAGCTTTTCCTTCTCCTGAAGCTCAGTAAGTTTCGACAGAATGGGGAGTACGGCAGTTTCCGTCTTCCCCACACCCGTCGGAGCAATGACCAAAACGTCCTTTCCCTCCGCGATAACAGGAATTGCCTTCTTCTGGATTTCCGTCAATTCGGAAAACCCTTTGGCCTTGGCGATTTTCACGACTTCGGGATGCAGAATCGGCACGATAACCAACCTTTAAACAACTGGTTAAAATTCAAGTTTGCGCTAGAAGAAAAGCATGAAGCCCAGTCCCTTAAACTTGTTGCTGAACCTCGCCCAAAAACAAGGCAAGAAAACCACAACCATACTTTCAGCTGAAATAGGCGTTTCCCAACAAACCGTATCACGATGGTTAACGCAACTGCAGGCGGACGGGCTGGTGGAAAAAACCAAAGCCGGCTTCAGGATGACCAACAAGGCGTTGGACACGCTTTCAAAACTAAGCACAGCCGCCGAACAAGCCAAAAAACGCCTGGAAATCCACGGCTTCGTCGTGGAGGGTATGAGGGACGGTGCGTTCTATTTGTCGCTGGAAGGGTACAAAAAACAAGTCAGAAAAAAACTCGGCTTTGACCCGTTCCCCGGAACCCTCAACCTCCGATTGACTGCCAAAACAGATTTGGAAAACAACGAAAAAATCCAGAAACAAGGCGGAATCAAGCTCTCGGGCTTCAAAGACCTGAAACAAAAAAGGTTTTACGGGGGGGCCAGGCTGCATAAAGCCAAGATCAACTATTCCGTTGAAGGGGCTGTGATCATTCCCGACCGCACCCACCACGATTACGCCACAATCGAAATCATAGCCCCCGACTTTTTGAGAAAAACGCTGGGGCTGAAAAACGGCTCTGCAGTAAGGCTTTCCGTTTTACTTGAAAACGAGTAAAACGCCTTTTTCGAGTAAACGCTTTAAACCCCTTCCCAGCAAAAGAATAATGCTATTTGCAACCCCCAAGGAGGCAACCGGAAGAGGGGTTTGAAAATGAAAATAGGCGTGGCAGACACTACTTTCGCAAGAATGGATATGGGTAACATTGCGGAAAAGGCGATTCGCAAGAGCGGAGAGAAGGTAGACGTAATACGCTATACCGTTCCCGGAGTCAAGGATCTGCCGGTTGCAGCTAAAAAGCTCCTGGAAGAACAAGGATGCGAGATAGTCGTGGCCTGCGGGTGGGTCGGCAAGCAGGCGATAGACAAGACCTGCGCCCACGAAGCCTCCCTCGCGTTGATCCAAACCCAGCTTTTGACCAACAAGCACATTCTTGGCGCGTTCGTATTTGAAGACGAGGCTAAAAACGAGGAAGAACTAGGGAATATCGTCGAGGACAGGGTTTCCAAACACGCCCTCAATGCGGTAAACCTTCTCCTGCATCCCGATGTGCTGAGAAACAACGCAGGAAAAGGCTTGAGACAGGGACACGAACACGCAGGAAAAATGAGGGGAGAAAGAAAATGAAGCTAGCGATAGTACGATCTGAATTCAATTCCGCTATAACGGCTAAAATGGAGAAGGCAGCGTTGAAAAACGCGAAGAAAAACGGGTTCGATGAAACCCTGGTTTTGCGCGTTCCGGGCGCTTTCGACATGCCGCTCGCGATCAAAAAAGCCATGGAAACGCCCACGGTAGACGCAATTGCCGTCGTAGGGGCGATAATCAAAGGCGACACCAAGCACGACGAGGTTATTGCTTTTGTTTTGGCTAAAACCATCCACGAGATGGAATTGAAATACGGAAAACCGATAGGGCTTGGCATAATAGGACCGGGAGTAACGTGGGATCAGGCCGATGAAAGAGCGGAAGAATACGCTCAACGAGCTGTTGAAGCCGCAAAACAACTGTTGCAGATGCAGAAACGCGGATTTTAACGGCAAAAAGCCCATAGCGGTATAACGCAAGAATCGTTTCTTGCCCTTCTTTCGATGCGTTCAACCCGGAAAAACAACCAAAAACAATACGCGTAGCGTTTTGCATATTTTAAAACGCTAAATAACGGGTTAGGGGAAGTGTGGGGCGGGTTCGAAAGAGGCAGGAAAAACCGGAAAAGGCAAAATCAAGCTGAAAAAATCTGAAAAATTGCGTTCAACTGCCCAAAAACAGCCTAGCATAGGCAGGTTTTTCCAAATGCCACAGAAAAAATAGGGCAAGCAACGATCAAAAAGCGATTTTGGACCTGCGTAGGAGTAAGAATAGGCAGAATTTAGCCAGAAGAGCCAAAAACTAATTTTAGCTCGGATCCGGTCCAAAAAGCCCGAAAAGGGCGTTTTGGGGCAATAGGCAGGAAACAATGCGTTTTGCAAAAAGGGTATGGGTACGCAGGCATCCGCAAAAGGCACTCGGGCAGGGGTTTAAACGGAATAGGCAGGTTTTTTGAAAAAATACGAGTTTTAGGCGAAAAAATAGCGAAAAATCAGCCCAAGCACTGGCTTTTGCATCCTCAAAACGAGATTTCTCGATCTGCAAAATGCCATCTGAGGCGGCATTAGAAACCCAGGCCGGAAAGGCATATAAATAACGCCAGAATACTGTTACAAAATAAACAAAGTAAACATTTTTGCGAGTGAAAATATGACAAAATTGATCAGGGTGGAAAAAAAGATTTACGCCAAACTCCACGCCCTGGCCGGAAGGCTGCAGGCGAAAAAACAATGCCCCGTGAGCTTGAGCGCGGCGATAGAGCATCTTTTTTCAACGAAAAAAACCAGAAAACCCAGAGGGAAAATGAAAAAACCGGTTAAGGTACTCTCGGTTTTGCCTCTACAGCCGCGCCGGGAGATAGGCTAGTTCATACTAATAAGAACCGCCTTTTTTGGCTGGTTTCGGACCTTTTTCCCTCGCTAGGTTTATTAAAACGCTCGCGTAAATACTCGAAAATCGCATTTTTCAGAGGGGATTTGCACATGGGTTGGTTTGAGGAATTGATTCAATCGGTCACCCGCAGCATTGCTAAAACAATCCAGAGATTCACGGCCTACAGCATGCTGCTCATTTTCATAGGCACAATCTACGGATTTTACCTCGGAAAAATCGCGGCTTATACCGGCGTGGACCAGTACATCCTCATGTTCATTCCGCTGGTGCTTGCATTCCTGGCGTACATCTCAATCGAAATTGCGATCGTACTTTTCCTGGCTTTGCTCGGGCTCATGGTGCTCGTGTTCATATAACAAAAAACACGAACAGGTCATACAAATACGAACTGGAAAACGGCTGTTTGCAATCTTAGTCCACAATAGCATAGGCATAGAACACCAAAGGTAAAAACACCATAATAGTGACAATCAAACAACTACCCTCTGGCATAGATCAACGTGTACGTTTTACTATTACAATATTGAGAACCGTTTTAGGGCGACAACCCCCCGCCTAAACGATCCTAGAGGCGGAAGAAACGAGAAATACGCGGAAAAGGTAGAAACGTTACACCATAACAAAGTATTTATACTAGAACGAAGAACATCATAATGGTGTTTATGGAATCTCCGAAAAGACCGCCTTCGCGAGGCATCAAAAGCAAGGAATCACTGCAGTTTGATTACGACAAACTGCCAATGAGTTTGAACGCAAGGTGGGAACCGGAAGACATTTTGAAAATAATTTTCCCTCCCCAACTGCAAAAAGTTCAGTACGAAATCGCAACCAAACTTTTGCGTTTTCTATCCGAAAAACGCGAAGCGCGGGGTCGCGAAATTGAAGAGTGGGCGGCTGGCAATTCAATTTCTAACTCGACCTTGCGAAATTTGGTCATACCCAAGCTGGTAAGGGTTGGACTGCTTGCCAGGGAGCGCCGCAACCCCACAGGACAGGGGGAAAAAGACAAGCGGCACGAGATGGTTTTGGTCTTATCCAAGCGATTCGGCGAGGCTTTTCAACACATTGGACGCGAGTGGAACGCGATAGTTGAAACATGGAGAGTAAAAAGCCGGGAACAAACCTAACGCGAGGCGAAATTTAAATGCAAAACAAGATTCTAGAGTCGGAAGTCGAAAAATTGCTCGTCGAAAACCCCGTTCTTTTAGAGGAAGGGCTAAGGTTTAGAGAAAAAAGAGCCCGTCTGAAAGAGGCTGGGATAATAGATTTGATTTTTGAAGACAGCGACGGAAAAAGCGTGTTTATAGAGGTAAAACGGGGACCTGCAGGGAGGACGGATATAGGGCAGGTAACAGGTTATTTCGGGGTGCTAAAACGAGAGCAGCCCGAAGCTAGAATAATGTTCATTGCGGAGGAGATAAAACCGGCATTTAAAATTGCGTTAGGCCTCCTCGGAATAAAATACAAGGAATTCGTTCAGCTTGACGAAGAATTAACGGTCATTAAACGCCTTAAACAGAAGGAAGAAGCTCTGAATGCGGCGCTAAAAGACTTAGAGTGGGCGAGAACGAGAATAGGCGAAATGATAGACAAAGGCTACGTGAAAGGCTATGCCGGCCTTAAAACGGGAGCAGCACCCGTTTCAGCCCTACGAGAGTACGACCACCAGCTAGGATGGAGGCTTAACGATCTGCAAAAGAGGGTTAAGGCTATGAAAACCTGAGTTTTCCTGCAGGAAAACAAAAAACCTGCCCATATGC
>CAYOZI010000018.1:0-9320 GCA_964408425.1 Microcaldota archaeon
GCTTATACTTGCCAGTTCTAGGTTTGCCGACTTCAAAAATGAATTTTACTGGCTTGTATGCCGGTATTTCCTTTGACATCCAAGCAATATCCCCCACCGTGATTTCCGAAACCTTTTTCCATTCCAACCGTTTTTTTTCCTTGTTGAAAGAAAGAATGGGGTGTTCAGCAGTAGCTTTAATTTCGCTTCCGTTTGAAAATCTAACTCTGAATATCTTTCGTAGCCCTTTATTCCACCTGTTTACTACCCTTTTTTCTTTCAATTTCCGGTCTGCCTGGTCAAAAGCAAAAACGCTATCGCCCACTTGAATATCTTTCAGTTCAACGAGCCCCCTGTTTGTCGTATAAACCCGCGTGTCTCCGCTCAAACAGTTGTAAATGTTATTGCTCCAGTTTTGGACGCTCGTATACGACGCTTGGGCGTTTTCTCCCACGAAAACCTCGATTATTGCACTATGCACGGACGCTTCCTCGTAGCGGGGTGCGGTGCAGCCTTCAACGTACGAAGCCTTCGCCCCTTCTTCGAGGATGATCATCGTGTGTTCGAACATTCCCTCCCTGCCCGAGTTCATGCGGAAATAGTTTTGCAGGGGCAGGTCGACTTTCACGTTTTTAGGCACGTACAAAAACGTTCCCCCGCTCCATACCGCGCCGTGGAGTGCCGCGAATTTATTGTCGTTGAAAGGAACGGCGCGCATGAAGTGTTTTCTCACGAAGTCGGGGTATTTCTGCAGCGCGGTATCCATGTCCGTGAATATCACGCCCTTGTCTTCCCAGTCTTTCTTGAGGTTGTGGTAAATCGCCTCGCTTTTGAACTGGGCGATGCTTCCGGCGAGGTATTTCCTTTCCGCTTCCGGAACGCCCAGTTTTTCGAACGTGTCCTTGATTTCTTTGGGAACGTCTTCCCAGTTTCGGGCTTTCGGAGCATCCTGCCTAGCGTAATAATCTATCTCGTCGAAATTTATCCCGTCCAACCCGGCCCCCCAGGCTGGAACTGGCTTTTTCAAAAACTCTTGGAAGCTTTTCAACCGCAATTCCAGCATCCACGCCGGCTCTTTCTTCAACGCCGATATTTCCCTGACCGTTTTCTCGCTCAAACCTTCATCTAGTTTTACTGCCAGGCTTTCTTTAGTGCGAAAGTCGTACTTGCCATGGTCTATCTCGCGGATGCCGGTTTCAGCCTTCATTTTCCATCCTCGCATATCCGGTTTCTTCCAGTTCTGCCGCTAATGCATGCCCCCCGCTCTTTACGATTTTCCCGTTCACCATCACGTGAACAAATTGCGGGTTCAAATGCTTCAAAATGCGTTGGTAGTGCGTCACCACTAGAAAGCCGGTTTCTTTGCTTTGGGCGCGTACGGCTTCGGCAACGGTTTTCAAAGCGTCAATATCCAATCCAGAATCTATTTCATCGAGAACGGCTATTTTCGGCTTGAGCATCTTCAACTGCAAAACCTCTCCGCGCTTCTTTTCACCTCCTGAAAAGCCGTGGTTCAACGCCCTTTTGGCGAATTCCCCATCCAAACCCACGGAATTCAGGTTTTCCTCGAGCAAAGCGGGAAAGTTTTTCGCTATGCCGCTTTCCTTCGCGTCCGCATGGAGGGAAGCGTAGGCGTTGAACAAAAACTTGCTTATGCTTACGCCGGGTATCTCGGCCGGGTGCTGGAACGCGAGAAAAAGCCCTTTTCTTGCCCTTTCGTCGGGAGTCATTGCCAGGACGTTTTCCCCGTCCAGCAAAACCTCCCCTTTGGTAACGACGTATTTCGGGTGTCCCATGATTACGCTGGAGAGCGTGCTTTTTCCGCTTCCGTTGGGGCCCATCAGGGAATGGATTTCGCCTTGCTTTATCTTCAGGCTCACGCCCTTCAAAATTTCCTTTCCGTCTATCCCTGCGTGCAAGTTTTTGATTTCCAGAACAACCATCAAATTCACCTTTAGCCTTTCAGCGTTTTCGATACCTCGGCCATCAGGCACGTGTTGTTTGCAGAATCGAATTGCGTGCAGGCCGAACATATTTCCGACGTTATTCGTTCCGTTGCCCACTTGTTTTTCTCGATTTCACCGGCGATCTTGGAGCAGGTTTTTTCCAGTTTAGGCAGTTTTTCCATCGCGTGAATATCCCTGCCGTAGGAGTTGGATAGGTATTTGCTTACGGCCGGCTGTGTCAATCCTAATTCGTCGGCAATCTGCTTTTGGGTAAATCCTTTAGCATACAGTTTTTTCGCGATGCTGGCCCGCATTGCGGGGAGGTATTGCTTTACAACGCTCTCGCAGGCGAAAATAGACTTCATAAAACCACCAGAAAACAATAGGTTATAACTGGGTTATAAGTGCTGTGGTGTAGATACTAAAACTGGTATTTTATTATGTGGAAACCCTTATTATTTGGGTCTAAATGTCTCCTTCAATAATGCCTGATCTTGCTTCTTCCAAAAGTACTATTCGAAATCTAATCGTGAAAATTCTAGGCGAACACTGGCCGCTTTCGGCAAGGCAGTTGTATTCTCTAGTTCGCGAAGAGTTGAAGATTGTAACCTACCAAGGCGTGCACAAGGCCTTGGGTCTGCTTCTCGATGAGGGCGTAATTACCCGAGAAGACAAACGATACAGGCTTAGCGTCGACTGGATTCGTGAAATGCGAATTTTGAGTGAAAACCTAGAGCGAAATTATACCGGTCGGGTAGAGCCACTATCCTACCTTTACTCCGGTTCCGGTGTTTCTTCGGATCCGGACGCCTCTACAGCCGGAAAGAAAGCTACCGAATCAGCCTTGAGGGAATTGGCAAGACCGCCTGATTTTGCCCTTGTTTTTTGTCACGGCAGCACTTATGCCAAGAACGATGAACGCGTGAAAAGCCTCGTGAAGGCGGTTGACGAGACTCTGAAAAAAAGAAACCCGAACTGCCGTTGGTTTGGTTTTACTACAGACGGGGAGATTTCCGACAAAGGCTGTTTCTTTAATTCCTGCTCTGTTTTGGCGTTGAAAAGCGACCATTTGTTTTTCGGTGTTGGGGTGGGCGATAACGCCAGCAAAGATTTTTTTGCCGCCGGAAAGCAAGCTGCCGCTTCCGCAGCAACCGATTTGAAGAACATAGATCCTTACTTGGAGCGTTACATGCGGTTTTTGGCAGTAAAGCGAAAACAACCCGAAGCCCTTCTAAAAACCAAGCCTCATGTACTTCTGACTGTTTTTCCCGGTCCGGTTAGAAACTATCAACCTAACGAAGAAGAATTGTTGCGTGGAATTCAGGAAGTAACCGGCATTCAGCCTCTTTTCGGCGGTTCTGCCAGCGATTCCGCAATGTTCAAGCAGACTTACCAGTTTGCAAACGGAAAGGTCTACAAGGATGCGTGCATAGTGGTTGCACTTTTGTCTGATTTGAAACTGGCGTTCAGCATTCGCCATGGTTTGAAGCCGACTAAAAAACAGGTTTTGGTCACCAAAGCCGTGGGCAACCGCGTGTTTTCTTTAGACGGAAAACCGGCTGCAAGGGTATATGCTAAGTTGCTTGGCTTGTCCGTTCCGGAACTAAAAAAGAAGCTGTTTAAGCTGATAATCCGTTTTCCTTTCGGGATGGCGGATCCGCTCGGCCATTATTGGATTAAAACGCCGTTTGCCGTCAACCCCGATTATTCGCTGGTCTTCCTGAACAAAGTGCCTCAAAACGCTCTTTTAGTTTTGATGGATTCAGATGAAAAAAGCATTCTCGACTCGACTAAAGCGGTTTTAACCGACATTAAAACTAAATTAGGCCCAGATATCCCCCTGATTGTTCTATTCGATTGCGGTTCAAGACCTAGGGCTTTAAGCACTATTCGTGCTTCCGCGTCCAGCGAGTTTGAAGTTTTTAAAAAAGAACTGCCAGCCTCGAAGATAATCGGTGCGTACACACATGGAGAACAAGCATTGATTCCATCAGGAACTATCGGCCAGCATAACCAAACCATAATCGCCTTGGGAATCTCGAACGAGCTAATCAGCGAATAGCTTTCCGCTAACTCATCCTCGTAATTCGTTTCCAAAAACCAGTGCGACCACCGTTCCAGACCCCTGAGGGACCGCCATCGGGCCGATTTCCCCCGCGTTGTAACACCCAAAAATGGGCGTGTTCTTCAATCCGCCCGTTTTTATTTTTTCTATTTCGTTCAGGTTGTGCGCGTTTAGTACCGCTTCCAAGGATGCGCACGAAAAGAGGAGAATACCGGCTATTTTTTTTATTCCACCGTTTTTAGCGGCTTCCATAATTGCACTCTGGGTTGTGTTCGGTATGTCTTCGACGGTTGTTTTCGTGATTTGAATTATATCCCCGTCGTTGAATGCATTGTCAAACCTCACGGCAGTGTCTTGAATAAACGTAGGGTAGCCGTGAGTCCCGTCGCTTAGCCTGGTGATTGTAGGCGTCTTGTTTTGGGCTATCAGCTCCCGAAGAAATAATGGTATTGCATCCTTAAGCGTTTTTGCAGTCGTTCCAGTTTCTCTCATGTATACTGTCAAGGCAGGTTCGTAGCCGGCAATTTTTCCATTAACTATTGGGGCTATTTTTGTTACAAAACCGTTTTTCGTTTTCAACTTGTATTGCCTGTTGTTTATGGATTTCAATCCGTGAACCCTTCTCAGCCCGACCTTTATCCGCGTTTTTATCCCTGTGAAAACAATTGTATCGGTATGCACCGTTCCATTGCAAAACTGTTTCGTTTCATTGAACGCCCAGTTATCCCCTGCTAGGCAACCAGCTATCTGGAACGGAGTGCTAAACCGGTTAGCGAACTCTTCCAGAAACCTTGGAGCTACTACCTGCATATTATTGTTCTTCCTATACCCTGGAAATATTATGACTCCTAAATCGGGAAGTTGTTTTTTGAAACCAGCCCGATTTTCTAACGCATTCAAGACATCGCCGAATCCGATAGTGCCTGCATAGTGTTCTCGTCTTATCTCTAATGGCGTGCATTCTGCAGAAAAGTTTTCTTTTTCTGCGCAAATTACCGTGACAACGACGCTTTTTTGCAGTGTTTTATTGCCTATTTCGCCCATCGTTGTACAACCGCATAAGGGGGCGTTCTTCGTGATAGTGCTTATTCCTTTGTTTAATTCGGCATAGGCTTTATCGTACGTGTTAGACGCAAAAACAAATACCAGCTGTATTTGTTTGTTGAAGGTTACTTGTTTCAAAGCCTTTTCCGCGGCTTCCCGTCCTGCTGTAAACGCGTCTTTTTCGACTGAACTGCCAATTCCTACTTCTAAAAGAGGTACTTTCGCGTTTTTCAAGTAGCTTTTTTCAGCAGTGTCCGTGAATTTTCTGAGGTTGTCTATCCACTCTATGTTCAATAAGTATTTTCTGTCTTGGTTTAACGCGGTCCGCTCGTCAACTAATTGGTTTAAAACCTTGTGCACGCCTTGGTATGTGATGTTCAAACCGTGCGTTTCCTTGGCTTCCGAATAGACCTCTTTGGCGCTTAACGGCCATTTTTGGGCTAGAATGCTTACTATAGCGTCTCGCGTGTCTGCTTTCATGTTTATTGTCGTTGGGATTCTCATGCCTTATTACTCTTACCGTGGCAGGTTTTAAACTTTTAGTTGATTTTTATTAAACCGAGCTTTTTTCTTTTTCTGCCGGTTTTCTTGTTTAAAGGCGGGGGTAAATTGAAGGAAACGATTGCAACATCGGAAAGGGGAATGCCTCCTTGGGGTTCTCTTGATTTTCCCTTTCTGCCCCCCGCTTTTTTCCGGTTGGAGTGCATGATGCATGTATTGCTTTAATTGCCAAAAGTGGTTTAACGGAAACAGCAAGTCCTGCAAGCACTGCGGAACGAAAAACGAGGTGAACTCTGAAAATAAGTTAGAATGTGGGTCTTTGTCTGCCGAGGTGAAAAGAATATGAAGAACTTTGTGTTGTTTAGCATTCTTTTGCTGTGATGGCTAGGCGAAGAAAGAAGCCGAGCTAATCCTACACGATCAGAGCGCGCGGTTATTTAGGTTCTATGACGATCTGACAAAACGCCCCGCCTGCAGATGAACATTTGGTTTCCTTTCCGGAAAGCTCTTTGTTGTACATCTCCTCGAAAACGCCCGTCAGCATTCCAACGAGGTATTCGTCCACGTTTTCAGAGCCTTTTTTCTTGAAGGAGTATTGTTTTGCGAAGGCCGATTCGAGTTCTATATAGACTTTCCCCCCCTCTTTCGGGTTTATCGTCCGTATCTTGGCCAGGCCGTTGAGTTCGATTAAATTCTTCCAAAAGTTCATGGATTCTATTCCAGCGAGCTTGAACTTGTCCTTGTAGTTTTTCGCCATCTCCTTGCCTGTGCTCTTTCCTATCTCGTAAATTTCCTTCAACCCGGCGCTTCCCCTTTTTTTGGACGATTCCCGCCAGTGGAAGTACTGGCCGAGCGAATACATGCTGAACTTGGTTTCCAGAATCTCAATCTCCCCTTCGGCGAACTCGAGTTGCCTTCCCATCAACAGTCTTTTGAAAAAACTCGACAGCATTTTTTTCCCATCCTTTCCTTAATCGGCGGAAGCGCGTATTTCGCGCATTTTCTCCCATTTTTCGAAGCTCAACCTGCTTTGCTCGTCCTCGCTTACCTCGATGGACTGCAAAAGGATTTTCTTGGCTTGGGCGTTGGAAACCTGGTTTTCAATCGTTTTCTTCAGAGCGTTGGCGAATTTGTCAGCCCGTTTTTTGTCGGTGAAGTGGGCGCTTACAACCGCTGGGACTCCTGTCATCACTTCGAGAAAGCCGTTTTTCTGGAACAAAAACCGGCGGTAGAACTTTTCTCCTATCACGTCTTCGCCTATATATGCGAACTTGTCGCCGAACTTTTTGCACAGGAACGTCACGAAAGCCAGGAGTTTTTTCTCGGCTTTTATTTCGTTTCTGTCTTCCTTGGCCAAATCTTCTATCTTGCCTGAGGGCATGAACGCGAAAGGTAATGCTTCAGGCAAGTCCAACAACGTCACGTAAAAATGCTTTAACATGCGTATTTCACCAAACCACACTAGGGCCTTTATTTTTAAAATTCTGCCTTTGCTTACCTCTTCATTCTCAATCCGCCGAATTCATGCGCAAGAACCCACCCGCAAACCTCTCCAACCTCGAAATTTTTGCTTTCTATTTTTCCAGTTTCGTTGCCGCTCAAGCTCAATTCGTACTTGTCAAGCCAGCTGAGCCACTTCAGCCAGTTTTTGGCCCTCAAATCCACCCACCCCTTTGAAGCCCATTTTTCGATTTCCGAACGGGTTGGCTTGCGGAAATTATTGTTTTGTGGAACGCTCATTTCAGGTCCCCTTAATATTTTTCCGTTTGGCAGCAGGATGGGGATTCCGACCGAAATTATTTTTGAGCGCAGATTCGCGTTTTTGCTTATCATTTCAAGCGTTTTCCTTTCCATTTCCGAAGCTTTGGCTTTCAAGGCTTTTTCTAGGCCTCCGAACGACTTTTGGAGTACTTCTGCTTCCCAAAGGATTTTGGAAGTCAAAGGCCCGAGCGTAGGAATGCTGGCGAGTTCTTCCTTGTCGAGTTTCTTCAATTCCGTCAAAACAGTCTTTCTCTTCGACATTGCCGTGAACGTCGACCCGAGGCATGCATAGTCGAGCGCCCTGATTGTTTCTTTTCCGGTGTTTTCCCCCTCAATTTCCCTGACCGCAATATCCGCGATTTCTTCCGGCAGAATCAATTCCATGCAGTCGGGTGAACTTATGGCTGCGAACATGCTTCTCGTGAAAAGCCCGTTTTCGCCCGTGTCAATCCAAGCGCCTTCGAGTTTTTTCCCGGTTTTTTTGGACTTGTGTTCCTTTAAAGCATTTTCCACGCTCAACGCGTCTTCAATCTTACAGTCGTAGACCTCGATTTGCCCTTTTTTCGTTTCTATCGTTCCTTTTCCTATTCCTGCCCATCCTATCAGGCTGGTTACCTTGATTTCCTTGATTGAAGGGACGCCAGGAGTGCGCGCCAGAACCCATAATAGCATGGTTTGCGCTCCGGCAACGCCGCTTTTGCTCATCAACAATCTTGACGGAATTTCATTCTCCCCGTGGGTGAACGGAAGCGTGAATCCCAAACCGCCCGTTCCACTAGTCCCGATTTTCAAGTATTCTTTGGTCCCTGCGTTCTTCAAAGCATGATACAAAATTTGAATGTGTCTAACTAGCTGAGGCATGTCCATTGCTGCTGCAAGATACAGCCACTTATTTCCGGTTTCTTCCCTATTAATTTGAGAATAAACATCCTGATATGCGAGAGCCGTAGCGGTGTTAATTGCGTCTATTATTACGTCCGGCCTGTGTTTCTCGATTAATTGGTACAAAAAAGAATTTTGAAGAATGTCCTCATTCAACTCGGAAAACGTATCCTTTACCACTAGCTTGGTCGAAGTCTCTTCACTTAAAATTTCACTGATGCTCTTGTCTTTTAATTCCCTGCGAACGAAAACATTTCCCCATTCTCCTTCGATGCTGACGTTATTGTACTTCCTACGTAATTTGGCGACGGTGTCTTCCACCTCTCCCTTATAGCGACTGCAAATAACGAGCTTGGAAGGCGTTTTTTCCAAAAGCTTTTCGCATATCTTGACGCCCACCTGCCCAGCTCCGCCTAACGCCAGTATCGTCAAACCCTTTCTTTTGTTCATTGGATTCACCTTTATCTGTCGCGTCTTCTAGGTACCGTGAATTGCTTTTGAAGCTCTTCCAAATTCCATTTAAGCCCGGTCAG
Organism: Microcaldota archaeon; assembly: GCA_964408425.1. Classification (GTDB taxonomy): domain Archaea; phylum Micrarchaeota; class Micrarchaeia; order Norongarragalinales; family Norongarragalinaceae; genus UBA10210. Next base: position 8,712 of record CAYOZI010000018.1, read on the forward strand.
CCCAACCTCACCTGTTTTCATTGTTTTTCCTTTTATCGAAAATGCCGGGCGCAGACCGACGAGTTTTCTGTTTGCATTGATGAGGCTTTTACCAAAAACCGCCGCTTTACGCCGGTTGTTTTCTTTCAGATAGTTGAGTGAAAAGCCGAGTTCGTTTATGTACTCGCCAAAAAATTTATTCGTTGGAGTGGGCACGTGGCTTCGCTGCCCAAGCTCGTAAATTGCCATGTCCAACTGGTCTATTTCCGTTTTAAACAGTTTGTTTGCGTGTTCTAACACTTGCAGTAGATCCTGAGTCATCGACGGATAATGATTGAATACTAACTCCTTGTAGGTGTGTATGACCGATGACCTGATTTTCCTTTTACTTAGCTTAACCCCGTTTTTTCTTGCCACGTGCATAGCTTCATCAATCTTTTTCCAAAGCCAGTTGTTGAGCTGTCGGTTCTTCAGTAAAACCCCAGTTTTAACCGCAAAAATAGAGGCTAGGCTGTTCGCTTCGTTCATTATCGTTTTTTCAAATCTCAACCTTCGATATTCCTCCCTGTTTTTGCAGACCTGTACCCGAAGTGCGGGCTTTAACAAATCGCCTGCCCTTTTTATTATTTC
>CAYOZI010000018.1:9330-21585 GCA_964408425.1 Microcaldota archaeon
GATGTCACAATTCAGGTTAAAAGCTCAAAGAGCGATTTCCTTTCTCTTTTGAAAGTCATTCCATGCACCGAGCGTGATTACTTCAAACTTATACGTAATGACCTTTCGTTTTTGTTTCTGGGTAAATGCCGCACGCCCTAAAATTATCGCCCCAACAAGGCAAGAGTTTGGGTTGATGTTATTTCTGCGTAAGAGCTTCTCCACCTGCAGTTCCGGACCCAAACCGTTCTGAATACTGAGCAGTAAAAATCTCTTGTTTTTTCCTATTACCTGAAGCAATTCCCGTTCCAGCGCTTCAGTCAGGTCTGTAGTTTTGGTGGCAAGTACTATCAGCCCCCCCTTCTTGACCGTAAAGTCCAGCGTCTTTCTCGCATTTGCAAATTTCAAGTTCTTGTTTGGGCAAACCTCTTTGCTGCTTTCGTCTATTAGCTTTGCTCTAGCGCCTCCAAAAGGATTGTCAAAACCCACGAGTGCGGTTCTAAAGCCTCTTCCCGAAAGCAGAATGCCCAATGCTGTTCCAATTCGTCCTGCACCTATTACCACTATATCGAACTTTTTTCCAGTCACGGGTCACAACTCTATTACCTTGTCGGTTGTTAGCAGTTCTTCGGCAATATACGCTCCTTGGTGCGGCAACATGAAATTCATACTGGTGGTAGGTCTTCCTACCAGTATTTTGAACGTTTTTAGCTTACTGGTGAGTATCCGTATGTTTTCTTTCTTTCTCGTAAATACCGCCGTAGCCAGGGATTTTTTAGTGATCGTATGCGCAACGGAAGCATTAGCCCGTTCGATTGCTTCCTCTATCGTATTGAACGGCACTAATGCTAAAACCGGCGCCGGGATTTCCTCCCTCAAAAATTCTGACCCGGGCCCGGGCAGTAAGACGGAAATATTTATAGAGTTCTCCGATATGCCGTGGTGTATAACCTTTTGTTCATCTCCCAGCTTTTTCTGCAAGTGTTGGCGTTCGTCGGCTAGTGCCAATCCGATGTCCGTAGTCTTATCGAGCGGATGCCCGATTCTAAGCGTCTGAATCCTTGCAGTCAAGAGTTCGGTGAACCTATTGAAAACGGCGCGTTCTATGTAAACTTTCTTTGTTGAGACGCATTTATTCCCCCTGTCTGCGTGAGCCCCTTCTATTACTCCCGCTACGGCCGTTTCCAAGTCTGCATCGGCAAACACTAACGCCGCGCTTCTGCCTGTCCAAAATGGGCAGACGTGTTTATTTTCTACAATATTTGCTGCTTGCTTAATGCCGCCAGTTAAGCTAAGAATATTTTCATCTGCACCGAACAAAATCTGAGCGTGTGACTGCTCTAAGAGTTTATTCGCGAGATCTGGTTTTTCCAGCGCACGCCAGAACAGTAAATTTAACCCGTTTTTCAACCCCGCGTCATAGTACGCTTTGACTATCCTGTACGCAGATATCGGTTCGACCGTGCTTCCTTTAATGATGAGCGGCGTGCGCGTAATTATTACCTGGGGGATGGCAAATGCAGCTAACGCCGTTTCGTTTCCGGCCAGAAAAAGACAGGCTAATTTTGCCCGTCGCTGAAGAAGCCTAATTCCTATTTGCTTCCCCTCAGAGTAGATTGGTTTGCCGTCGTCCAAAAATTTATATGAACCAAAAACCGTGTCTAAGTAACTCCTGAACTCCTTCAAAAACTTGCGTGTCCGTTCTTCCGATTTGGCTAGGTGTTTGTACGGGCTTCCGGTGATTCTGGTGGTGTATTCTTGATAAAACTCGCCATCGCCTGAAACTAACTTGTCTGAAACTTTTTCTGTGATGGCTATTATCTCATCCGTAGATAACTTTTCTAACGACTCTAGATTACTGTGGCAACTTTTAATGGCGTAATTCAAGTCTGTAATAGACGCCGTTGAAATGGAAACCAGCTGTTCGTCCGTATGCCTGTCTTTCAAAAAAATCTTTTCCCTAGTGTGTTTTTCCTCGCCGTTGATTAGCATCGGTATCTCTAAGAGCTTAGAATCCACCTGCACACCCTCCCTCTAACCTTTTCCTGTCAAAAACTCTGGAGATGTCTCGTATTCGGGGGGTCGTACGCCCGCACTTGCACGGTTCGTCGACATATGTCGCCTCGTCCCCAACAACATACCTGATGTATCTGCTTCCGTATTTCAAACCCGTGTACACCAAAAGACCGCGTTCGCCGTTCTTAACGTGTTCTCCGGTGTCTGGATTGATTACCTCAGTAAATGCCGCTCCAGGCAGCAGGTGCATTCCGGTTCCATAATTTTGGCATTCGGCCATTGTCGGCAGAACTTCGGCGCATCCTGCAAAATCAACAAACTTAGTCTTAAATTCCGCCTTTGCCAGTCTGTTGAGTTGATGAAGCTCATCTATTAAGTTAAAATCGTACGACGGGTGTTCTCTGGGCGCACCGGTTGTAATTATAAGTCGAACGCGTTTTCCAATCACGTTGTTGCTATCGTTATCGAGCAAAGAGCGTAGGGTTCCCCCTTTTTGCGTCATTCCTGGCGGTGTGCAGGGAGGTACGGCTAAACAGTCGAACCCACCGAACTCCGCGTGTTCCGTCTCAAGTTGACTTAGTACCCGTTTTTCTTCTACGTGCGTAAAATGTTTTCCTACGACCACCGCTCCCGCCGTGTGCAGCGCATCGCGGAAAACCGGCGCGGCTACGTGTCCGGGATTAAAGCAGTTGAATGTGCTTGCATAGTCTTCAAATGGAACGTGTTGAAGCGCGCGTAGTATTGCTGCTTGAATGATTTCCCAGTCTTTCTTGGTGTAATAAACGACTTTTGGCTTGCCGGTAGACCCCGAAGTTGAAAATTTGTGTGCTAGCGTGTCGTTGTTTGGTGCGCTTCTGAGCGTATGCCTTTTTTTTAGGGCGTCTAAATAGGCATCTGGCAGTAGTTCTTCGGGTTGTATGTTATCCAGCCTTGACGGCGTGAGCAGAGGAACCCGTCTAAAGTCTTCAAGCGTTCTAAAAACTGAAAGGTCTGTTTCATTTGTCTTGATTAAATTGCGGTAATACGCACATGACGCAACCGAATTCTTCAGGTATGCCGCTAGCAGTCTTACTACTAGTTTATCACGAACTCCTTTCTCTAAAAAATCGATTCTAGGATCAGCTAGATCTTGCTTAAACCCATCAAAATCTACGATGCCTGGAACGTGTTGCGTTTCCATTGAGGTCACTCGGTTATCAAGTCGTCATATATTGTCAAAAGCGTGATGGTCTGTTCGTTCAACTGACAGGCCTTATTTTTATTGGAACCGATTTCCCCAAAAGTAAAGAAGCCCACGCATGGAACTTTTCTATAGGCTTTTTTAAAGGCTTTAATTTCAAGAGGAACGTCTGCCCCTAAAACGGCTCTTCTCGCCGAGCACGAAGCTGCCAAAACTATCGCTGGCACCTTGTCTTTAAGATTTTTGTTAGCCTTGTCCATTGCTTCAACGATTCCGGATAGAACGGTTTTCTTATCAAATGTGACTATCCCGACCCCGCTTCTAGGGGCTAATTTTGCTTGAGAGAACAGGTATTTGCCGTCTGGCGTAGTTCCCATGGCTTTAATGTAGTTTTCTCCTTCAGAGTCTATTACCGCAATCGAGCGTGTCAACGTGTACTTGTACGGATCTTTTAGAAACTCCTCTTTTTTGATTCCGACCAACCTGCAGTATTCGTCTACGGACGGTTTGCCGTTTATTTCTTTTACGATGTGGCCTGAAGGGTCGAGTTTTGTGATCATCGCATACTTATCAGTTGTAATGTAACCGTGAGCTAAACCATGAGAGAAATAAAGGTTAGATACGACAAAGACACAAATGCCTCCTTTTTGTAATAACTTTCCGTCGGCAAACTGAAAATTGTCCCCGACCCCTTCCTTCATAAATTTATCGAAATCGGAATTGCTAACAAAACCAAAGATGGGGACGCTGGCTCCAGTTACATCCAAAATCCCTTCGATAAATTCAGTTTCCCGGCCCATAACCACTTGCTTATTTTCAAAGTATGTCCCACTGGGTATTGTTAGTATGAAATACGGTGGTGTACGCACTATATCCGCAAACGTCTTAGTTTTAGTGCGACGAAATTGAATGTATGGGTCGATATACTGATCTATTTTTATGTTGGAAATAGCCATCTGAATTGCTTTTTTGCCGCTATCCGCCGGATCCGAACGGTAATTATTAACGTACCCCACTCCAAAGTGCATGTATTCCGTAACGATTGTTGTTACTGTGACTGCCTTGTTTTCGATATACCCTTCCTCATCATTAAATTGGCGGTCTACCGAACAGCCTATCCACGCTTTTCCCAGTACGGAATTAATTCCTTCCAGGATTTTTTCAGGATTCGAGTAACGGGAATCGACAAATGCAATGGAAAAAGTACCCTTCTTGGCGTCAGCGTTTTTTAGTGAAGCCTCCGCCGCTTCTTTTCCCGCCTTAAACGGTTCTGAATTAAAACTCGTTCCAACTCCAACGCTAATGTACTTGCCCATTAAGACCGCCTCGTTTTCGGTTTTCAAACCTCTAAAATGTCGTGTATTACCCTCATTCTCTCCATTTCCGCAGGCCAGGCGACGAGAGCCATTCCGATTTTCTTTACTTTTATCTTCCCTTCGCGTGCGAGTTGGTCGAAGTGGTACTTCAAGTGCGCCAAAACCTGTTTTTTTTCCTTCGCGCTCGAATGTACCGCAATCAAATGCATTTCCATCGCGATTTCCGTAACGTGCGCAGGCCACTTTCTTTTTATCGCCGCCAAAACCTCTTCCCTCTTTATCCTCCTACCCGGCATGCTCCTGTCTTGTCTCCGCATATTATCACTTTACACCCGCAATTAACTTTTTCTTATGACTATCCCTTATGCCTATGCCTAAATAATGGTTGTTTTTAATTAAAAAATAGGCATTTTTAACTCTATGTTTTCAACCCTTATGCATAGCCATAATTCTGGGGGTGCAGCTGGGTGTAAGAGCTTGGAGCGCAAAAAGCGGGCTTTTACTTGAAAATGTCTTCGGCTTTCTTGATGTTCAAGCCGTGCTCGTTGATTTGAAGGGGATGAATAGCCAGGCTGTGTTTCGTTCCCCTCATTTTCCTTATGTACGCGGTCCGGTTTTCAGTTGAACCGATTGAAAGCATATTCAGCAGAATGACTCCGTCGGCAACGTATTCCTCTACGCCGTACTTGCTGAATTTCGTAGGGCCTTGTTTCATGTCTTGTTCTTCGATTTCGGAGGTTATGATCGTGGTAACGCCGGTTTTCCCCAAAACGTAAGATAGTTTCAGCAGGTTTCTGCGTATGTCCCCTTCCCGTTCCAGCAGCTGTCCTATTGCGGGAATGCTGTCCACCACCAGCCTTTTGGCGCCTAGTTTTTTGCAAACGCCTATCATATCCACCAGCAGCTTGTTGAAATCCAATCCGGGCATCAAAAGGTGTTCTTCTTCGCTTGGGGAGCCGGCTCTTGCCGAGCTTCCGTCTATAATCGCAACCTTGTCTTTCTTTTCTTCTTCGTGGATGTCCCACCCGAACCTCAACAGGTCTTCGCGCATCTTGTCGGGGTTTTCATCGAAAGTAACGAACACGCCGGGCTCGCCGTAATCCACGGCTCCCTTGTAGATGAACTGCATTCCGAAAATGCTTTTGCCGGTTCCCGTAGCCCCCGAAACGAGGATGGTCCGTCCTTTTGGAAAGCCGCCTTCGACCAAATCGTCTAGCCCCTTGATTCCGGTTTTAAGGCGCTCGAAAGTGTGGTCCATGACGATTGTCATTACGCCTTACCTCTTTAAAACCGTTTTTTATTTTACTCGTGCATGGTAATAACGGTGGTTTTTTCCTTGCCAATCCGTTTTGCCCACATGAGCGACGTTCACCTTGGAGCGTTTCGCGAGAAAGAGCTCAGGGAACTGAATATCCTCGCCTTCGAAAAGGCTGTTGACGCTTGCGTCGAGAGGAAAGCGGATTTCGTGATTATCGCCGGCGATTTTTTCGACGTTGCGCTTCCCGAAATGGCGGTAGTAAACCGCGCGGTCAGAAAAATGCGCGAGGCTCACGAAAAAGGGCTGAGGTTCTATCTCGTTTACGGTTCTCACGATTACTCGCCTACTGAAACGAGCATTATAGACGTTTTGTGCAGCGCGGGTGTATTGGTTAAAGTATCGGTTGCGGAGGAGAGCGGGGATGAAACCCCGCGAGTGACGCTCAAGGTTTTCAAGGACGAGAAGACCGGCGTGAGTTTCGCCGGCGTTTCGGCCAGGGCAAGGGGTTTGGAAGAGTCGGATTTCGACAAGATCGATTTCACCCCCCTCGAAAAAATTCCGAATCCGAAAATCTTCATCTTCCACTCCGCGATCATGGAATTTGTTGCCGAGGAATTGAGGGGTTTCGGGGGAGTGCCGGTCGATTCATTGCCCAAGGGTTTCGATTATTATGCGACGGGGCACGTTCACCTTCCGCAAGTGATTCGCGATTCGCGCTTGTCGAACAAGCCTCTGGTTTATCCCGGCCCGCTGTTCGCTTCCGACTATAGGGATTTGGAGTCGCTTTCGAAAGGAAAGCACGGATTCTGGTTTTGCGAACTGGGGGATAACGGCGAATGCAAGGTCGAGAGGGTTGAATTGGATATATGCAACGTCGTTTTCGAGGAGTACGACGCTTCGGGAAAAAACCCCGTTTCCGTGCAGCAGGAGCTTTCCGACCTGGTGAGTTCGAAAAACGTTGCGGGAAAGGTTTTCCTGCTGAAGGTGAAAGGCGTTCTGGCTTCCGGTTCGCCGGGAGACATTAATTTCGCCGAGTTGAGGGAAAAAGCGAATTCAAAAAACCCCGTCGTTTTTTACATGAATCGAAATGCATTGCAGTCTCCCGAAAAGACGGAGCTGGTCGCAAGCGTTTCCGACACGAAGAAAGTGGAGGAAGAGTTGTTTGTGCAAAGCCTGGATGCGCTGAAAGGAGTGCATGAAGGGTTGAAAGGGGAGAATGGTTTGCACAAGTCGAAAAAACTGCTGGAAGTCTTGAGAGTCGAACAGCCGCCTGGAGAGACGAAGGCGGACTTCGAGTCGAGAATATCCAAACAATCGCTTTCGGTTTTCGAATCGGGTTGAAGAAAAAATGCTTTTGAAAAACTTGGAATTGAAGAACATCCGCAGCCACTCCCAATCCAAAATCGATTTTCCAGACGGGGTTGTTTTATTCGAAGGGGACGTGGGTTGCGGGAAGAGCACCATCCTTTACGCGGTTGAATTCGCGTTGTTCGGGCTCGGCGACTTGAACGCTTCGTTCTTGCTGAGGAATTCCGCTTCGGAAGGGTCGGTAAAACTGGATTTCCAGGTGAACGGAAAGGAATATTCCGCATACCGTTCTCTCGAGAAAAAGAAGACCGTGCAACAGGGGGAATGCTATGTAATTGAGAACGGGGCGAAAACGCTTTACCCCCCTTCGGAAATGAAGCCCGCCATACTGAAAATCCTGGGCTTCAAAGAACCTCCCAACCCCCGTTCGCAGTCGATAATCTACCGTTACGCCGTATTCACCCCCCAGGAGGAAATGAAGGACATTCTCGAGGAAAAACCCGAAGAACGGCTTCAAACGCTGAGAAAGGCGTTCGGGGTTGAGGAATACCGCATAGCGAGGGACAATTCGGGCATAGTGACGAAGGGTTTGAGGGAAGAGGCGAAGTTTCTGGAAGGCCAGGCTGTTGATCTGCCCAAACTCGAGGAAGAGAAAAGTTCTTTGGATTCGCAAGCTTCTTCCTTGGAATCGCAGGCGTTGATGTGGGCGGATAAAGCGCGGGTGGCGGAGGCGAAATCCGCCGATGCGAAAAAGCGTTTTTCGGAAATCCAGTCCGGCGTTGCAGAAGCCAGGTCTTTGAAAAACGAGCTGCCGCTTTTGAAAAGCCGTCTCGATGAAAAGAAATCTTCGTTGAAGGATTTTTCCGAGCAGAAGGAGTTTCTGGAGAAAGAATCGCTGGATTTGAAGCAGCAGCATTCGGAAATCAAGATTGCCGACGTTGATTACTCGAAAATCCAGGGGGAGTATAAGCTGGTTAGGGATAAGGCTTCGCAAATAACGAACGAAATCGGGGCTTTGCAGGGAAAGCAGAGGGATTACGCCTCGCTCAAGGAGAAAGGCTTGTGCCCGACTTGCGGGCAGGAAATCCGCGGGGATTTCGGCGAGCACGTTTCCGAAATCGCCTCTTCGATTTTGGGGAAGCAGGATCTTTTGAAGAAATTCAAGGCGGAAGAGGAGGATTTGGGCGCGTTGTTGGAACAGGCGGTCCAGCAGAAAACGCTGTTGGAGAGAAAAAAGGATTTGGAAAAACGGTTGCAGAAGAATTCTTCCGACTCCGAATTGTCCAGGCAAAAGGTTTCCCTGCTCGAAAAGGAAATTCCGGTTTTGGAAAAAACCCTTTCGGAAAAACAAACGCTTTTCGCCTCGCTTTCCGGGGTGGAGGAAAAAGCGAGGGGGTTGGATGCGGAACTCCAGTCGGCCGAGTCGGAATTCAAGACGGTTTTTTCCGAGAAAACCAGGGCTGAAACCAAGCTCCAGGAAACGCGCTTGAGGGTTTCAGATTTGGCGAAAAAAATCTTGGAGAAACAGTCGTTGAAATCCAAACTGGAAAAAACCCGCGAGAGGAAGGCGTGGCTGGAAGAGCATTTCATTCCGGCGTTGAGCGCGATTGAAACCCACGTTCTCGCGGGTTTGAACAAGGAGTTCGAATTTCTGTTCAAAAAATGGTTTATGCTGCTGGTGGAAAGCCAGGATTTGAACGTTTCCGCCGGAAGCCAGTTCGAGCCGGTCGTCGAGATAAGCGGGTACGAGCATTCCTACCAGACGCTTTCCGGAGGGGAAAAGAGCGCTCTTGCGTTGGCATACCGTTTGGCGTTGAATGTTCTCGTGAAAAGCGTGAGCTCGTCGATGCAGGAGAACCTCGTGATTCTGGACGAGCCTACGGACGGCTTTTCGAAAGAGCAACTGTCGAGAATGAGGGAAGTGTTCAGGGAGTTGAAGGCGAAGCAAATCCTGCTGGTTTCGCACGAGCGGGAGCTGGAGGCTTTTGCTGACAAGGTGTTTTTTGTGGAGAAGAAGAACGGCGAGTCTTTCGTGAAGGAAAGCTAGTTTTTGAAGAACATTATGCCCTTTTCCTTCCCGCCTTTTTCTTTGGGCGCGCTTTCGCTTGACGACACCCTCAGGATATACCAGCCTACTGCGCCCGCAAACGCGAACAACATCAATTCCGACAATCCCACTTCCGCTTGCATGGCTTCGGCGATGAACGGCAGGATGAGCAGGAAGGAAATCATCGCCAACGCTTTCGAAAGCCTTTCCACGGTTTTCGTTTTCTTCGGGGTGAGGGATTCGATGGTGCGCTGTATTCCGAAGGCGAATGTGAGCGAAGAGATTAAAACCGACAGCTGGGTTGCGGTGAAGCCGGCGATTTTGAGTTGAAGCGGGCCTGCAAAGCCTCCTCCTATCAAAACCAGCACGCCCGCAATCCAGTAGAACGCCCCGTTCTTCCAAGCAGAAATGCCCTTGTTCCCCGCTTTTTCTATGGACGTTATGGCGTCGCAAAACGCGCAGGATGCCTTGTACGCCGCGCTCCTGATGCCGAATGGAACTGCGCGTTTTATCGCTGCGTCCACTCTTTCAAACTTGTCGATCGCCAGCGCGCTTACGAGGGTGGAGAAGAAGACTATGACGGAAGTGGTTCCGATCAGGTCGAAGCTGCTTGCCGCAGCCCCTTCCCTCGCTATCAACAGGGAAAACTCACCGACCGAAATCATCGCCAGCCCGGAAAATGCGGCTTGCTTGGACGTGAAGCCGAACAGGTAAGTGCTCGAGTAGGTTCCGAAAAACGTGAAGGCGATGTTGGCGATGATGAACGCGAAGATTATCCACGCGTTTTGCATTACCGCCGCGAAATCCACGAAAAGCCCGATGGACAGGAAGAATATGGATGAAAAGGCGAGGACGAACGGCGCGACGTTTTTTTCAAGCAAATCGCCCCGGGGAAGGGAGGCGGCAAGGCTTCCGGCTAGAAAAGCGCCTATGGACGGGGTCAGGCCGAACTGCTGGGCGACGTAGCTGAAGCCAACGCCTATTCCCAACCCCAGAAGAGTCATGGTTTCCGCCGCTTGGTAGCGGACGATGTAGTCGAAAATCTTTTTCAAGACCGTGAGGAGGATGAAGTAAACGGCGAGGAGCATGAGGATGGAGAAGATTATGGATAGGGCGAGGTTTGCCGTGTTGGATGCTATTCCCTGGTTGCTGCTTGAAAAAACGGTTAAAGCGAACACTGCGAACAAATCTTCAATAACGAGCGTGGCTATCAACAGGGGAACCTCTTCCCGCTTGAAGTAATTCTTTTGCTCGACGACTTTGATCATCAGCGCCGTGGACGTGATGGCGAGAATGGTTCCCATGAACAGCGCGTTTCCCCTGCTCAGCCCCAGCAACAGCGAAAGCTGGTATGTGAGAAAGAAGACTATGGCCAGCTTCAAGGCGGTTATGGCGAATATTCTCAGCCCCAGCTTTGACAATTTAGAGGCGCTGAACTCGACGCCTATTGCGAACAGCAGAAGCACTGCTCCTATTTCCGCGAAGAAATCGACGGTTTCCGTTTGCGCCACAAAGCCGAGCGCGTGCGGCCCTATCACTGCGCCCATGAACAGCACCCCCAATCCCGGCGGGATGCGCAACCGGTTGGCTATAATCCCGCCGAGGCTGGCGAGCAGCAAAAGCAATCCTACTTCGACCAAAACCGTCATTCGGCAATCATCTGGTTTTTCTTTTGTTGCTTAACTGCTTTTCCGCCTTTAAACATTCTTTTTAATTCGGAAATCGTGCTGTTTTCATGCGAGTAGCGGGAAAAGGCGTTTTCAAAAGGATTTTTATCCCACGAAGCCAGAGCCACAAGGGGGAGAACGGCATTTTAACCGTAATAGGCGGGAGCGAGAGGTATCACGGGGCTCCGTTGCTGGCGATTAAAGCCGCTTCGAAAATCGTGGATTTGGTTTTCTTTTTTTCGCCGGCGAAATTGAATTATTCCGTCCTCTCTAAACTGAAGTCGCAAAGCGATTGTTTCATAACCCTTCAAAACGAACGGGAGTTGGAAAAGAGCATAGAAAAGAGCGACTGCATTCTGATGGGAAACGGGCTCGAGCTGAATGCAAAGAACAAGGCGTTGGTCAACCGCCTGCTGAAAAAATTCCCTTTCAAAAAGTTCGTTTTGGATGCGGGCGCGCTGCGTCTTGTCGACAAGAAACTTTTAGGCAAAAACGTTCTCGTTACCCCGCACGAACTGGAATTCAAGGCGTTGTTTGGAGCAAAAGCTTCTCCCGAAGAAGCGAAACGCCAGGCGAAGAAATCCGGCTGCGTCGTTCTTTTGAAACAACGCTTTTGCTTCATCACCGACGGGAAGGAAATAGTCCGGAACAAGAACGGCAACCAGGGCATGACCAAAGGAGGAACGGGGGACGTTCTCGCGGGGTTGGGCGCGGCGTTGGCGTGCAAAAACCGGTTGTTTGATGCGGCGGAGGCGGCTGCTTTCGCAAACGGGCTTGCGGCCGATTTGCTGGTTAAAGAAAAGGGTTTTTACTACGATGCGGATGATTTGGCTGGGGCTATCCCCGTAGCCTTGAAGAAGGTGGTGTGAAATGGCTGAAGTGGTTTTTACGCTTCCGTTGTGGGCGGTCGGGTTAGCTGGAATAATCCTGATTATGCTGGCATTGGGAATCGTATTTTGGCTGAAAAACTTCCTGGCTAACAGCGTCATCGGGCTGGGTGCGCTGCTGATAATCAACTATCTGGGAACTCCTTACGGATTAAATCTGCCCATAAACTTCCTGACTATAGTAATAACCGGAATCCTGGGGTTGGCGGGCGTTGGGTTGCTTTTAGTCCTCAATTTCCTGGGAATCAAAATCTATTGAGCTTTGAATGCGGACGGGCATATGCCGTTCAAAACGCATTCCTTGCAATTCGGGTTTCGTGGAAAACACGTGTTCTGTCCGTGCAAAACGAGAAGGTTGTTTATCCCGATCCAGTCTTTCTTGGGAATCGATTTCATCAACGCCATTTCCGTTTTCTCGGGAGTTTTCGTTTTCACCCAGCCCAAGCGGTTGGAAATCCTGTGAACGTGCGTATCAACAGGCAGGGCTGGTTTTCGGAATGCATAGACTAACACGCATCCCGCCACCTTCCTTCCGACTCCCGGAAGTTTCATGAGTTCCTCCATCGTTTGAGGGACTTTTCCTCCGTATTCTTCCAA
>CAYOZI010000018.1:21685-23187 GCA_964408425.1 Microcaldota archaeon
TGGTTTTGTACGTTTTTCAACAGTGTTTTTAATGCTTTTAAGGAGCTTTAGCTTAGGGAATAAGGGGTTGGAGGCATCATCCCGAAATGATCAAGTGGGAGTGCACCAGCTGCAGCAGGCACTACGGCTACATGCCGGAGTTTTGCATGACTTGCGGCGGTGACGTGTTTGCGGAAGACTGAAACCGCAAAAAAATAAAAACAAAAAAAGAAAAACGGGGAGGCGCGTTTTTAGCCATAGCCTCCGCTATTCCGCTCTAATCGCAAAGCCCTTCTTCAGTTACGCGGAACACGCATTCGTTGTCCGCCAGGTTGGGGGAATCGACGATTTTGGCGATTCTCTTGTCTTCCTTGCTCCTGCGCAAGTAAATCCTGTATGTGGAAGTATGCGCGAGAACGTGCCCGCCTATGGGCGTAGTGGGGTCGCCGAACATGATTCCCGGGTTGGCCATCACCTGGTTGGTCACGTAAACCGCCACGTTGTATTTTTCCGACAAACGTAATAACTGGTGCATGTGCTTGTTCAAAAGCTGCTGGCGGTTTGCGAGCGTTCCCCTTCCTATGTAATCGCTTCTGAAATGCCCGGTGAGGGAATCGACGATTACCATCTTTATGTTTTTCTCGCGAATCATGTCCTCCGCCTTTTCCGCCAAAAGCATCTGGTGGTCGGAGTTGTACGCGCGTGCGGTGTAAATGTTCTGCAAGACTTTTTCCGGGTCCAAGCCTTTTTCGATGGCCATTTGCTTCACCCTTTCCGGACGGAAGGTGTTTTCCGTATCGATGAAAATTACGCCGCCTTCCAAACCGCCCTTGTCTTTGGGCAATTGCGCGTTGACGCACAGTTGAAAAGCGAGTTGCGATTTTCCGGAACCGAATTTTCCGTATGCCTCCGTAATGGCCTGGGTTTCCAAGCCCTTTCCTCCCAGCAAGGAATCGAATTCCTTGCTTCCGGTGGTAATGCATTCTATTTGCTCGCGCTTGTGCATTGATTCTATTCCAGTTTCAAAGTCCATTTTCAGCGCTTTTCTGGCGGCTGCAATGGCTTTTTGGGCGGTTGCGTCCCCTATCCCTGACGCTTCAGCCAATTCAGCCGGCAAAGCGTAAGCTATGGTTTCTATATCCTCATAACCGGCTTCCTTGAGTTTCGCCGCGCTCGCCGCGCCTATGCCCGGCAAATCGCGTATATCCTTCACATCGGAAGGAGTTTCTTCCCCTGAAATCTTGTCCTTCTTTTTTACAGCCTTCACTCTAACCTCTTCGCTGGTTTCCTCAACGACGAAGTCGGCAGGAGCCTCTATGGGAGAGGCATTTTCGCTCTTCATCCTACTTCACCTCTTTTTCGCATCAATCGCCTTTCGAGGCAACAGAGCACTAGTGCTTTCCCAAAAACAGCTTATAAACTTGAGGGGACCACCTTGCCGGTGGCTTTCACCGTTTTTTCAAAAAGGACTTCATTTTCCTGGCTATGGCCAGAATGCGTTTTTTCTTTTCCTCGGTTATTTT
>CAYOZI010000019.1:0-11240 GCA_964408425.1 Microcaldota archaeon
CCCCCGAACCGAAGCAATTTTATAAAGCCTCCCGCGTTAATGCAAAACTGGGGGTGGGTTGGAATGAAGAAAAAGGCCAAGAGCGCTTTGAACAAAGGAAACCACAAGACGCACGGATGCTCCTGCTGCTGAAAAAATTCTTTTTGTTTTTTCTTTTTCATTTTCCGTTCAGGTTTTGATAAAACTTTTTCCAAAAGTTTTTTTTGCAAACGTTTAAATACGATTTTCGTTTAATGCAATCGCTGAAAAAGCAAATAAAGTTCAATCCAACGGGGTGACAAACTGTGGCAAAGAAGAGACGCAGACGCAAATAAGTTTTTTTAACGGGGTTTTTGCTCACAAAAACCCCACTCGACTTTTTATCTCAGAAATCCGCGTTTTTCTTTTTTCCCTCATTTTGTTTTCCTTTTCCCCTTAAACCAAAAGTTAATTTCCGCTTTTTACGAACCGCTTTCATGCCTAGAAGGGAAAAGACCGTTTGCCCGGTTTGCGGAAGCTCGATGAATGAGATAAAGTGCAAGGCGCGCTGTTCCAACCTGAAATGCAATTTCTTTTTTGACTGCAGCGACGGCTGAGCTCAGGATTTTCTTTTGAATGCGTAAAACGCGGCAGCCGCTAAAACCGAAATCCCGAAAACCACCCACGATGCTTTTTCCAGCGGCGTTTCCTCGTAATATATCCTCGCCTCGTGCATTCCAGCAGGAACGCCGAATTTCACGAAACCGCGGTCGTTCGAAGGCTTTCCCTCGCTTACGCCGTCTATTGCCAAGTTCCAAGCCTGGTGGTAAAACAAATCCGCAACCACGAAAGAATCTTTCTCTGCATTAATGGAAATCCTTTTTTCATAGCAATACGTTTTCGAAGTCGCAACGCCGTATTGCACCACGGGCTCGTCGAGGGTTAGCGTGGCGATCGTGCTTGCAGGCGCGTACTCCGCATTGTAACTCAAGTCGTTTTTGAGCGAGAGAAGATTTGCACGCGTTATCTGCGCATCGTACCACTGCAGCGTGTGGTCGTAATAGCCCACGGGCATTACCATGGAAAACCCGAATGCCGCGAACAAAACCGAAAACGCGATTACGGTTTTGAATCCAAGCCGCTCCATCAAGCCGCAGGCCAAGGGAATGGAAAACAAGGCCAAAACGGGCAAAAGCCTCCACGAAAACTGCACGCTCTTCGCAATATCCGGCCAGAATGGAAGGGACAAAGGCGTTAGGAAAAACGCGATTGCGAGAACGAAAGCAGCTTCCGCCCCGAACTTTTTCCTTTCCGCGAACAAAGCGAAAGCCACTCCGGCCAAAACCGCGAGCGAATCAAGAACGCCCAGGTGCAGCGCTTTTTCCCTGGCGAAAGACGGCAGCCCGAAAAAATCCCCGGGCGCGAGAAACTGTTCGTTGAATCCGAAGTCAATCCTCTCGAAGTGAATCAAGTTCTGTTCGAACAAGGCGGGAATCCAGAAGAAAGCGCTTAACCCCAAGCCCAGCAGTAATGCGAAAACAAAGCCATTCGGAATGCTTTTCACGCTCCACCCTTTTTGCAGGAAGGATTTTGCGAGGACGTAAGGAACGAAAAACGCGGTGAACAGGAAAGAAGAGGGGGAATGCGTGAAAATGAGGATGGCGTAGACGGCTGCCGCCGGAATTATTTTCCTTCCCTCTGCCGCTTCAAGAAAGAGAAAAGCGGCGAACGGAAGGATGGCGTAAGCGATGCTCTCGGCAAACGCGCCCCTCACGAAAACGTCGGTCAAGTGGTATGAAAAAAAGGAATAGAAAACCGCGCCTGCGAAAGCCGCTTTTTCGGAAGCGAATTTTCTTGCAAAGAGAAACGCGCCCAACGCCGCGGCGAGCATCGACAGGAACCAAACCAAGTGCACTGCCGTCGCAAAGCCCATTCCGGCGAAAACAAAAGGCTGGACGAGGTAATAGGAAAAAGGCGCGTAGAAATTGAACAAAGGCGCCCCGTTTCCGCCGTAAAAGTCCGGGCTCCACCTCGGAAAGGCTATGCCTTCGTTCAGGCAAACGTTCAGCTCCAAAGCCCTGAGAGAAGCGGCTTGAAAATCCGATTGGAAAACGTAATTCCCGGCAAGCAGAGGCACTGCTGAAAGCAGCGATAGTGCGACGAGAAGCGCGGGGATTTTCCAGTCCAAAAACAGCAACCTCTTACTAACCTGGAGACTGCTTCAAAGCTTCGATAGCCGGCAACGGTTTTCCCTGGAGCATTTCCAGCAGCGCCCCTCCGGCGATGGAAATGTGCGAGATCTTCTTTTTGGGAATGCCGAACTTGTCCAAAGCCGTGAGCGTATGCCCTCCGCCCATGAGCGTGAAAGCCTTCGTCTTTTCCAAGGCGGTGAAAACTATTTTCGTTCCCAACTCGAACTGGGGCTCTTCAAACCTTCCGACCGGCCCTTTCACGTAAACCGTTTTCGCCTGCTTCACGTAATCCGCATACCTTCTCGCCGTCGCGCTGCCTATATCAAAAACAGGCTTGGTGGCGTTCGCAAGCTGTTGCAGCGGAATTTCCACGCGTATATCATCGTTATCCTTGAAAGCGAAATCCTGCGGGGTTTCGATTTTCGAGCCGTAACGGGCTACGAGCTCCTGCACTTGCGGCAATAACGCGTCAAACCCTTTTTCCTTCAGCCAATCCCGCTTCGAACCCAAATCCTTGCCTTGCGCCACAAGGCACAATTCGCCGATAACCCCGCTCGTGAGAATGTGGTCGGCGTTATCGTTCTCCAACGCGTATTTCATGAGCTTGAAAACGTCGTCGGGCTTCGCCCCTCCCAAGATATAGACGCTCGGCCTCTGCATGCTCTTCAACACTTTCGAGATTGAAGTGTACTCGCGTTCCATCACCCTTCCCGCATATGAAGGCAAAACTTTTGTAAAGCCGATCATGCTCGTTTGAGAACGGTGGGCGGCGCTGAAAGCGTCGCTCACGAAAGCGTCGCATAGCGGAGCGAGCGTTTTCACGAACAAGGTTTTCTCGAAGTTTTTGTCCAGAGTCTCTTCGGCGAGAAAACGCGTGTTTTCCAAAAGAATTATTTTCCCGGGGGAAAGCTTTTTGATTTCGCTTTGCGCCGTTTTCCCGATCGTGTCGCTCACGTATTTTATTTTCTTGCGCACGTGTTTTCCCAAAATCTCCGCGTGCTGTTCAAGAGTCGTGAAATCCTCGTCCCCCGCCCTGCCTTGGTGGGCTAGGATAATAACTTTCGCGTTCTTCTTGGCCAATTCCTTTATTGTTTCCGCGTGCGCGGCAAAACGCTCGCCGTCCTCGATTTTCATCGTCTGGGGGTTGAACGCTGCATTAACGTCTATCCTTACGAGAACGGTTTTCCCGTCGCACTGCAAGTCGTCGAGAGTCTTGAATTCCTTTTGAGCTTCTGCCATATCCGCTCACCCCGCTATATCGCCGCAGAAAAATTTACTGAAATCACTTGAGCATCAGGTCCGTGCCTTCCACGAGCCTCATCGAGTATCCCCACTCGTTGTCGTACCAAGCAAAGGTAGAGCAAAGGTTTCCGATGCAGTTCGTCAACAGCGAGTCGAAAATCGAAGAGTACGCGTTTCCAATAATGTCGCTTGAAACCAATTGCTCTCGGGAATACTGGAGGATTCCTTTCATCCTTCCCTTTTTCCCGTCGGCGTACTCCTTCACCACGGCATTAACCTCTTCTTTCGAAGCGGGTTTGGAAAGCGCGGCAACAACATTGTTCATGCTGCCGTCCGCCACGGGCACTCTCAGCGACATGCCATCGAGTTTTCCTTTCAGCGAAGGGACGATATCGCCTATCGCCTTCGCAGCGCCGGTGGACGTGGGGATGATGTTGGAAGCGGCGTTCCTCGCCCTCCTCAAGTCCTTGTGGGGGAAATCAAGAAGCTTCTGGTCGTTCGTATAAGCGTGGGTGGTAACCATAAACCCTTTTTCAATTCCGAACTCCTTGTCGAGAATGTACGCAATAGGAGCAAGGCAGTTTGTCGTGCACGAAGCCATGGAAACGATGTTATGCTTGGAAGGGTCGTAAACCTCTTCGTTCACGCCCAACACTATGCTCGCGTCGCACTGGCCCGGCGCGGAAATCAAGACTTTTTTAGCACCAGCCTGGGTGTGCCCTTCCGCACCCCCTTTCTTCGCGAATTTTCCTGTGGATTCTATAACCAGATCAACTCCCAGGTCTTTCCAAGGCAGCTTGTAGGGCTCCGCCTCCCCTAGAACCTGGATTTCATGCCCGTCCACGAAAATCATTTTTTCCGAAGCCGTGACGTTCTGCGGCATTATGCCGTGGATGGAATCGTACTTCAGCAAGTGGGCGAGAGTGGCGGCGTCCGTCAAATCGTTTACCGCAACAATATCGTGGTTTTTCAGGAAAGTAGGGTGTTTGAACGCGGCCCTCAGGAAAAGCCGCCCTATCCTGCCGAAACCGTTGATTGCGATTCTCTTCATTTTGCCCACCACCCTTTATTCTAAAAAAACCAGCCGATTAACGCAAGGGAAACAAAGTTTTTAAGAGTTGTTTTACGAATGCGAAAAAGTATTACGCCGCAAGCTTGTTAAAATCAGAATAACGAGAGCGAATTCTTCAACGCCTTAAGCAGGAGTTCGTGCTCTTCTTCATGGGGAAAATTGCCAGGGTGCACTTCAGTCGAGCTCACCGCAACCGAAAGCACTTTTTTCAAGTGGCTTTTTTCTTCCGGAGTCAAGTCCCTGAAGTTGTACGTTCCCCTCTGGCCTTCACTGTATCTAGCGTGCAAGCCGTGTTCGGAATCGGCGAACAAAACTACGTCCTTTTCCGAAGGGTGGTTTGTCCTGAACCCGAAACCATCGTGCGACCAGTAAACCCCAAGCTCGTGAGTTTTCCCTTCCAATTCAAGCGAACCACGGTGTTTAGCCCAGCTATCCTTCGGGTCTAGGTGCTTGCCGCTTCCGAATTGCTTCAGCCACTTCAATTCAACCACGAGAATAACCATTAGAGGTAAAAATTAAAAGCTTGGGTTTAATTCCTTCAGCCGCCCAGAGCCTTGGATGCGGTTCCCAAAAGCAGGAAGTCGAACTGGACCGCCAGGAAAATCAAGTATAAAACCAGCAATCCGACTCCCTCCTTGAACGTAAGGCGTTTTTTCGAGAAAGTGAAGAAAAACACGAGGATGAAGGAAAGGAACATGAACGCATAGCCTGCAATCGCCTGGCCGAAATCAATCGCCACCCCCATCGGCCCCGTGAACAACGCGGCAACGCCCAAAACCAGCGTCAATTCGGTTATGAACCCTCCAATAATGTCTCCCCAAATCACCTCTTCCTCCTTGGCCTTCAAAGCCGTCAGTTCCAAAGCCAGTTGGGGAAGGGTAACTCCAAGCGCTATTATGCTGAAACCAAGGAGAATGGGCGGGATTCCCGCTTTCACTGAAAACGATTCGGCGTTCTGGACGACGAACTCCGCCGCCAGCACGATTACAGCCAGAAAAACCAGCAGCTTCAATATTTCTACGCCGAGTATTCCCCTTTGCCGGTAGAACGAAGGCTGGGACGGAGCTTCGCCCAACTCCAATTCCAACTGCACTCCCGAATCGCTTCTCTTCTTCAAGTCCATTTCCTGCGTGTAAACGATGTAAGCGTACATGAAATACACGAGTATCAAGAGAAACCCGTCTATGTACGATATTCTTCCATCCATCAAAAGGAAAAGCGGAATCATCAAAACGAAGAAAATCCAGCCGAAGTTCTCCAAAACCGTTTTCTCGCGGACGCGGAACTCGCCCTTGATCACCGCGACTATCCCCAGCATCACCGTCAGCACTATTATGTTCGAGCCTATCACCAGCCCCAAGACCATTTGCATCTGACCTTCTGAAGCGGCGACTGCGGAAACAACCATGTCCGGAAGCGAAGTTCCCAAGCCCAGTATCAGGAAAGCCATGAGGAACTTGGGAACGCGGAAGATGAACGACAGGCTGCTTAAAACACGGATTACCTTGTCGGAAGCGAAGGCTATCACTATCAAGCCTCCAAGAATCAAGAGAAAATCTTCCAGCATTTTTCCGTCATTCACCTTTAAAGTCCATCAAGGCAGTGGTAATTAAAAAAACAACCGCGTTTTGTTTAATAAACACGATTTTGATTGCAAAAAGTTGTTTGAAATGGCGGGAGTGAAAGAATACCACGCTTTAAGCGCGAAAAAAGCGCTTGGAGAACTGGATTCAGATGAAAAGGGGTTGAGCGAAAGCGAGGCTGAAAAACGCCTTGCGCAATATGGCTATAATGAATTGAGGGAAAAGAAAGGCAAAAACCCGGTTTTCATTTTCCTCGAACAGTTTTCCAACATATTGGTCCTCCTGCTGATAGCCGCCGCTGGAGTGTCGTGGTTCGTCGGAGAGTGGGTGGACGCGGCGGCAATAATGGCGATCGTCATTCTCAACGCCGCGTTCGGCTTCATCCAGGAGTACAGGGCGGAAAAAGCGATTGCGGCTTTGAAGAAACTCGTTTCCCCGAAAGCGCGCGTTTGGCGCGACGGAAAGGAAATTTCTGTAGAATCCAGAATGCTCGTGCCCGGCGACATCGTGGGTTTGGAGGCGGGGGGCAGGATTCCCGCGGACTGCAGGCTTATTGAAGCTATAGAATTGGAATGCGAGGAAAGCGCTTTGACCGGCGAAAGCCTGCCCGTAAAGAAAAACTCCTCCAGCTCCCTATCCGGGCAAACGCCGGTCGCGGACCGCAAAAACATGATTTTCATGGGAACCGCAACCACGAAAGGCCGGGCGAAAGCATTGGTTATAGCAACGGGAATGGACACGCAAGTCGGGAAAATCGCGACTCTCGTCGAACAAACCGAGGCTGAAGAAACGCCGTTGCAAAAGCGCCTGGCGGTTTTGGCTAAGCAGTTGGGAGTGGCGGCCATAGCTGCGGTGGCAATCGTTTTCGCCGCGGGCGTTCTGGTAAGCGGGGAGAGCATGTTCGAAATGTTTTTGATTGCAGTCACGCTCGCGGTTGCGGCAATTCCCGAAGGGCTGCCCGCCGTTGTAACAGTCACAATGGCCATCGGAGTCCAGCGCATGGCGAAGAGAAACGCGATAATAAGAAAACTTCCCGCGGTTGAAACGCTCGGGGCTGCGACCGTCATATGCAGCGACAAGACTGGAACGCTGACGAAAAGCGAAATGACCATCCGCGAGTTGTACGCGGACGGAAAGAACTTCGAAGTTTCCGGAAGCGGGTACGCATTGAAAGGGGAATTCACCCTCGCCGGAAAAAGAATAGACGCTTCGAAAAACCCGGTTTTGCAAAAGCTCTTTTTGGCGGGAATATACTGCAACAACTCGGGGCTCGCCGAAGAAGCGGGAGGGGAAAGCGCGAAGATAACGGGCGACCCGACCGAAGCGTCGCTGCTGGTTTTGGCGAGGAAAGCCGGGTTGGACGACGAGGAGCTTAAGGAAAAAAGCGGTTTCCTGCACGAAATCCCGTTTTCCTCGGAAAGGAAAATGATGAGCGTGGCGAGAAAGCACGAAGGCAAAAACTTCGTTTTCATAAAAGGCGCTCCGGAAATGGTTTTGGAGAAATGCTCTTTCGCATTCGAAAACGGGAAGGAAAAAAGAATGATGGCGGAGTTGAAGAAAAAGGCGTTTTTGGAAAACAAGAGAATGGCTTCCAAGGCATTGAGGGTTTTGGCTCTCGCTTACAGGAAATTCGACGGAAAAAGCGAGAGGCAGATGGAAACGCAAATGGTTTTCCTGGGTTTGGCGGGAATGATGGACCCGCCGAGGCCCGAAGCCAAAAAAGCGGTGGCCGAATGCAAGAACGCGGGAATTCGCGTCGTGATGATTACGGGCGACAACAAGGAAACGGCCGTCGCCGTAGCAAGGGAATTGGGGATCGTAGAAAAAGAATCGCTGGTTCTAACGGGAACGGATTTGGACGAGGCGACCGACGAGGAATTGGTGCAAATCGTCAAGAAAGCTGCCGTTTACGCGCGCGTTTCGCCCGAACACAAGCTGAGGATAGTCAAGGCATTGAAGGCGGACGGAAAGCAGGTCGTTGCAATGACGGGCGACGGGGTTAACGACGCGCCTGCAATCAAGAAAGCCGACATAGGCGTTGGAATGGGAATGACGGGCACGGACGTTACCAAGGAAGCGAGCGCAATGGTCGTAACGGACGATAATTTCGCGTCCATAGTCAACGCTGTTGAGGAAGGGCGCATTGTTTTCGACAACATCGCGAAGAGCGTAAGGTATTTGATAAGCTGCAACATCGGAGAGCTCTTGGCGGTTTTTATCGCAGTCATACTGGGCTTGAAAAGCCCGTTGCTGCCGTTACAAATATTATGGATGAATTTGGCTACGGACGGGCTGCCGGCTTTGGCGTTGGGAGTCGAACCCGAAGAGCCCGGGGTGATGGCAAGAAAACCGCGCGATCCGAACGAAAACATAGTCAACGCGAAAAGCCTGAAAAGCATTCTGGCGATAGGAGTGCTGATGGCTGCTTCGACCCTCGGGGTATACTGGTATTACCACGACACTCACGGGCTCGATTACGCGAGAAGCATGGCATTCACGACCCTGGTTTTAATGCAACTGGCTTTCGCGTTAAGCGCACGCTCCTGGAAGCACAACTTCCACAAGCTCGGCGTTTTCTCGAACAAAACAATGCTCTTGGCTGTTGCAATAGCGATGGCGTTGCAGCTGACCATTCTCTACAACCCGGTTTTCGAAAGCATTTTCAACACCAAGCCGCTGGCGTACGGCGATTTGGCAGTCGCTTTTGCCGTCGCTTCCCTAGGGTTTATTATTCCGGAATTGGCTAAAGCACTACGCAAGAAAGATTGAATGGAAAAAAAGGTTGAAAAGAAAAAATGAAGACCGTCGGGGAGGTAATGCTGAAAAACGTGCCCATCCTGAGCCCGGACGAGCCGCTCAAGAAAGTCGCCAAGATCATGAAGGAAAACAGGATTTGGGGTCTGCCCGTCGTGGGAAAAGGAAGGATAGAAGGGATAATCACGGACGGGGACATTCTCAACGCTTTCTACCTGAACGTATCCTCGTTCAGCTACGAGGAAAAGCCGGGGGGCGAGAAGGAAAAGTTTTCCAAACGCATCCGAGAGTTCCACGAGATGAAAGTCAAGGACGTCATGACAATGCAGCCCCGCACCGTGCACGAGAGCGTTGGCGTGGACGAAGCCGCGACGCAGCTCAAGCGGTTCAAGATAAAGAGGCTGATAGTCGTGGATGACGACGGAAAGCCTATCGGGCTCGTGGAACGGTTGAATATCGTCGACAGCATCCTCAGCGAGTGAAAAAAACGAATCTTTTTATAGTGGGATTGCCGAAACTGTTTTTTCGATTTTCAACCCTCCAGTCGAAGGCATTCCGATGGCACACCCGATCGCAAACGCATTCACGATAGGCGCGTTTTTTCTCGCGGCAACAGGAGTCTTGCGGCTGCAGGACGCGTTTCTCGTGCTTTTATTGAGCGTGGTTTTAATCCGTGCAATGGCAAAACCGTGAAGGGAAAAAAAACCTTTAAATTCGCGTTTCTGCAGGAGTTTAACGATCGGAAATGTACCACAGCATCGTAAACGGGTTTATTTTCATTCTCCTAGCCGCGGCCTTTCTCGGAGCGGTGGATATCCTTACGGTTGGAGCGTTGCTCGCCGCTGCGTACCTGGTTTTCCCGAGTTTGGACATGCTGAGCGCACCGTTCTGAAATATTACTTCAGCTTTCCTTTTTCTTTCGGCTTTACCGCAATCACTCTCGGGGAAGGCTTGCTTCCGGCATTCTGGATTTCAAAAGCGAAAGCCCCAACGGTGGCGACCACGTTCGTGAACAACAATAGCAGGAAAACTATTTCCGCGAAATACGGGATTATTATTCCGCGCTCTGCAGGCAGGAACGCCAAGACCGCGGAAACCAAGCCCCTGGGCATCATGCCCACCACCAGCAAAGAGTATTTCTTGAAGGAATAATCCGCTGCGACCAAAACCTTCATTCCAACCATTCTCGCCGCGGTAAACCCTGCCAGCGCAACGAGCGAAACGGCTATTACCGGCGTGGTGAAGAACGACGGGGCGAAAAGCAAGCCCAGGTAAACGAAGTAAAAAGTCCTTACGAAAAACGAAACTTCCTTTTGGGTGGAGAAAATGGAAGACTCTAGCTTGAAATCACCTTCCCACTTCAGGAATTTAGTTATGAACTCGGAGTTTCCCAAAACAAGGCTGAACACGAGGACGGAAATGGCGCCGCTTCCCCCGAGAAAGGCTATTCCGGCGTAAAGCACGAACATGAAGCCCAGGGTAATCATATAGCCAAGCGGTTTTCCGTAAAACCTTTTCAAAACCCCCAGCCAGAACAAGCCCGCCAGAACCCCCACGACAAGCGCAACGGCGAAGGCGGAAGCCAAGTCTGAAGCGGACTCCGCGAGGCTGAAAGAGGAAGAAACGGAAATCTGCAGCAAAGCAAACGCGAAAACCAGCACCAGAACGTCGTTTATCAGCGACTCCAACCCAAGCAATACTTTCGTATTTTCATTAACGGAAAGCTTTTGCACGATTGAAAGCACGACGTTCGAACCAGTTCCTCCCGCTATCACTCCCAACAACAACGCGTGAAGCAACGGCCAGCCGAAGAAAACCGAAACCGCTCCCCCCACCAACACCGCTCCGATCAGGAAAACCACGACAGTAAAGAGAGTCGCGTTTGGAATTTCCTTTAAAACCTTTACGAGATTCAGGTTCAACCCGCTGTCGAACAAGACTATGATCAACGCAAGCGTTCCGACTGTTGAAGCAAGCGGAATCAAGTCCGACGCAGCAACGAGATTCAAGCCAGGGCCTAGAAGAACGCCCAAAAACAACAGCAGAAGCACGTCGGGAATCTTAGTGCGTTCGAAGAAAGCGGCCGCGAAAAAGCCGAGGAAAATGACCAGCCCAAAAACCAAGAGCGTTATTTCAACCGCAACCACCGCTCAAAACCTCCCGTTCAAACTTCAATCACAATACTGCAGGCAACCGGCGTTTGTGCGAAAACGCCCTGGTTCTATTCAATACTACCCTCGTTTTTTTAAATCCGAACTCTCCGGACGCTTTTCCCCACCCGCGTTTTTCCGCTGCATCCAGAATGCCGTCCAACTCTGCATAACCCATTCCCAGTTCCCCCTCGTCAGTCTGCCCTTTCCAAAGTCCCGCAGTGGGCGTTTGGAAAACGATTTCAGCCGGAATCCCGGCTTGCAGAGCGAGAGAACGCACTTGCGTCTT
>CAYOZI010000019.1:11303-18747 GCA_964408425.1 Microcaldota archaeon
CCCGAGCCATGACGTTTCCCTTGCGAACCTTATCCTTCCCGCACCCCAACGCCACCACCGCAGCATCAACAGTCTTGCGGATGGGAATTTTCTTGAAATTCGTTCCGCACAAGCTTGCAACGCGCACAGCGTTCCCCTCCGCCTTCCCGTCTTTGAAATACGGAAGGTGAAAGGCGAAAACGTTCTTTCCCCCCAGCGCTTTAGCCAGTATAAAACAAACGAGCGCGGAATCCACCCCGCCGCTGACTCCCACCACGGCGTTCGCTTTCCCGTTTTTGGAAAAAAAGCGTTTCGTCCTAAGAACCAGCGATTCGAACCCATCCCGTTTCATAAAACAATCAATTCAAGAGATGAAGTTTAATTCCTTCGCTTTCACCAAACGCCTGGCGTCCTCAATCCCTTCGTTCAAGCGTTTCATGAAAACCGTCGTTTTATCGCAGGCTATTTGCTTCAACTCGCCGCTAGTCATCCTGCCGCCCTTATACTCGTCATAAATCTCCTGCAGTTCCTTATCATCCTCTATCAAGTGCTGTTTCAACAGCTCGAACACCATGTCTTTTTCGATAACAGCCCCGAGCTTGCGGTGTTCTTCAAGCGTATCCCTCCCGCCGGTCAAAGCCCTCTTGATTTTCGCGCAGGCGGACTTCGGGTCTTCGGGCAAGTCGATGCAGCTTTCCGGCTTGGATTTGCTCATCTTGAGCTCCCCGTTCAGTGCGGGAGTGTATTTGTGGTAGATCGACGAAACCTGGAAGAAATTGAAGGAAGACCTCGTTCTCGAAACGAAATCCCTCGTCAGGCGGATGTGCGGCTCCTGGTCTATGCCCACAGGAATGATCCCCGGCATCCGCTCTTCAAGCTGAGGGAAAACGATATCGCCTATTTGCGTCAGCGCGCTCATTATCCTGGAAGGGTCGGCGACGCCGTAAGTCGCCCTGAATTCGTTCAACGTGATTTTCTGCGCCGCTTCGAAAGCAATTCGCGTGGAATCGCGGTGGTCGCTTTGGAAATAGAAAACGGTTTTCTTCGGGTTCAAACCCAGCGCTATGTAAGCGGGAATGTGAAATTCCAACGCCCTTTTCCGCGCTTCAGCGAGGGAAACTCCCCGAACTGCCGCGGCTTCCAAATCGGCGATTGCCACTATCGTCTTCGCCCCGTGCTTCTGGAAGTACGCCAGGTTTTCAATCACCATCTTGTTTCCGAAGTGGATGCGGTCGTTCGTGGGCATTATTCCGCTCAACGCATAGAATTTCTTCTTGTGCTTTATCGCATCCGCTATCCGCGCCAAATCCCTGCCAGCGAAAACCACATTCCGTCTCATTATACGGTTGGGTTCGAGAAAACTTTTGGAATTAAAGACTTCCAATCCGAAGTCTTTCACTATCTTCTCGTAGTCTTCCAAAAGCCCGCTTCCCCACGGGTCGATCAGTTTTTGCATGATTACTGTTCACCCGTGCGAGTTTTATTAAGTTTTTCAGGAAAGCTTGCCTTCGAGAAACTTTTGGTACCCGTCCAAATCCAGCAGCCCGTGCCCGCTGAGGTTGAAAACGATGGTTTTCGCCTCGTTCTTTTTCCTGCATTCCAACGCCTCGTCAATCGCGGCTTTAATCGCGTGAGCCGATTCCGGCGCGGGAATAATCCCTTCCGTATTGGCGAACATTAAAGCCCCTTCAAAAACAGGCTTTTGGTCGTACGCTTTCGCCCGCACGAGCTTTTGCTCTGCCAAAAGCGAGATGATTGGAGACATGCCGTGATACCTTAAACCGCCGGCGTGAATCGGAGAGGGAATGAAATCTTTCCCTAACGAATACATTTTCAATAACGGCGTCATTCCCGCCGTATCTCCAAAGTCATAGTCGTATTTTCCTCTGGTGAGGGAAGGGCAAGCCGTAGGTTCAACTGCAATGAACTCCGCATCATTTTTTCCGGAAATCTTCTCGCGCACGAACGGAAGGATGAAACCTCCGAAATTGCTCCCTCCTCCCACGCATCCGATCAAAACATCCGCCTTTTCCCCAGCGATTTCCAACTGCTTTTGCGTTTCCAGTCCGATTACCGTTTGATGCAAAAGAACGTGGTTCAACACGCTGCCCAGCGAGTATTTCGCGTTTTCAGTTGAAACGACGGTTTCAATCGCTTCGCTGATTGCTATTCCCAAGCTCCCCAGATGCGCGGAGTCGGAGGAAAGGATTTTCCTTCCGAACTTGGTTTGCCTGCTTGGGGAAGGGAAAACCTCCGCGCCGTAAGACTCCATCATGACCTTTCGGTAGGGCTTTTGGTTGTAACTCGACGACACCATGAATACCCTGCATTTCAACCCGAACAGCATGCTTGCATATGCAAGCGCCGTTCCCCACTGTCCGGCTCCAGTTTCCGTGGCAAGCGTTTCCACTCCTTCTTTCGCGTTGTAATAAGCTTGCGCTATGGCGGTGTTGGGCTTGTGCGAACCGCAAGGGTTCAAACCCTCGTGCTTGAAATAGATTTTCGCCGGAGTCTTGAGTTTTTTCTCCAACCGCCGAGCTCTGAACAGCGGAGAAGGCCTGCCCATCCTCAACAACGCCTCTCGAATTTCTTCGGGAATGGCGATAAACCGTTCGGTTGAAACTTCCTGGCGAATGACTTCCTTCGGAAAAATCGCTTCCAACGCTTGGGGCCCTATGGGCTCTCGCGTTTGCGGATTCAACGGCAGCGGCAATTGCACCGGCAGGTCGGGCAGGATGTTGTAATAGTGACGCGGCACGTCATCCTCGTCCAGCAAAATCTTTTCGCCCTTGAATTCCCTCTTCGCTTGCACTAAGTTCAACAATCCATTCACTCCAAAACACCCCCGAATATTTTTTCGCCCAACGGCGTGAGAAAAACAGGAAAACCCTTTTTCGATTGAATCAAGCCCAGGCTGCGCAGTTTTGCCACCGCCCGTCGTGCCGTAGGCTCGCTGATGGAAAGTTTTTTAGAAACGAACAAAGCCAAGCTAGTTGAATTCAAGCCCAAAAACGAGGCTTGCGCTATCGCGGAATAAAGCGTTTTTTTGCTTTCCGAAGATAACAGCAAAGCACGAGCCAGCGGAATTAATTCAGAATCAGTCGAGGCGTTCGCTGGACGTGCCCGCGCCACTGGAAGGCACCACGATCCTTAAAGCGAACAACCTCCATTTTTCACACCAAAACGTTTTACTGAAAGAGCATAGTGGATTCGTGGCAATAAAAGGTTTTTGCGTCAGGAAAACGACGGTTTCGATTCGGTTATTAAAAAGAACGGCGCAAATTCTTTTCTGCTGCCGAGGTGGCGGAATCCGGTAACGCGCTAGTCTCGAAAACTAGTTTGGCTTTGCCATATCAGGGTTCAAATCCCTGCCTCGGCGCTCTCAGCAGTGTGGTAAAATGACGGTTTTTCGTGCAGTGAAAGCGTGGATCGAGAACGAGAAAGGCGAGCTTTTGTTTTTGAAGGAAAAAACTCCTTCCGGAAAAGACTATTATTCCCTACCCGGAGGGAGGGTGAACGAAGGGGAGACGGAAGAGAAAGCCCTCGAGAGGGAAGTGAACGAAGAAACCGGTTTGGACGTAGCCGTGGGAAAGCATCTCGGGGAATATCATTTCACGATGGAAAGCGGGGACGTCGTGGAAGCGGAGGTTTTCAAGTGCGAGATTACTGGAGGAAGCGTTACTAAAGAGTT
Source organism: Microcaldota archaeon (assembly GCA_964408425.1). Lineage (GTDB taxonomy): Archaea > Micrarchaeota > Micrarchaeia > Norongarragalinales > Norongarragalinaceae > UBA10210. Next base: position 14,974 of record CAYOZI010000019.1, read on the forward strand.
TCAAGATTCGCTGCAGGAGGAAATCGTTTCGTTCCACTGGATTTCACCAAAAGAATTCATCGAGAAAAACCTGACGTCTTCCGGCTTGGATTTCAACCGTTTTTTGGAAGGAATTACGAGCGGGAAATAACAAACCTTTTTATACGCCCGAAACTTGCTGGATAGCGAAGAGCTTAAAGTTGGGCGTACGGGTTAAATCTTTGAAAATAGGGGGCGAGAGGGGTATGAAAACAGGTTTTGTCTCGAGCGTTTTAGCGTCGTTCTTTTTCCTAACTCTTTTTTCGGGTTTTGGTTTTGCTTTCAACGTCAACGACGTTAGCGGCGATTTCAACTTCAGCGCCGGAAACCTCGACGCCACGTATACCCTTATTCTCCGCATTACTAACGGCAGTGCGATAAACGCCACCAATTACACCAACGTCACGTTCTACCTTCCGTACGGCATGGTAAACAGCTCCGCGTGCACGGGCACCAAAGCTCTTGAGGGGATAAACTTGACATACAGCGCTTGCAGGGTGCAGGTTACGAACGGCGACGGAACGCCCGTAGACGTTTCCCTAACGGTAAAGCTGAACATATCCGCTTTTTCAGAAAATTCCGTTGTAATGGGCTGCAACCGCGCAGGAAACATTTGTTCTCACGGGAATCTGGGCCCGGTTTACTCGTTCATGACCGCCATTTGCGCGAGCGGATGCTCCCTCAACACTACGCTCAACTCCCAGCCCAGGTACGGCGTTCAAAACTATTCTTTCAACCCGAGGCCGTATTTCGTGAATAACAGCGGGACTTTCGGCAGCAACGTTTCCATCACCGTTTGGAACCAAACCGACCCCGCGTACGTGATTCAACTTCCGATAATGACGTTCAACGCCACTTCGAGAATGCCCCAGTACAGCAACAACAGTTTCGGGGACGTTTTGTATTTCGACAAGAACGGGCAGATGGAAATGCCGACGTACATGAGGCTTTACTCCTATTTGTTGAACTTCACGTTTTTGGATACTGCCGATGACAGCAGGTTCGTGCTCTACAACCCCGTCAACGCTTCTACTTCATGCACTGGAATGAATCCTGGCAACGACTGCCCGCCCGAATCGATAATGCCTTTGCTGACCCAAAACCAGTCTAACACCGACCCCGTCAGCAACCAAACGTTCAACATGACTATTTCTATTCCCTCGCCCAGCGGTTACGACTTGTACGTAAACGGAACGCTGCGCGCAATAAACTTCAGTGTCGGCAACGAAAGCGGATACTGGGGGATAAACGCTTCGTTCGTGGCTGGAATGGGCCAGAACGGCGGCGGGGCGCTCACCATAAACGTCACCAACGCCGAAAAAGCAATGTCAACGACTTACGGCTTGTACTTTACGGTAATGAACCAGACTAACGACACCGGCCAAATGGGACCGGGACAATTGTACCCCACTTCCCCGATTTACGTGGTCAACCAAAGCATAAGCGGCTGGGATCCCATGAGCCCGCCCGCGTTCGGAGAGAATTTGACGGTAAGCTACATCGCCTGGTTCAGGAACGCGTTGAGCAACTGGACGTTCTACAACGCGAGCGTGCGTTACTTCATTCCCGTCAACGCAACCCCAAGAAGCCCGACCAACGACTCGGACTTTCAAACGTGCGCGTACGCTTCAGACGCCTGGACCAACTGCACCATAAACATGAGCACCAACATGAACTTTTCGTGGATTACTCAAGGAAAAACAGGGTGGGACGACACGGGAGTGGGAACAAACACTTCGTGCGTGGTTTTCACCGACTCCAGACCGGGCGAAGAGTCGGGAGGGAATGTAACCGTTTGCTTCACTACTTACGACTTGAACTTGGTCAACGCCGATTTCAACAACTGGATTCCAAACTCTACAACAAGCATCGTCGGCGTTAATTTCACTGCCAACATCGCTTTCCCGGCAATGGAAGAAAGCGAAACTCCGGCCGGAGGCACGGGGCAAAACCAGTATAACGTCACTTTCCAAAACTCGATAACTTCCAACTTCAACCTTACGGATAAAGTCCCGAACATTTCATCCGCCGGTTGCGACGGGACCACCATAACTCTAGACGGAACTGCACTGACTTGCGCTTCTAACTACACAATCGGAAGCTTGACGCTAAACAGCGTCAGCCAAGGAAGCCACACGGTCGGCGTTTCCTACACGATTTCATCAAGCGGCAGCAGTAGTGGCGTCAGCGGAAGCGGAGGATGCGTCGGAAGCGGTTGCGCAACGCCAACGCCTTCGGCAACCGCCTCTCCAACCGCAAAGCCTTCCGTAACGCCCACGCCCAGCGCCACTCCCAGTACTATAGAAAAAACTCGCCTGATTTCCAACTCGTTCGGAGTGAAAGGCTCGTTCCAAACCGGAAACACTTTCCTGACTCTCGAATACACGTCTCCAAGGGCGTTCAATGGAATCCTCAGGTTCATCCTCCCGCTGGAGTACTCGGATTACGCGAACGGCTTTATCTTGTTCAACCCTAAGCCCTTGTCGGTGAAAAGCGGCAGCATCGTTGCCGAGTATTTGGTGGATTTGATGGAAAACCAGAAGTTCACGGCAACGGTTAACATAAAGAAAACCCTCAACCCGAGAGTTTTGAACGACATCAAACAGCCTGCGGCAATCACGAGTTCCGCAACGCCCGCCGCTGCACTGGCAACGCCTTCAGCCGCACCAACAGCAGCAGGAACAGACTACACTCTGGCGCTGGTGTTCATCGGACTGGTGCTGATAGCGGCTTACTACTTCGGGGTAATGCGCAAGAAACGCTAGAGGCGTGAAAGGGCCGAACGCCCCTTTTTTCTTTTTTTTCAGAACGCTATCGGAGCCAAAAGAAAGGCAATAGCCCCGCCAATGAACGTGCTCAGGAAATTGACCGCGTCGTTGTCGAACTCCCGGAACCCTCTCAACAAACGCGTTTTCCTCCCGCACTTGTGGACTGTTTTCTCCGTTTCCTTCTTGCACTCGTCGCAATAGTAAATGCCCTGCACCAACGCGCCCAAAACGCTGTCGGCCAGCGAACCGACGAAACCCGCCACGCCTATCAACAGCAAAAACTTCCTCCCGCCGACGAACTGCTCGACGAAAACCCCGCTCAACAACGAAAAGTCTATCACGTTATTCAAAGCGTTCAAAGCTATCGCGCCGAATGCGATGAAAAACGCGCCTGCGAAAGCGAACAAAAGCCCTTTTACAGACACGGCTCCACTCACACCGCTATGGACTTTCTTGAAGCTGGTTATGAAAAAAGCGTTTTTGCTCAAAACCCCCAGCTCGGTAGCCCACGTGTCGGCGGTCGCGGTTGCCAAAACCGCCGCGTAAGCGGCGAACAAAGCGGGATTCGGATTCAAGTAATAGCCTACCGCTATCAACGACGGCAGCGCCCCGTTCGCAACCACCTGCCAGAAATCCCGCGTTCCCCCCTTGGCGAATTCCGAGTAAGCGTCCAGCTTGAGTTTCTGCTTGTAACGCGTCAGCAACGCCGAAGAAAGAAAGAACAAGACCAGAAGCCCCAGCCACGTCCACCCTCCGAAGGCGAACACGCTCACGCCTATGAACCAAGCTGCTATGGTCCCCCCGTCCGTCAATTCCTTCTTCCGAAAGGCGTAAATCGCGAGAACCAAACTTGAGATTAGCCCCACGAGAATGTTAGACTGTTCGAAAACCATTTTTTCTCCCTTTTTTAAAACCCGAAATTCATTAGTGGCTGAAAGCGATTAAAAGCCTGTTCTTTCAAATTTTATTCTGCGTATTGCCTCCGTAG
>CAYOZI010000020.1:0-18701 GCA_964408425.1 Microcaldota archaeon
TCGTGGCGAAAGAGAAGAAAGAACTTTCCTCTAGGCAAAAGCAATTGACTCTCTCTCGCTTTCAAAGCTTGAAAAAACGCTAGGCTTTTAAACCACCGCCGGCATTTTCTTTTCTGCTCGTTTTCCCGGGACTACTGACTTCGTCAGGAGGGATTCGCGCGAACCCCATTCGGTTTGCGTTTTTTAGTTTCGTCGTTTCGGAAAACGTTGTTGCGTTAATAAAAGGTTTTTTGAAATGCCGGTAAACAGGAAGGATGTTGAAAAGGCTCTAGATGAAGCTCTGGCCGCGAAGGGAGAGAGGAAATTCACGCAGAGCATAGACTTGGCTTTCAACTTCAAGGACGTCGATTTCAAGAAAGCAGAGCAGAGGCTCAGCGCGGAAGTAGTCTTGCCGTTCGCCCCGAAGGCAGTTAAGGTAGGCGTATTCGCGGACGGGCAGCTGGCTACGGACGCGCAGAAGGCGGGCGCGGAAATGGTTTTCTCTACCGCCCAGATAGACGCTTTTTCGAAAGACAAGAAAAAGCAGAAAGAGCTTTTGGACTACGCTTTGCTCGCCGCGCCTCAGATGATGGTCGTGGTCGGCAAGGCTTTTGGTCAACTGCTCGGAGGGAAGGGTAAGTTGCCCAAGCCGATTCTTCCCAATGCGAATCTTTCGGTTCTCGTCAGCAACGCGCGCAAGACGATCGTCGTGAAGGCGAAAGGAAAGTTTTTGCCTTCAGTGCATTGCGTTATCGGGCGGGAGAACCAGCCGAAAGATGAAGTGGTGGAAAACATAATCGCTGTTTTGGATGCGGTCGAGAAGAAGATTAACTCGCAGAACATCCGCAGCGTTTTCGTAAAGACGACGATGGGCAAGCCCGTGAGGATCCCGGTCCAGGGCAATTGAGAAAAAAAAGGGTTTTTTGGATGATTTCGAAGCAAAAGAAAATTTCGTTTTTGGAAAAGGCGAAGAAGGAATTGAAAGCCTATCCTACTGTAGCCATAGCTTCCAACGCCTCGCTTCCTTCAAAACAATACAATCTTGTAATGAAGAAAACCCGCGGGCAGGTTGAATTCCTGTTCGGCAGGCACACGCTGTTGACGAGGGCTTTGGAGGAATCGCGCCCAGAGACCAAGCCGTTGCTTGAATACTTGGGGAACGGAGGGGTTTTGGTTTTAAGCTCTCTTCCTGCGTTCAAGCTTTTCAGGTTATTCAAGCAGAACAAGAGCAAGACCGCGGCAAAGCCCGGCGCAAAAGCTCCTTTCGACATCGTAGTTCCCGCCGGCGATACGAATTTGGCTCCGGGACCCGTTTTGACTGAGTTGAAGCAGGCTAAGATCGAAGCGAAGATCCAAGGCCCTAAAGTCGTAATCGCGAAAGACGCGCTTGTCGCCAAGAAGGGCGAGGTTATTGTTGATGCTGTTGCTAAAATCCTTTCGAAACTCGGGATAGAGCCGATGGATGCGGGAGTCGAGGTAAAAGCGGTTTGGGATGATGGGCTGGTGTACAAAGCCGAAGTTTTGGATGTTGATGAGGCGGCTCTCGTTGCTCGATTGCAGCAAGCCCATTCTCAAGCGGTCAATCTTGCCGTTTTCGCGGGCGTTTTGAACGAAACTACGGTTCCTCTCGTGATCGCCAAGGCGGTTCGCGAGGCGATGGCGATCCAGAAGATCGTGGATTCCAAATCGGCTGCTCCGGTTAAGGGAGAGCCTGCAGTAGAACCTGCGGCTGAACCGGTTCAGGAAACCCAGCCTCAAGAGAGCGAAGCGCCCACGGAACAACCGGCGCAGTAAAGGAATGAAAAAATTGTTTTTTAGGAGGGAATGAAAAATGAAGGACGTATACGCGGCTTTGCTCCTGCACTCGGCGGGGCAGCCTATCAGCGAGGTGAACGTCTCCAAGGTTTTGAGCGCGGCCGGCGTGTCGGAAGACGCGACGAAGGTCAAGGCGCTCGTTTCGGCTTTGGAAGGCGTGAACATCGAAGATGCTGTGAAGCAAGCTGCAGTCGCAGCTGTCGCCGCACCTGCGGGCGAAGCCAAGAAGGAAGCGAAGAAAGAGGAAGTGTCCGAAGAGAAGAAGGAAGAGGACGCTGCCGCCGGACTCGCCGCACTGTTCGGTTGAAAACCCTTATTTTTTCTTTTTATTTTACAAAAGGGGTTTTTCAGCCGGGCTTGCGGTTAAAGCCAGCGCTATTTCTAGGCTTGCTGTAAATTAAAAAAATTTTAAGGGCTTTTTAGCTTCAGCCGGCTTTCTTTCCGGGAAGCTTGTTTTCCTGCGCGGGAATGATCTTGGGCCTGGAAACAGCTACGGGCGCGGAAACGTTTACCGCGAAAGCCAATAGTGTTCCGACCGCGCTGGTCGTATAGTTTACTGCAGCCAAAACCTCTTCAGCAACGTAAATCGGGAGAGTCTTGTCTTTCTTCCAGTTGTCGAGTATTTCCTTCCTTTCCTTGTCGTCCGCCTCGACGATTATGATTCCTTCTATCTTCATGTCGGCGAACCCTTCTTCGTAATTGCTTTCCCAAGAGTATGACACTTCCAAGTTTTTCCCGGATTCCTTGAGTTCGGGAGTGCGGATGCTGGTGCTTATTCCCTTGTATTCTTTTCCGGCGAGTTTTCTCGCGCTGACGTTTTCCACTCTTCCGCCTATAATTCTCATTGTATAACCACCACCTTTGCTGAAAAGCAACGAATCGGGAAAAGAATATTGTGCTGAAAAGGGTTTTTATACTCTAGTGCTTTCGCCCACGCCCAGCAGGATGGGATTGGTTTTCGTGGAAGAGCGGACGCGCATTGCGAATTCTTCGGGTTTCGCGCGGATTTTAGAGAACGTGTCGTAGTGCATGGGAATGGCGTTTTTCGCCTTTATCCGCTTCAAGGAAGTTATTGCACCTATAATGTCCATTGTGAACGTTCCTCCTATCGGGACTAACGCCGTATCGACGCTTATTCCGGTCATTTCGTAGAAATCGTACGTATCGCCCGCGTGGTAAACGCTTTCCTTCTTGTCTGAAACTATGAAACCGACCGGGTGGGTGGATTGCGGGTGTTTGGCAGAAACCACCTTTATGTCCATTCCCATTAAATTGAAAGAGTCTCCTTCGTTCACCGGAACCCTCACTCTCGGCGGGACGTCCAGCAAAGCCAGCGTTTCTTCCGGGGCTACGACTTGCGCGAGAGTTCGGGATTGTATCACTCCAACGCTGTACGGGTCGCAGTGGTCGAAATGCTCGTGGGTGATGAAAATAAGGTCGCATTTTACTATGTCTTGCGGCGTCAAAGCCGGAGGAACGATCCGTTCCATGCGCAAGGGGTGGGGGTCGAGCCACGGGTCGAACAACACGGTCCTTCCTGCATATTCCACGATGAAGCTAGAGTGTCCCAAGTATCTGACGTTCATTTCCCTTCAACCCGCCTCGAGTAAAACAGCAGTTTAATAACGGAAAGAAGGTTAAAAACCAGTATGGGTTGGGGGGTTGTTTTCGGGACCGGCGGAATACCTATAGCGTGCAAAGGCTCTTCCATGGCCGAAGGGATAGCTTTCGTGAAAAAGCTGGGCTTGGGGGCTATAGAATGGGAGCTTGTGCATGGCGTGAACGTGAAAAGGGAGAGTGCGGAAGCGCTGGGAAGAAAAATCAGGGAAACTGGCTTGAGGCTGAGCGCGCACGCGCCTTACTACATTTCGCTGATTTCGCACGAACATCCCAAGCGGAAGAAAAGTCATTCTTTCATTCTGGACACGGCGAGGGTTTTGCATTATGCGGGAGGCGGGAAGGTCGTATTCCACCCGGGATTTTACGGGAAATATTCCCCGAAAGACGCGTTCGAGGAAATGCGGGGGGCGATGGAGTTCCTCGTGGGCGAAGTGAAGAAGGAAAAGCTGGATGTTATTCTGGCGCCAGAGGTCACGGGGAAGGTTTCGCAGTGGGGGTCGCTTGAAGAATTATTGGAAATGAGAGGGCAAGTGAAGGGGCTGGGCTTGACGATCGACGCTTCCCACGTCCACGCGCGGGGCAACGGGCGTTTGGATTCGAAAAAAGGCTTTGAGGAAATGTTCGATTTGATAAAAAGCTTTGACAAAACGATTTTCGACGATTTGCACGTGCACTTCCAAGGCGTGAGGTATTCGGCTAAGGGGGAGTTGTCGCACTTGGAATTGTCCTCCGAATCCCCGCCGTTCAAGCCTTTCGCGGAATTGTTGGTTGAATACAAGTGCAGCGGGACTATAATTTCGGAAAGCCCGGTTTTGGAAGCGGATGCGTTGAGAATGAAGAAAACCTACGATTCTTTGAAAAACAAGTGAGTTTTAAACCCGTTTTCCCAAATTGTTGGTGATGGAAACTCTCAGCTGGGAAAAGAGGTTTTCCGAAACCAAGAAATTCAAATTAGCGAAAGCCCTGACCGCCTTCAATTCCAACGTGGATTACGTTGTTTTGGGCGTGCAGCAGGCGGAGAAAGCCGAGGCAATGCTTACGCACGAAGAGGTTGCTTTCGCAAAGAAAAAGGCCGATTCCGAACCTAAAGAAATCAAGGGGATGCGCGATTTCTATTGGGCGTTGCTGCATTGCGTGAAAACCGGGAAAGCTTTGCATCTTCCTGCCGAAAGCGAGGTTTTCGAGTGGCTGGAAAAAGCGTTTGTTCCTTCCGAAAAGAGGATAGGAGGGCAGGCGGGAATAATGGCCAACCAGCTTTCCGCGTTCCACGAGTTCGTCTTGTCCTACTCTTCCTTGCTGTCGCCGTACCAAGCCGGTTTTTTCGACAAGAGCGTTTGTTTTCCGGTGGTGAAGGGAAAGAAAATCGTCTGCCTTCAAGCCAAGAAAGCCGCGCGGGTCGAGCATGCGACGAAAATCAACTGGATTTTCGAGTTCAAGGCAAATGAGTCTTTCAAGTTCGGGGGAGAGGTTTTCACCGCTCCGCGTTCAAACCGCCTGATCGTTTCTTCATTAACTCATTACCTTCCTGTTTTTTCAGAGACTTTCAACCTTCCGGAGGTCGGGAAGGCGGTGGGCGTCGCTTTTCTCGCTGGTTTTCAACAGCTTCATTTCGACAAGAACTTTAACGCCACTCTCGAGAAAATCAAGAAGCAAATCCAGCTTTTGAAAAGCAAGAACAAGGCGCTTTTCGTTCATTGGGAGTACGTTCCGATAGACGACAAGGAAGTCGGGCGGAAGGTTTTGAAGTCCCTCGGGCTGGCTGTGGACGGAATGGGGCTGAATGAAATGGAGCTGGTCGAAGTGCTGAACCTCTTGGGGTGCGACAAGGAAGCGGACAGGATAAAGAAGAACGAAAATTCGTATTCCCTTTATCTGGGCGCAAAAAAACTCTCGGATGTTTTGAAGCTCGACCGGGTGCACGTCCATTCTTTCGGATTCCAGCTTTTGGTCTTGAAAAAACCTTATCCCATTGCGCTGGAAAGGTGCAGGGATTCCTTGGTTTTCTCTTCAATAGTCGCGGCTCTAAAAGCTTTGAAAGGAAGCGGTTTCGTGACTAAAGCTGATTTGGCAAAGCATTCCATGCTGCCTTCGGCTTCGGGCTTGAACCAGTTGAGGGCGTTGGAAGGGGGTCTGGATGAACAGAGGATGAAAAGGCATTCTTCTTTCGAAAGAAGGGCGTTGTTGGAAAGCGGGATTTTCGAGCTGATCGACCATTACGCCATTTGCGTTCCGGCCCCGATAGTCCAGTCGAAAAGCACGGTTGGCTTGGGGGATGTCATTACGAGCACGGCGTTGACCGCAGAGAGGGGCTGAACCTTGGAAAGGGAGATTCGCGAAAAAACACTTCCTCTTTCCTGCGTTCGGAAAGTGATCCCAGCGACCGACAGCCCGCGAATGTATGCCGAACTGGATTCGATTCAGCAACTCGTTCTTGCAGAAACCGGAAGAAAATCGAAGCTCAACACTTTGGATTTGAAAAAACTTTTAGGCCATCATTACGTCGTCCAGCCTGGCGTTGGGGTTTTGGGCGTTTACGTGAGCCATTCGACGGAAAGGCCGAAGGGAAGCGAGGTCACGTTTGCGCATTTGAAGTTCAAGCCTCTTGACGAGCATACGAAAAGCATTTTGGAAAAGGCTTTCGCCAAGTGGCGGTCGCGCGGCGACGCGCCTCAAAAGCCGTTGGAAAAAAAGTGAAAAAATGCCTTTGAATCTTTTCAACTCGATGTCTTTGAAGAAGGAAGGGTTCAAGCCGTTAAAGGGAAAGAGCGTCGGAATGTATGCCTGCGGGCCCACGGTTTACAACTACGCCCACATCGGGAATTTCAGGGCGTACTTGTTTTCTGATTTATTGAGACGGTGGCTGGAGCACGAAGGATACGCGGTAAAACTGGCAATGAACTTGACCGACGTTGACGACAAGACCATCAAAGGAGCTCGGGAAAAAGGAAAGAGCTTGAAGGAATTCACTTCTTTTTACGAAAAGGCGTTTTTCGAGGATTTGGATTCGCTGGGAATAAAACGCGCTTTCGCTTATCCAAAAGCCACGGATCACGTCAAGGAGATGATAGGAATAATCGAAAGGCTTTTGGAAAAAGGAATAGCCTACATCGGAGAGGACGGGAGCGTTTACTACAACCTGAAGAAATTCAAGCACTACGGTTTGCTCTCTCATATAGATTTAAGCGAATTGAAGGCGGGCGCGAGCGGAAGGGTGGCTGCGGATGAATATGAAAAGGAGGGCGTGAGCGATTTCGCGTTGTGGAAAGCTTGGACTCCTGAAGACGGGAGCGTTTTCTGGCAGGCGCCTTTCGGAAAGGGAAGGCCGGGCTGGCATGTCGAGTGCAGCGCCATGAGCATGAAGTATTTGGGGGAAAGCTTCGACATCCACGCGGGAGGCGTGGATTTGAAATTCCCGCATCACGAGAACGAGATTGCGCAAAGCGAAGGGGCTACGGGAAAAAAATTCGTGAAATACTGGCTGCACAACGAGCATTTGCTTGTCGACGGCAGGAAAATGGCGAAGAGGTTCAAAAATTTCTTTACCCTGCGCGACGTTCTCGAGAAAGGGTATTCTCCCAAGGCGATACGCTTTCTCTTGCTTTCGACGCATTACCGCTCTCAGTTGAACTTCACTTTCGAAGCCCTTGATAATGCGGAGAATACGGTGAAAAAACTCGGGGAGTTTGCGTTCAGGCTGAAAAACGCTTCTTCTGCAAAAGGCGATTCGAAGCTGGAGCAGTTGCTGGAAAGAACGAGAAAGGATTTTGAAAAAGCAATGAACGACGATTTGGATGTTGCGAACGCCTTGGCGGCGGTTTTCGCTTTCACAAAGGAGTTCAACAAGGCGATCGATGGGGGAAAGGTTTCTAAGAAAACGGCTTTGAATGCGCTGGAGTTTTTGAAGGAGTTCGACTCGGTTTTGGGGGTCGTTGACTGGTCTTTTTCGGAAAGGGTTTCCTTGGATTCGGAAGTGAAAAAACTGGTTGAAGAGCGGGAGAACGCCAGAAAAGAACGGAACTTCAGGAAGGCTGATGAGATTCGCGATTTGCTGAGGAAAAAGGGAATAATCTTGGAAGACACGCCTAACGGCGTGGTTTGGAAGAAAGCGTGATTTTATGCCTCCGAAACCTCCTCACTTGCCTCCGCATCTTCCGCACGAGCCTCCGTTGCCTCCGCACTTGAGAAAGAAAAACATTGACGTTTCGCTGTTGGGCGTGAGCTTGGCTTTGGCTAGCGTTTTTTGCTTTTTGCTCGGGGCGGTTTTGTTTTACTTCGCAATAGGGTTAAACGTGATTCTGCCGGTCTTGGCGCCAGTGTGGGTTGGCGGAATTTCGCTGTGGTATTCTAGCCACTCAAAACCTTGAATTCAGATTTTGTAAACGACGTTTCCCTGATGGACTTTTTCCAAGACTTTCAGCCCTATTGCGTCTCCCGCCCTGGCCCCCTGGATCTTGTCGTGGCCTATTTGAATCGAATCTACCGCCTGTTCCAAAACGAGTTTTCCGGAATGGGTTTCTATCAGAATCCTGTCCCCGACGTTCAACGGCGCGGTTAGCATAACCACGGCTACGCCTAACTGGCTGTAGTAATGGTCTATTTCCCCGACCTTTCTTTTTTCCAATTGCCCCCACCTCTAAAGAAGAGTTGGCTGGCCGGGTTTAAAACGATTAAAATGAACGCCTGCTCAAAGCAGCCCGCTGTCCCTCAAGACCATCATTTCATCTAGGGAAATCTTTTCGCCGGTTTTGAAGCGCGAGTAGATTGCCTTCGCCTTCTCGACGACTTTCTGGTGCTGGGCTTGCAGCCTTCTGGAATGATCTGCATGCTCCTTCTGGCGTTCTTCCATTTCCCTTACTTTATGCTCCCCGACCGTTTTCACGAGTTCCGCGTGCTTCTCGTCGGCTTCGGAAAACTTTTTCTCGAGAATGCCGATTGCGGAGGAAATGCTTTTCTGGAGGGAATCGATCTGCTTGCTGGCAGCCATCAATTGATCGTGAAGAGCTTTGGCTTTGTTCGAGTGCTCGACCATTTTCGAGTGAAACTCGCGTTCCTTGGTTTCCAGTTCCCTCAGCTTTTTCCTTTCAGCGTAATACCCTACAAGAACGTCTTGGAATTCCTTGGCTTTCGGAAGCTGTTTGCGCAATTCCGAGATCTGTTTTGCGAACTGCTTTTCCTCCTTGGAATTCAAGGATTCGGTTTGCTGGATCCACTCCAGCCGCTCGACTTCGTCCTGAAGGGCGATGGGGTTCTTTCCCTCTCCGGCATCGGTCATTTTCTTTCTCAATTCGTAAAGCCGGGCTTTGCACTGGGAGGCTTGGATTTTCGCTTCCTCGCGCTTTTGCCTTAGCTCTGCGGATAAATCGTTTTCCTTGTCGCGCGAGTTCTTGAGTTCCTTGGTCTTGTCGAAGAGTTCCCTGAGCTCGGAGATTTTCTTGCGGTTGTCGAAGGAAATGTTTTTGGCTTCCCTTCTCGCCGAATCCCGTTCTATCTTCAATTCCCGCGCGTCCATGGTTTATCCTTTCGTCAATCAGTAAGAGTTGTTTGCCCCTTCTTCGGGCGGCAGTTCCAGTTCTATTTCCGCCACTATCTCGTCCAATTCGGCGCGTTGTTTTTCCAAAACCTTCTTTATCCTGCGAATGCGCTTTTCGTTCAAAGAGATTTCCTTGTACTTGCGCGCGGCTTTGTTGAAGTGCTCTATGCTTAGCGTGAAATATTCCTCGTCGTTCATGCTTTGGGCTATGCTGCCCAGTATCTCGCCGAGCAAGGTGTTTGCAGCCAGTTTCACGTCCCTCTTGATCTGGTGCGGGTTCTTCAGATTCTGCTTGATTATTTTCACGACTCTGGCGTTGGGGAAGGGCATGTGCTCGCTTTCGGCTTCCTCGTCGCTCAACTCGCCGGTTTCAAGCTCTTCGGCAGAAACTTCCTCTTCTTTCAGCTCTTCCTTCAGTTCTTCCACCATGTTCAAAACCACCTTTTGCAAACGCGCTTTCTAGTAAATCCAATAGGGTTTTTGACTCGCAAAACCAGACGATAAGATTAGGTTGAAAGCGGTTAAAAAACCCTTTTTTCAGGCGGATTTTACCCCTTCCGAGAAGGGCGTTTACAGGAAAACGACGTCTTCAAACCTCACTCCGAAGCGTTTTGGGACGTATATTCCCGGTTCTATGGTGAAAACCATTCCTTTCTCCAGCTTAACGTCATCAACCCGAAAGCCGTCGTGGACCTTGAGTCCAACGCTGTGCCCCAACGACAACCTTGCCTTTCGGAAGGAATGAGCTCCGAACCCGTATTCGGCAATGACCTTCTCGGCAATGTTGGAAATGGTTTTTCCGCTAGTCCCTACCTTGGCTTTTCTTTCAGCGGCTTTCTTGGCCTCCCAAACCGCTTCCACCGCGTCTTTCATTTCCTTGCCTTTTCCCCAGTATTCCGTGGTGGTGTAATCCGCGTGGTATAATTTGCAGGTGGCCCCGCAGTCGATCAAAACCGTTTCTTTGACCTTGTCGTTTGAGGGAATGGCGTGGGGGGTGGCGGCGTTCTCTCCAGTAGCAACTATGGGCGGGAAGGAATCCAATGCAAAACCTTTCTTCCTGCATGAAAATTCGAGGAAACCGGCGAGTTCATTTTCCGTTTTTCCTTCGAACCCGCCTTGTTTCGCCTCTTCCACGGTTTTTTTCGTCATTTCCTGGGCTTTTCTTATCAAACGCTGTTCCTGCTCGTCTTTCCTGCTTCTCAATGCATCGAACTCATCGGAATAGTCCTTCGCCTTTATTTTACCCCCTTCCAAAAGCTTGAATCCCACGCGGTTGGCTTCGGTGGAGAAATTCATTCCCACCGTTTTCACCTTGTTTTTCTTGAAAAAAACATTGTAAGAACCCTTGGCTTTCTTCAAAGGCAAAACTTCGTCGAACTGGGAACCGTGTTCATCCGCATCAGTAAACGCCACGCTTTTCTCTTTTCCGACGTAAGCCAGGAAAGGTTCGGTGACTCCCGAGTAGTAATAGGAATCGGCTTCAGGATGGTTGAATTGCGCTAGGATGACGCAATCCACTTTCATTTTCTTTTGAAGCTTTTCGACTCTTTGCTTGAAATCGACCATTCCGAGCGTCTCCCAAAAAACTTTTATTCCCTGCCTTTGAAGTCAATTAGCTTTTTGGTGGTTTAAAGCTATTTTTTTGATGGGATGGTGGGGTAAAAATGAAGATTTCTGAATTGACGCCTGGAACCGGAAACGTTACTATCGAGGCCGAGGTTGTGGGCGTGGAAAAGCCGAGGGAGTTGAACAAGAACGGAAGGGCGTTGAGAGTAGCGAATGCAACGATAAAGGACGATTCGGGGACGATTTCGCTGGTGTTGTGGAACGACCAGATCGACAAGATCCAGGAAGGAAGCAAAATCAGCATTACTAACGGCTATGTAAACACGTGGCAGGACAAGCTTCAATTGACTCTCGGCAAATTCGGGAAGCTGGACGTTCTTTGAAATCAAAAGCCTAGGGTTGCGAACGCTATTACGCCTATCAACAGCCCGTACAGCGTGTAGTTTCTCGCTTTCTTCAGAACCAGCGGAGTTTGTTTGAACGTTATAGTCCATGCAGTCAACAAAAACAAAACGTCCGTCACGGCAATGGGCATCAAGTATGCTGGTTTGATCGAATTCATGAGCGGGGCGAAGCTCAAGCCGACCGCCAAATGGAACAACGCCGAAGCGAGAATCACGGTTTTCTTAGTGCCTATGAGCATGGGCAGGGTTTTCGCGCCTATTTTCCTATCCCCTTCCATGTCCCTGAGCGTGAGGATCAATTCCCTTCCCAACCCCGCCAGGAAGGATATGCCCGCAAAAAGCAATACGTATGGATTGAGCGTGTCGGAAAAAACGTAGTTTCCGTAAAGGAATGAAATGCTCATTGAACTTGCTATGAACGCGTTGCCCAACAGCGGGATTTTCTTGAGAACCGGGTCGTAGAGCATCGATGCAACGGTGAATAACGCCGCTATGATGAAAACAGTCTGGCTGACGAAGAGCGTCGCGATAAGACCGAGCGCAAAGAAAAGCAAAGCCCCGTAAAACGCGGTTTTCCTTCCTATTTTTCCCGATACGAGCGGCCTTTCAAGGCGTTTCATTGCAGCATCGGTTTTAACCCCGAAAAAATCGTTCCAGGCGAAAGCTCCGAGCGTGATGAGCGCCGGCCCCAACGCAGGGTAAAGCATTTGGGCGAAGGAAAAGCGTTTTGAAACGACGAATTCGCTTGCTATGACTGCGATGGCGACGATTAAAGCGTGCTCTGCCCTTGTGAGCGCAATCCAGTCTTTCAGGCTTCCAACCTTCCAGCTGTCGGCTTTGGATTGTTTTTCCGCAACTGTTTTTTTCGGCATACTAGGTTGGGAGGGAAAGAGCGTTTTTAATCTTGCGTTGGATTTTGTATTGTTATGGTTTTCAAGAACGAGCTTATGCTTAAGGCGGATTTCCTTCCTGACTCGCTTCCGGGGCGCGAGGCTCAATTGAAGGAAATTGTTTTAGCGCTGCAGCCGGCTTTCGAAGGGAGGAAAGCTAAAAACTTGTTCTTGTTCGGGCCGCCTGGATCCGGAAAAACGTCTTGCGCGAAACTGGTTTTCAAACAGCTTGGCGAAGAGTCGGGCAAGGCCACGCCTATTTTCATAAACTGCTGGCAGCATCCGTCCAGGCAGGCGGTATTGGCGGAAATAGCGTCCGCGTTGGGAGAGCCTATGCCTAGGAGGGGTTTGGGCGCGGATGAGATGCTTTCGCGCATTTCCTCTTTTGCATTAAACCAGAAGTTGAACTGCGTGATTGCGCTGGACGAGTGCGACAGGCTTTTGCACAACAAGGACGACGTGGTTTTGTATGATTTGTTGCGAAGCGGTTTCGTTTCGGCGGTAGCTTGCGTTACGAACGACAAGGACTTCCCGCAAAAAATCGACGAGAGGGCAAAAAGTTCCCTGCAGTCTTTGGGCATAGAGTTCAAGCGTTATTCCCCGATTGAATTGAAAAAGATTTTGAGGGAGAGGGCTGCATCGGCTTTCGCTCCGAACTCTTGGGATGAAGAGTTGATTGCGGTTGTTGCCGCTTATGCCTCGAAACAAGGTGGGGATGCGAGAGTTGCAATAGAAACCTTGTGGCAGTGCGGGAAAAACGCAGAGGAAAGGAATTCCTCAAAAATAGAAAAAAGGGATTTCGAGGAGTTGAAGGCAAACCCTTCCAAAACCAAGCGGCTGGCGGGGACGGGGGAGTTGGAGGAAAAGATAATTTCCGTCTTGAGGAGGAACAAGGGAGTTCTTTCGGCCGGGGAGTTGTACGAAAAAACCGGGGAGCCGGAACGGACCGTAAGAACTTATTTGAAGCTTTTGGAAAACAAGCGGGTAATCTCTTTGGAACGGAAAATATCGAAGAAGGGGCAGTCGACTACAGTAAGGCTTTTGGTTTGAAGGTTATTTGGCGAACGCTATTTCCACCGCATCGCGATGCTTCAAAACGTGTTCTTTCCCGATCAACTGCCTGGTTTTCACGTCTATCGCCTTGATAAAATTGTTGCCTATGTCGCTGTGGAGTTTGAACGCGAAATCCAATGCCGTGGCATCGCCGGGCATGAGGAAGCAATCCGGCAAAATATTGCCGTGCTGGTCTGCCAGCTTGCTTACGCCGGCGGGGAATATGGCTTTGTATTCTAGCAGTCCGAACACGGTTTCGTCGAGAATCTGCTGCACCCCAGTGGAACCGTATTTTTGCAAGACGTTTTTGCGGATGAATTCCAGCGCTTGCGTCTGGCCTTCGGTCAGCTGCTTGAGGATTTTGAAGTCCTTGTCTCCGGGATAGTATTCGACGCTTCCGTCCCTGGCGGCTTTCCTCAACGCCAATTCAGCCACTCCGGAACACGGGATGATTTTCAAGCGGGGGAATTTTGCCCTCATTTTCTCTATGTTTTTTTCGGAAGTGGGTTTGTCCGCCTTGTTCGCAGCGATAATAATCGGCTTGGAGTTTTTGCGCAATTCCCTGGCGAAAGCCATTATTTCGTCCTCGCTCCACAACCTCGGGTTTTTGTCGAGCAAGTTTAATTTGAAAAGGGTTTTTTCCAGCTGGTAGGGGTTTCCGATTATTCCGCTGAGCAATTGCGAAGCTTGCTCGAGCATTTGCCCGCGCGATTCGAAAGGCGTTTTCGAGAATTTTACCCAATTTCTTTGTATGATGCTGTGGAACCACAAATCCACTTCCTCTTCCAGAAACTCGACGTCTTCGCAAGGGTCGTGGTATCCTGCTGGAACTTCCTCCCCTTTCTCGTTCGTAGCGCCCGAAGCGTCGACCACGTGTATCAAAGCGTCAGCCTGCCTCAAATCGTCCATGAACTTGTTTCCCATTCCCACGCCTTTGTGCGCGTCAGGCACCAATCCAGCCACGTCCATCATTTCAACGGGAACGTAGCGGACGTGGTTTTTGCAGAATCCGGTTCTGGGGTTGCATTGGACTCCGAATTCTTTGTCTATGCATTCGACCCTCACAAAACCGATTCCTTTGTTCGGCTCGATTGTAGTAAATGGATAGTTTGCTATGGCTACGTCGATGAGCGTGGCTGCGCTGAACAAAGTGCTTTTTCCGCTGCTTGGTTTCCCTACCAGCCCGACTAGCATGTTTTTTATTTGACGGGCAAAGTAATTATTTGCTTTCTATTTGGGTTAAAATCGAAATAGCGGTGGGTTTGGTTGTCCTGGTTATACAAGTACGCTCCTAAGTCTGTCGAGGAAGTCGCCGGCAATGACGAGGCGCGTACTCAAGTGAAAAAATGGGCTTTAGAATGGGATAGGGGGAAAAAGCAGAAGGCGTTGTTGTTGTGGGGGCCGTCGGGAACGGGAAAAACGGCTTTGGCGCATGCTCTTGCACAGGAATTCGGGTGGAGCTTGGTCGAATCGGGCTCTTCGGAAGTCAGGAATGAAAAATCAATGCAAAAACAATTCGGGTCTGCGGGTATGAAGGGGTTGTTCGGACAGCGGCTTTTGGTCATAGACGATTTGGATTCTGTTTTCGACAGGGGCGAAGTGCCGGCGCTCGTGGAATTGCTGGAGAATTCAGCTCAACCCATTCTTTTGATTGCGAACGACGCTTGGAACCCGAAGATTGCCAAGCTGAGGGAAGTTTGCGTGAAAGTCGAGTTCAAGAAAATAAACATGACTTCGATAAAACGCGTTTTGGCGGAAATCGCAAGTAAGGAAAAAGTAGCGTTGGATGAAATAAACTTCGGGGGGATTGTGGAGAATTGCGGCGGGGATTTGAGGGGGGCGATTATAGATTTGCAGAGCGGGGCGGCTTCGGACCGAGAGAGGGATGAAAACGTTTTCAAAACATTATCCTCCATTTTCAAAGGCTCCTTTCGGGATGCGATGAACGCGGAGTTTGGAGATAACGATCTGCTGTTGATGTGGATCGAGGAAAACATTCCTATTGAATATGAGAAGCCGGAGGACATTGCACAAGCATTCTCCTGGCTTTCCCGATCCAACGTTTTCAAAGGCAGGATTTCGAAAAAACAGAATTATTCCCTTTTGAAGTACGTTTTCGCGCTCGGGTTCGGCGGCGTTGCAGCTTCGAAAAAGGTTTCCTACAAAAAGTTTTCCTCCTACCAATTCCCGACTGCATTGCGGATGCTGAGCCAGACGAAGGGGGATAGGGCGTTGAGAAAACAGGCTGCACGGAAGATAGCCGCGGTGCTGCATTGTTCTCCGAAACAGGCGTTGGAAAGCGTCGCTTTATTGCCCAAGGACAGCGGGGATTATTTCGGGTTGGATGAAGAGGAAAAGTCACTCTTGGGGCTTTTGCTGGATGACCTTGGCGACAAGCAGAAGCGCAAAAAGAACTAGCAGAATCCACAAGTAATTGTGCCTCAGGTTTTCTACGGTCTGGGCGAAGAACGCATTAACCTCGCTGCTCAAGCTTCCCTCGCGTATAAACTCAACATCCCAAACCCCGAAAATCGGGCCTGTCCACGTTATCGTTTTTTCCCTCCTTCCCACCCCCGGGTCCGGGGAGACTTTAATCGCATCGGCATCGTCCGGCAGTTCGAGCGTAAAGCTCATTGCGTTTCCAAGGCTTATTTCGCCCTTGGCTGAAGTGAGCGAGATCAACGGAGTGTTGAAGCGGTATTTGGTTATTCTCGAGGAAATCCCTTCCAAGAGCATGACGTTGTCCGCGTCGTATTCAAGCGTGACGCTGGCAGCGTTCGGGTGTACCAAAAACTCCCTTGTAGCTACAATCCTCAAGTCGGAAACGCTGCCTGAAAAGTGGTATTTGATGTTTTTGGAAAACCTCTGCCAGTCGAAAAGCGTGGTTTTTCCCAATCCCAAGTAGTAATCGAACGCCTTCTTCTCCTCCTCGTTTTCAAGGAAGAAAACGGTTTTCTCGGTGATTTTCGCGTTGCCGTCGTTGCCCACTTTTACTGTTACCGCAAAAGACTGGTCAAGGTAGGCGAAAACGCCGGGGCTGAGAAGAACGATTGCCATCAACCCTGCCACCGCGACCTTGAAATTCATTTTTCTAAACCCCGTAATAGGAAATTAAAACCCCGGCTTTTTAATGGTTTGATGCGGAAGGGGTTTTTGGCTTTCTCGATCGCCTTTCTTCTAGTAGCTTCCGTCATCGTTTTGGCCGTAATCCAAAAGAATTCCGCGAAAACGTTTTTCGATTACTCTTCAAGAGTGCTGGTTTTGGAGAAAAAACATTACCTGGAAATGGAGTTGAAGGAAGCCGCAGCCCAGGTTTTGAGGTTATCGAAAGGGACAGGGGAGAAGGAAGTGTCGGAAAATACTGCGCGAAACCTTGCAAAACTCGAGGTTTTTTGGGAGGGCAAGCTTTCCAACGGGAATATCCAGGCCGACTTCTGGTTCGGAAGCGTCGAGGTCGGAGAGATGGAACAAATTTTGGATGAAACCCTTTCCGAAAAACGACCGGTTGTTTGCGGGCATTGCTTCGATTTTTCCGCAAGCACTCTCGATTGGGACAAGAAAATCGTTCCTAAAGCCATCGAAGTGTTGTTCGACCGCAAGGTTTCCGCGAAAGGCTTTTCGCATACCCCTTCGGGCGTCGAGTGGGTTGGTGAAAACGTGGTTTTGGGGGCGACGGTTTTCTTTCCTTCCGAGAATTTCGCTTTCGTGGTTTTGATGGAAGAGGGGTTCGGTTGAATACGAAAAAGAAAAGCCAGTTGTCTCTGGAACTGCTGGTTTTCCTGGCGGCGTACTTCGCTTTCATCGCGGTGATGGCGGGTTTTGCCAGGGAAAATTTCGACAAGACCGTTTCGGTGGGGAAGAACGCTTCGGCGCAGGCGGAGCTGGAGGGC
The DNA here is from genome assembly GCA_964408425.1 of Microcaldota archaeon. Classification (GTDB taxonomy): domain Archaea; phylum Micrarchaeota; class Micrarchaeia; order Norongarragalinales; family Norongarragalinaceae; genus UBA10210. Next base: position 16,748 of record CAYOZI010000020.1, read on the forward strand.
GCTTGTTTTTACATCGACTTCTTTTCTCTGGACGGGAAGAATGCCTTGTCCCGCTCGGATTTCTCCAACTTCTCTTCGAGCGGGAAAACGCTTTCCCTGGAAAAGTGGAAGCGGGGAATAGATTGCGGTTCGGAATTCGGTTTTGAAAGCGGTTTGCTGAAAGTAAGGGTTTCCGACAAAGAGGTTTGGCCGGCATGAGTTTTTCCTGGGATTTCATTGCGGCAGTAATTCTTGTGCTGGCCTTGTCGGTTTTAGGAGTGTGGGTTTTCTCCACCTCAGCGTTCTTGGTGGCAGATGACGCGAAAACCTTAGGGCTAGAGCGCAGGGTTTTGTTCCAGGCGGATTTTAATTTGAAAAATTGTTTTCCCGAAGGGATAGCGTATTGCGAGGGGGAAACGGTTTTTTCCCATATCGCGCATCCGGACGCGGTTTTGAAGAAAGGAGAGGGGGGTTTTTGCATAAAGCGTTTAGTGTTGAAGGATAATGAGGAAACGTTTTTGGTGGCTTGTTCGCATGGGTAGAGCGTTCGTTTCCGTTGAAGCTCTGCTGGCATTGCTGGCGGTGGGGTTGGCGTTGACCCTGGCAATGCCCTTGCTTTCGTCACGTCCTTCGCAGGCTTTGGAAACGGTTTACGAATTCCAGTTGGCGCAGGATTTTGCTGAAGTGGGCGTTTCCAATCCCGAAACCCTTTCGGCAATCAAGCTTTTTGCAGAGGGTAATGCCGAGGCGAAAGCGTTTTTGGAGGAAAAGTTTTCCGCAATTCTCTCCAAAGCCGGCGATTACTGCCTTGAATTAAGCGCCAAGGAAAAAGTTTTGAGTTTGAATTGCCGTGGCGGGAAAATGCAGGGCGTTTACGTTTCGAGAGCGGTTTTTGACGATGGTAGAAACGCCTTTTTCGATTTTGGCGTAAAACTGGGCTTTTACTCCTGACGCTCGACGTTCAAAACCACGGGAGTTCCGCCTTTCGCTTGAACGGAGTATTTTCCTTTCTCCAGTTTTGCGGGGGTTTCGATTTCAATGGGAAAACTCGTTTTTTGGGAAATCGTTTTGCTTATGCCCGCATGGGTGAAGCTCATTTGCAACTCTCCTTTGGCTTCGTCGAACTTGAGTTCGGTTTCGTTCGCCTGCAGGATTATTTCCGCATTCAAAGAGCTTTCGAAACCTAGGACTTGCGCCTGCCTCGCGATGCCGTAGGTTTTTTGCAAGGCTATTTCCTGGGTTGTTTCTATCGCCTTTAGCTTCAAGGAATTCTGGGCGGTTGAATAAACCGGGAGGAAAACGGAAAGAAAGGCGGTTAGCGCGGCGAAAACAAGGAGGAATTCGAGCGAAAGCTGGGCTTTCTTGCTTTTCATTTCAACCGATGTCTGCGATGGCGTCGAGGGCTTTGTCTGTAGTGTTGCTGAGAACCTTGCTTCCTTTTTCGGCAGTGTTTTGCAGTTGGGATATGAGGACGAGAGCGACTGCAATCAAAGCCGCAATGACGATTATCAATTCTGCCGAAACTTGAGCCTTGTCGTCCATTCTCAACCCCACCTTTTTTACCGGCGTTTTTTATTCAGCAGCAAAAGCGCATATTAAAACGTGCTGTTGGACTGGTTCAAAGCGAGTAAGTGAAGGGGTTGAAAACCCATGTGAGGAAGAGGAGGAGGGCTATTGCCGCCCAAGCGGTTTTGTTCCAGGAATAAACTTTGCTTCCGTCCAGCGGGGGGACGGGGATGAGGTTGAACAACCCCAGGAAAGAATTGACGTAAACCCCGACTCCAGCCAGCAGGGCGAATTCGGGAAAAACTATTCCAAAAACCAGGAACACCCACGCCAAAAGCAAATTCACGGTCGCTCCTGCCAAAGCGATTCTCCCGTTTTGCTCTTTCGAAACAGCCTTTCCGAATATGTAAACGGCTCCGGGAGCCGCGAAAATGAAGTTGCCGTTCGTAATCCACGCCAATGCAAGAGC
>CAYOZI010000021.1:0-1947 GCA_964408425.1 Microcaldota archaeon
ATTTCCACTTGAATTCGGAAAAGGTCTTGGGCTTGAGCCAGGATGCGAGAAGGCAGTTGACCGAGTATTTGAACGGGCCGGAGTTTTTGGTTTCTGCCGAAAGAAGGAAGGCGGAAGAGGGGAAGGACTTTCGCGGGCCTTCGAAAAACTCGCTGGGCTGGGGGAAAAAGTTTTTCGAGTTTGCAAGCGGGTTCGTAAAAACCGCGTCCGTCGAGGATTTGAAGAAAAAAGGGCTGCGGGGGAAGGGGGCGGAGGATTTTTTCGCGAGGAAGGAAAAGGTTTTGGATTTGATGGGGAAGGGAAGGTGGTTGTTCGCGCCGAAATCCTTTTGGGACAACCTTTACTCGGAATTCAAACGGGGGAATGCGGTGGGCGTGGACGCGATGGTTACTCTTGATTTGGCGAGGTTGATCCGCGTTCCCAATTCTTTGCACGGGGATTCGGGTTTTATGGCGAAAAGGCTTTCGCCCGAGGAATTGGAAAAATTCTCGGTTTTCGGGGCTTTGGCTTTTTCCAATTCGCAAAACGAAAAAACTATTAACGTTCTTCCCAAGACTAATATCGCGCTGGATTTTCCGGAAAGGGTGGAATTGGAAGGGGGGAAGCCAGCCGAGGTTTCGCAGGCTTTGGGCGTGTTTTTGCTGTGCAAGAACAAGGCGGTTTTGGTGTTAGGGGAAAAGAGCTCGGGAATTTGATTTTTGCTGGAAAAAAGGTTTTTGAAATATGGCTGAAGCTGTAATGGATTTGAATTACGATTTCCTGAGGGGCGTTTTGATACAGGAGCGCCAGAACGGGGGGTTGTCGGCGTTGGACGATTCCTTCTATTCCAAGTGTGACGATTTCCTGAAAAACCAAGAATCGTTTTTAAAAAACTCCTTCTCGCTTGAGGGCGCGAGGGTTTTGGAAAACTCGCGGAAGATAGTGAGCGAATTGAGGGAAGCGAGGATGAGGAAAATCCTGTTCAAGGCATTGAGGGATTTGGAAGCGAATGCAATAAACAGCTTGGGCTTGGCGAGCGAGGAAAAGGAGTTTTACCGGAGCATCGTTTCCCTGTTGAATTCCTACAAGACGTCGGTTTTCCAGAACGTTTCGCCTTCTTCGTCTTCCCAGGGCGTTTCGGTGAGGATTTTGGCGGATTTGCCGAAAATGGAGATGGCTGACGGAAAAGAGAGCGGGCCTTTTTCTTCCGGCGAAATCGTGGCGTTGGACGAGTCGGTTGCGGAATTGCTTTTGGAGAGGAAAGCCGCAGTGCGGGTGTGAAGGGTTTTTTAACTAGTTTTTTCAAATTCTTATCTCTGCTTGAAGCTGTTTTCAAGATTTTAAGCTCTAGTGGTGGTGTCTGAAATGATTGTTCCCAAAGAAAAGAACGATTTTTGCCCGCATTGCAACAAGCACACGAAGCACAAAGTAAAGGTTTCGACTACCAAGTACAAGCCGGGAAGGACGATGGCTTGGGGAACCAGGAAGCACGAGCGGAAGCTCATGGGTTTCCACGGGAAGGTCAAGGGAAAGGCGAAAGTGAAGAAGCAGGGAATAAGGAATAAGATAATGCTCGAATGCTCGGTCTGCAAGAAAAAGCACGAGCGGGTCATAAGCGGCAGGATGAAGAAGAAAGCGGAAACTTCCAAGTAAAAATTTTGAAGGGTGTTTTGAATGGGCAGGTTTTTGTCGGTAAAATGCGATTGCGGCGAGGAGAGCATAGTTTACGGCGATTCGAAGAGCGTCGTGAATTGCGCAAAGTGCGGTGCGAACCTCGTTACGCCTGCCGGCGGCAGGGCGAAGGTAAACGGAAGAATATTGGAAGTGCTGCAATAAACGCAGATAACCGGTTTGTGGGTTGAAAGAAGTTTTGTTTCCGCAGTTGGAAGATTTTGTGGTTGCGAAAGTCAAAAAGCTTCTTCCGTTCGGCGCTATTATCGAGCTGGAAGAGTACGGCGGGCTAGAGGG
>CAYOZI010000021.1:1957-13007 GCA_964408425.1 Microcaldota archaeon
GAGGGTTTCGTGCATATAAGCGAGGTTTCCTCCGGCTGGATCCGGAATATTCGCGAGCATTTGAAGGAAGGGCAGGTTGTCGTAGCGAAAGTAATTGCTTTGGATATCCAGAAACGTCAGGTGGACTTGTCGGTAAAAAGGGTTTCCGAAGTAGAGAAGAAACGAAAATTGGAACAGTGGCAGAACGAGAAGCGAGCCCTGAAATTGCTGGAAATTTCCGTTTCGAAAGCCGGAAAGACTTTGAAGCAGGTGGAGGCGGACGTCAAGCTTTTGGAAGAGGAGTTCGGCTCTTTGTACGACGTTTTCGAAGCCCTTGCTAAAGATATAACGCCCAAATCGAAGGTTTCAAAATCTTTGTTGGACGTTCTCGGGGAGACGTCGAAGAGAGAGATTCGTGTGAAGGAATTCACGATTCGCGCTTCCTTGTCCATAAAATCGTTCGCTCCGGATGGAGTCGAGCGTTTGAAGAAAATTCTTTCGCAAATTTCCGCTTCTTCCAAGCGGGCTACGGTCCATTACTTGGGGGCGCCGAATTTTTTCGTCGAAGTGACTTCAGAGAACGCTAAGGACGCGGAGAAAACGCTTCAGAAAATCGATTCGATGCTTTCGTCCGGCGTTTCTCCCGACTTCGAGTATTCGCTCGAATGGGGAAAATGAGTTTTTGCCCATGAAAATGACCAAGTGCCCGGTTTGTGGCCGCTATACGCTCAAGGAAACGCATTGTTCCCAGAAAACATTTTCCCCCCACCCTCCGAAGTTTTCTTTCGCCGACAAGTATGCTTTCTACAGGCGGAAAGCAAAATTCGGTTGAAATAGGTTTTTATTGGTTCCCAGCCTTTGTTTACTTGCAAGCGGTTTTTTTTCGTCGATTTCCGCTTCGCATAGAGATTAAGGTGGGGTTACATGGCTTTACCGTCTTTTACCGAATCTTTCATTTGGGTGAAAAAAAAACCCGCCAAGTTGAAAAACCCTATTCTCGTAGTGGGCTTGCCTGGCGTGGGTTTTGTTTCCAAGCTGGCAGTAGACCATTTGGTGAAGGATTTCAAGGCAGAGAAGATAGCGACTCTTTACTCCCCCCATTTTCCAAACCAGGTTTTGGCTATGAAAAGCGGGAGGCTGAGATTGTTTTCAATAGGGTTTTACGTGGCGCAAATGGGAGGAAGGGATGTTTTGTTTTTAAGGGGGGATTTGCAGCCTTTGACTGTCGAAGGGCAGTTCGAGGTCAGCGCGAAAATCCTTTCGTTCGCGAAAGACGCGGGTTGCAAAGAAGTTTTGGCGATGGCGGGCTTTGCGACGAGCTTGAAAAAAGGAAAACCGAGGGTGTTTTGCACTTCGACCGACAAAAAGCTTTTCGAAAAAATGGCTTCTTTCGGGGCTGTGAAGGGCGAGAACGTCATTCCGATAGTGGGGATGGCGGGTATGGTTCCGGCTTTGGCGAAGCTTTTCGGGCTGAAGGGAGCCTGCCTTTTGGTGGAAACGTCGGGCGTGTCTATGGATTCGAACGGCGCGAAAACGCTTTTGGACGTGTTGTCGAAATTCTTGAAGCAAAAGGTGGATTACAAGCATCTTGACGAGAGGGTGAAGAAGGCGGAGAAGATGCTCAAGCGTTTCGAGGGGCAGGCGCAAGCGCCTACGATACAGCCTCCGGCTATGCCTGAGGCAGTTGAGAGGGATGTTTTGAGATACATCCGTTGATTGGTTTGAAGAAGAAAGGGTGAGTTTTATGCAGGAAATGGTTTTGATGACTGGAAATTCAAACCCGAAGCTCGCCGAATCCATCGCTTCGCACTTGGGCAAGAAACTCGTTTCTTGCGAAGTAGGACGTTTTTCCGACGGGGAGATAAGCGTTGAAATCGGGGAGAGCTTGCGGGGAAAGCACGTTTTCGTCATCCAGAGCTTTTGCAAATCCTTGCTTCCGGACGGGAGGGAAACTTCCGTCAACGACAATCTCATGGAGCTTTTGGTGTTGTTGGATGCCGTTAGGAGGGATAATGCGGAGAAAATGACGGCCGTGATTCCTTACTTCGGTTACGCGCGGCAGGATAGGAAGGCGAAGCCGAGAGAGCCGATTACTGCGAAGCTCGTTTCGAATTTGATTTCCAGCACGGGCGTGCATGATTTGCTGGCCGTCGACCTGCACGCGGATCAGATCGAGGGTTTCGTTGACTGCTATTTCGGCAATATTACCGTCTCCCAGCTGGTTCCGCAGTACGTGAAAAAAGCCGGTTTCAATTCGAATACGGTCGTCGTTTCGACCGACACAGGAGGCGCGAGGAGGGCGAAGAGGCTGGCGGACAGGATGGGCGGGGATATTGCAATAGTGCATAAGCACCGTCCGAAGGCTAACGAGTCTTTCGTGACGCACGTCGTGGGGGACGTGGAGGGGAAGAACGCGTTGTTGTTCGATGGTATTATCGACACGGGCGGTTCGCTTGTGAATGCGGCGCAAGCGGTTTTGGACCGAGGCGCGGAAAAAGTGGCTGCTTTCATCACACATCCGGTGTTGTCCGGAGATGCTATTGCAAAAATCGAGGATTCGCCGCTGGAAAAAATGTGGGTTACGGATACGATTCCGCTTGCGAAGAAAAGCAGGAAGATCGAAGTCGTTCCCATCGCGCCGACGGTTGCCGATGTCATAAGCCGCGTTTACAAGGGCGAGAGCGTAAGCGCGTTGTTCCGCTAAAAGCACCTTCCCTTTTATTTTTCCCCTTTCCCTTATTCTTCTCATATGCTTTACTACGCCGATTTTCATTTGCATTCTAAATACTCGCGGGCCGTTTCCCAAGCGATGAGCTTGGAGGGATTGGTTGAAGGGGCAAGGCAAAAGGGTTTGAAAATACTCGGGACCGGCGATTTCTCGCACCCTGCCTGGTTCAATGAATTGAAAACCAAGCTTATTCCTTCGGAAAGCGACGGGCTGTTCGTTTTGAAGGGTTTTGAAGAAAGCGGGGTTTGCTTCGTTTTGACGAACGAGGTTTCCTCGATCATATCCACGCCAAAGGGCGTGAAGAAAGTCCACCATCTTTTGCATTGCCCTTCGCTTGAAATCGTTTCGCAAATTAACGACTTGTTCGGAAAGAAAGGGAACTTGGAAGCGGACGGAAGGCCGACTTTCGGCAACACTTTTCCCTCGGAAATAGTGGAGATAGTCGAAAGCGTGGACAAAAAGGATAGTTTCATTATCCCTTGCCACGCTTGGACTCCTTGGTTCGGCGTTTTCGGTAGCATGAGCGGTTTCGATTCCTTGAAGGAAGCGTATGAAGCCAAAAGCAAAAGCATTTTCGCGATCGAAACGGGGATATCGTCGGATCCTGCTATGAACTGGCGGATTTCTTCCCTTGATGGCATAACTTTGGTTTCTAACTCGGATGCCCATTCCAACCACCCTTGGCGTTTGGGTAGGGAGTGCAACGCTTTCGATTTTCCTTCGCTTCCCTCTTTCAGACAAATCCGCAATTCAATCGAAACGAAAAAGAATTTTGCTTTCACTGTCGAAGTAAACCCGTCTTACGGAAAATACCATTTCGACGGGCACAGGAATTGTTCCTTCTCCTGCCCGCCCGAGGAATCTAAAAAACTGAAGGGTTTATGCCCGGTTTGCAGGAGGCGTCTTACGATCGGGGTTTTGAATAGGGTTGAGGAGCTGGCGGACAGGCCTGATGGCTTCATTCCGAAAAACGCGATTCCCTTCAAAACCGTTTTACCTTTGCACGAGTTGGTTTCGGCGTTTTTGGGTTCGCAGCTTTACTCGAAAAAGGTTGATGAACTGGCAGGAAAGCTTTTGGCGTTGGGCAGTGAGTTGGGAGTTTTGCTGGAAATAGAAAAAGAAAAGTTGCTGGAAGCTTGCGGTGAGGACAGGCTTGTTGATGCGATAATGCTGAACCGCCAGGGGAAAATCGAGGTAACGCCGGGTTTCGATGGAGAATATGGAATTCCACGCCTTGGAAATAAAAGCGTCAAGGAAAAAGAGAGCGACGTGAAGCAAAAGAAGCTGGGAGAGTATTGACTCTTTTTATCGTTTTCCGAACCACCAGGCTAACAAAACGATCGCGATGAGGATTATCGTCGTCGTGCCTTGGAAGTTGAATATCAAAGCCGCAAGAAAAACGAGAAGCATTCCTATTGCGAGGAAAACGAACGGCTCCATTCCTAAAACCGTCTTGTGCATGGAGGGCATCGCTTGAGGTGCAGTTGAAGGCGCTGCCATTCCCCCTCCGCCTCCTTGGCTGATGGGCGTGACGTTTCCCGTTTGAGGGTCGACCTTGACGGCAAAACCGCAGTTCTTGCAGTAAACGACATTATTCTGTGCGTCAACGTCAAGATTAGGATTGCCGCACTGAGGACAGGACACTTCTCCCATTTTATTTCACTTCCAACCGATTACGCAAAAGCTCTTTTTTAAATCGATTGTCCTTGCCTTCAAATTAGTTTTTTCCTCGCGTATTCAACCGCGTTTTGGAATACCTTCAAGCCTTCCCCTTTCTTCGCCTCTCCCCTTTCCCACCGCGGGTGGTTTGTCAAGAAAGAAAAGGCTTCAGGGTGGGGCATTAATGCGAAAACCCTTCCGCTTTCGTCGCTTATGCCCGCTATATCATCCAACGAACCGTTGGGATTACAAGGATATTCTGCTTTGGAGCTTTTCTTGAGCGGGTTCATGTAACGGAAGACAACCTGCTTGTTTCTCTTCAGAGCGTTGAGCGCTTCTTTTTCCGCGTAAAACTTTCCTTCCCCGTGGCGGACTGGCAAATAAATTTCGCTTATTCCCTTCGTCCAAATGCAATTGCTGCTTTTATCCTGCTTGAGCCAAACCCACCTGTCTTCGAACCGTCCGGAGTCGTTGAAAGTAAGCGTAACCGTCTGCTCGAATGACTTGGGGTTGGGGAGAAGACCGGCTTTGGCGAGAATCTGGAACCCGTTGCATATTCCTATGACTAGTTTTCCTTCGTCGACGAACTGCGTTACTTGTTCCCTCAACCGCCTTTTGAGCTTGTTTGCGAAAACCCTTCCGCTGGCAATGTCGTCTGCAAACGCAAAACCTCCGGGCAATGCGAGAATGTGGTAATTCTCCAGGCTTTCCTTCTGCAAAACCTCATTGAAGTGCACTCTCGACGCTTTAGACCCGGCTAACGCAAAAGCGTTTTGCAGTTCCAAATCGCAATTTATCCCGTAGCCGGTTAAAACCAGCGTTTTGACTTCCAAGCTTTGCTCAACTCCTCGGTTTTTTCCTCGACGATTTTCTTTCCCTCGATTCCCTTGATCGAGAGCTTCTTTCCTTTTACCATTCCTATCTTGGCAAACTTGACTACTGCGGAGAACAGGGTTTTTTCGAATTCGCCGGCGTTTTTCCTTTCCACGCTCGCTATGAACCGCCCTGCGCTTTCGCTGTACAAAACGATGTCGTCGCGGTTGGTTTCCGTAGAACGGGGTGCGGTTTGCAGGAATATTTCAGCGCCCACGTCTCCCGCAATGCAGGATTCGGCCAAGGCTATTCCCATCCCCCCGTCCGAGCAATCGTGGCATGACGCGACCAGAGATTTGGAAATCGATTTTGATAACGCGTTGTAGGTTTTCTTGTTTTCCAAAGCGTTTACGGAAGGCGCCTTTCCGCCCCCTACTTTCAATTCCTGCAGGTATTCGCTTTCGCCAAGCTCGTTTTTCGTTTCGCCGATTGCGTAAATGAAATCGCCTTCGTTCTTGAAGTCCATGGAAACGGTTTTTTCCACGTCGCTGGTTTTTCCGATTGCGGTAAAGAGAAGCGTGGGCAAAACGGATATTTTCCTTCCTCCGACGAACGCGTCGTTCTTCATGCTGTCCTTGCCGGAAATGCACGGCGTTCCGTAAGCGAGAGTCGTTTCATAAAGCGCCTTGCAGGCTTTCACCAGATCCCCCAGCTTTTCCTCGCCGTCGGGCGTTTGTCTCGATTGTACGGGGTCGGGCCAGCAGAAATTATCCAGCACCGCCATATATTCGAGCGAAGCGCCTGAAGCTATGGCGTTCCTGACCGCCTCGTCCAAAGCATTAGCCGCCATTATTCCCACATCGATTTTAGAGTACTTGGGGCATAAGCCGTTTGAAATTACGATTCCTTCCGGTGAATCGTACAATGGTTTTATGACCGCGGAATCGCTGGGCCCGTCGTTGTTTTTGCCGACGAACGGCTTCAACACGCTCGTCCCCTGAACTTCGTGGTCGTAACGCCTGACGATTTCCTCTTTCGAACAGACGTTCGGCCTGGAAAGAATTTTCTTGAGCATGACGCCGAGGCTGGACGGTTTTTTGAATACGGGTTTGCCTTCATGCCGTTTTCTTTCCCTCGCTTTCAATTTCAATTGCGGGGGTTCGTGCAAAAACTTCAATTCCAAAAGCGCTGCTGTTTTCGAGTTGTGCAGAACGTGGATGAAACCGGTTCTCGTGAATTTTCCCAACGCCGTCGCCTCTACCTCGTGTTTTTTCGCGAGTTCCATTAACGCGGGCAAATGCTCCTGTGTTACTGCGAGGGTCATTCTTTCCTGGGATTCGCTGACGAAAACCTCCCAAGGCTGGAGCCCGGCGTATTTCAACGGCACTTTGTCCAAATGCAATTCCGCGCCTCCGCTTTGCAACGCCATTTCGCCTATGCTCGAGCTTAACCCGCCAGCCCCGTTGTCGGTAACGCTTTCTATCATTCCATGGTCTCGGGCTTCCATGAGGAAATCGAGGACTTTCTTTTGGGTGAACGGGTCTCCGATTTGCACTGCGCTCGTCGGCGAGTCTTCGCTCAAACCCAGCGATGAAAACGTTGCGCCATGAATCCCGTCCTTGCCCACTTTCCCGCCGACCATTACGATGGCGTTTTCGGGCTTGGCTTTCTTCTCATGCGAAGGCTTCCCCTTGACGTTGGCGGGCATTATCCCTCCGGTCCCGCAATAAACCAGCGGTTTTCCGGCGAAAGAATCGTCGAAAACGATTGAACCATTAATAGTGGGAATGCCGCTTTTGTTGCCACCATCCTGGATTCCTTTCACTACCCCTTGCAAAACCCGTTTCGGATGAACTCGGGGATAAACGCCAGAGTAATCGGGAGACGCAAAACAAAAAACGTCCGTGTTGAATATGGGTCTTGCCCCCAACCCCGCGCCAAGCACGTCCCTGTTCACTCCCACGATTCCGGTTACCGCGCCCCCGTAAGGATCGAGCGCGCAGGGCGAGTTGTGAGTTTCCACTTTTATTGCAAGATTCCAGCTTTTGTTGAACTTGATTATTCCCGCGTTGTCCTTGAAAACGGAGAGGAGGAAAGGACTGGCGATTTTTTCGGTGGATTTCTTGATGTAGGTTTTGAATAAGGAATTTATCTCCTCTTTCTTTCCGTTCGAGTCGGAATATTCGATCAGGGAATTGAAAATCTTGTGCTTGCAGTGTTCGCTCCACGTTTGCGCGATTGATTCAAGCTCTACATCCGTTATTTTTTCGTTCAACCCCGCTTCCTTCCTTTTTTTCAGGAAGCTCCTATCCCGAAATTGCTTTTGAATCGCCCTCATTTCCTCTGTATTCAGCGCCAGCAGACGTTCTTTGCTGAGCTTTTCGAGGAAAGCGTCGTTCTTTCCCTCCAGTTCTATCTCCTGGACCGCAAAATCGCGGTGGGGTTCTGAAGAATAAGTTTTAGCCTTGAATCCTTGTTCGGCTTCGAAAGCCTGGAAGCTTTTGATTCCCCACTCTTCGATCAGCCCGTTCGCAAGGGTTTTCGAAGCGAATTCTTGAATGAGCTTTTCGTTAACGCTTCCGGTGAAGAGGTATTGCCTTGAATAGAATGCTTTTCCGTCGAAGGCTGGGAAAAAGTCTTTGATCGCCTGGGCTGTTGTTCTTCCCGCATTGTCCGTCACGCGGGGTTTGAAGCTTATTTCCAGCGCAAAGTCGAATTTCTTCCCCTCTTGCAGTGCTAGAGGCTCGTTTACGGAATACTCCTGCAGCAGGGGGTCGGCCAAAAGCTCTTTCGCTATCTTTTCGAGCCTGTAAAAATCGCGTATTCCGACTATCGTGTATACTTCTACAACTTCAAGGCTTTTCACGGGATGACCGGCTTGTTTTGCGGAAGCCAAAACCCCGTCAGCGAAAGCGTCTTTCACGCTTTTCTTGAAACAAACCTCGATACGGCTGGCTTTCGTCTCAACAGGCGGCGTTGACGGGAAAGAAGAAGACTGAGCCGTCTGGTTGTAATAACCCACTCGCTACCCCACCTTTTTGGTTCCGGAAAAAACGCTGTTTTCAGGGAAACATTGTTACGGCGTGAACTTTATTAATTGTTTTCTCTAATGCCTTACAAACGATTTTTTACGTTCAACCCGCTTTGGAAAAACGCTTTGCTTTGTGATAAGAATGCCTTGGAGAAAGTTTTTGCACTGGATTGCCGGAGTGTTCGGGCGGAGGAAGGAATTCAGCCTGGGGTTGTACGGCCCTCCGAATTCCGGAAAAACCACCCTTGCCAACCGCATTTCCGTCGATTGGACGGGAGAGCCGGTCGGAATAGTGAGCGAAATCCCGCACGAAACGCGGCAGGTCCAGAAAAAGGAGAAAATCCAGCTGAGCGTCAACGGGAAAAAACTGGTCATGAACCTTTTGGACATGCCGGGAATAGCCACCAAGGTGGATTACCGCGAGTTTCTGCCTTTCGGGATTGAAGTGAAGCAGGCGCAACAGCGCGCCAAGGAAGCGACGAAAGGCATAATCGAAGCAATAAAATGGCTGGAGAACGTGAACGTGGCGTTGGTCGTTTTGGATTCGACCGAAGACCCTTACACGCAAGTCAACCTGACGATAATCGGAAATCTGGAAGCGAGGAAAATCCCGATTCTCATCGTCGCGAACAAGGTTGACTCGAAAAAAGCAAAGCCGGATAGGGTCAAAAGCGCTTTTTCCCAGTACCAAGTAATCGAGGTTTCGGCTTTGAAGGGCGATAACATCCACAAGCTTTACAAGGCGATCGGGGACGTAGTCTGAAAAGGGGAAGGGAAAATGGCTGTTCAAATCGAATTCGTTTCTTCGAAAACCCTGCGGCGGATGACCACCAAGCAGCGCTTGGACCTGGTTCTGCAGAGCGTGAAGAAAAACACTATTCTCGTTCTGGAAGAGCCGCTGACTATGGACGAAGAAAGGCAGTTGATACGCGAGACGATGAAGATAATTACGAAAAGCTTTCCGGGAATAGAAATTTCCTCCCTTTCCTCGGAAGAGCAGGACTTGCGGTCTTCCGTAATACGCTTGTTAGGCGGGAAGACGAGCGGGCTGACCGTCGTAGGACCGGCGAACCTCGTGAAGGAAATGAAGAAAGACCCGAACAAGCTGAGAGTCTTGACCAAGTGAGAGAATAGCTTTTTTTACTTTTACCCCTATTGGTATAATCATGCACAAGTGCGTACGCTGTTCGAAAGAGTATTCCAACACTTCCCCTGAATTGCTGAAAGGGTGCGAGTGCGGTTCGCGGGTGTTCGTTTTCCTCAAGCATCCCGGTTCGGGAGAGCAGGAGGAGGATTACTCGTGGCTGGAAAGCGAGTTTAAAGCCCTTTCCAAAACGCAAACGGTTTCGGTGGAGAAAGACGCGGCTGAAAACCTGAAGGTTTTGGAAAAAGGTTCTTACGAATTGGACGTTAAATCGCTGATGGGCGGAAACCCGCTCGTAGTGAAATCGGAAAAGGGCATTTACTACATCCAAATGCCAGGTTCTAAAACGTGAGTTCAGCGGTATTGCTTCCTGTATCCTTTGATGCGCTGTTTCTCGCTTTTCTTTTCGAACTTGTGCCCGCTCATATTCCTTACCGTTCGTTCTCCGAAAGCCCTAGCCCTTTCCAGATCTATTTCGTCCAAACGGTTTTTCAGGATTCCTTTTTTTCCGAGTGAAATCTGGTTGACGAGCTTGGCGTTCGAGAGTTTCGAAAGGGCTTTTTCGAAAGAGCCTGAAAACCAGCCTGAAACGTGAAACAACGCGGTGCTTCCCTTGACGTTTTCGCTTGCTTTCTCGGCATCCAAAAAAACCAAATCGTGTCCTTCCGAATATTCCTGCGCGTATTCGACGCTAGCTCCGGCGTCGGCAGCCCCCTCGCCGATTTTTCTTGCCACTTCCCCGCTTCCTACAACGAGAACCTTCATTTTGCAAGCGCCTCTTTACCGTTTTTGATTATGCTGTATCTAACTGAAAGGGCGTTTTAAACGCTTTACCCTTTCTCAGCCGAACGAGGCGAGCGTGTTTTCCAAAACCATTCTTCCCAAAGCGGTTTTCGCCGGGTAGGTTTTGCAAACGCCGTTCTGCCTCAAAAACAACAGGCTTCCCTTCCATCCTTCTATTTTTCCAGCGAGACTTTCGGCAGCCAAAAGCCGTTCTTGGGGGATTGAGTAAAAAGAGCTTAAGTCGACGGGCGTTTCTTCCGCGAAATAAATCTTGAACTACCCCAGCCGGGCTTTTTTCATAGCTTGATGCAAAACCCTTTCGTCCGGCTTTTGCGAAAGCCACTCGATTTTCTGCGCGTCGCGAAACCTGTCTGCATAGCCTATGGCCTTCAGCGATGTTTCCGCCTCCCTAGCCTTCATTCCGTTGAAGCCCTTGAATATCTTCACTCCGAAATCCGCTCCCTGTTCCACCAGCCGTTTTTCAAAGCGCGTTTCAAGGGAAACGCCGACTTTCACGTTCTCCCCGAACAACGCGAGATAAACGCAGTGCTCCCGCTCGAAACAGTTTTTCTTTATTCCCTCCTCGCCCTGGATGCATTTCTTCCCGTCGCACCGCATGCATATCCCGAAAGCGTTTTTGAACTGGCATTCGGGGCATTCGTTGCCGTAAATTAGCTTGGCCTTGCAGGTGGTGCAGTAGCTTTCCTCGCTCAAGGCGAAGGAAACGCTTTCGCCTTTTTTCAGTTGGACTAGCTCTTCCCCATCCGAGTCTTGAATTGTGAAAAAAGGATGCAGCGAATCTGAGTATGCAAAACGGGTGAAAAGCTTCATTTGAATTACAAGAAGAACGCTGGGAGGTTTTGCTTAAAAGGTTAAGCAGACCGCCTTGCCGGTGGCTTTACTTTTTCAGCGT
>CAYOZI010000022.1:0-12767 GCA_964408425.1 Microcaldota archaeon
TGTTTCCAATACGCCTCGCCTATTTTGTTCATGTCCGTGAATTTTCCCAACCGCACGAGCAAGGCTATCGAGTAAAAGTCTTTCGGGAAGGGGGGTAATTTGGAGAAAACCACGCTGGGCAGGTAATCCGGCCTTTGCGCGGGAGTTCCGATATTCTGGTAAGCCTGCAAGTACCCCGCCAATTCCGGGTATTTCAGCAATTCCTGTTCCGCGGCAGTCAAGCTGGGCGTTGCAGTAGCTTGGGCGGTTTGGTTGTCAAACTGCAATCCTCCTTGCTGGACGCAGCCGGCAGCCAAGAAAGACAGCAATACTATGCCGCCTAAAAGCAAAAACTTGTTTCCACCCATTTTTTCCCACCTTCCTTAAAAGATAAAAATAAAAAAAGTTGGAAAAGCCGCGTTGGAACGCGGCTTTTTGCTAAAACTCAGCCTGAAGAGGCGCTCGTGTGGTTCATGAGCCTCCAACTGGAGCCTCCCGCCACGCCGGTGAAGTTCGCGTACAAGTACACGTTCAGGAAACTGTCCGCGTCCCAGGCGATATCGACGGCAGCAATCGCCAATTCGGTGGAGTTCACTGCAAAATCCGAAGACGTGTGGCCAGAAGAGCCGTTATAGAGCGTTCCGTTGCTCAAGCTAGTCTTGTTCCACGTGGAGTTTCCGCGCACCGTAACCCCCGTGGGCAGGGATTCGTTGAATATCAGCGTAACGGAAATGTTCGTGGTTCCGGTATTGTCGTACTGGAATATGGGAACTCCGTTGTTCCCCTCGCTGCTTTGGCAAGTGCCGCCTCCGGCAACGCAAGGAACGATGTTGTTTTCAGTTCCCGTGTTGGAACTGAAGTTGATGTCCGAAGTGAAGGGCGCGCTCGGGGGAATAGTTCCATTGGAAGCAATAGGCCCCAGGCCGGGCAGGGAAACCCTGAATGAAGTGGAAGTTTGGACCATGAAGAGAACGTCGGTTTGCGCGTAATCGGCGAGCAAGACGGTCGCCATTGAAACCATTAAAATAGGCACTAAAAGCAAAATCGCCTTTTTCTCCAAATCCATTATTCTCCCCCTCCTTCAAAACGATATTTTTCTATATAACCGCACGGAAAAACGATATTCCCGCCTATGAAAACTAAACGCGCTATTGTTTTTAAACCCTTTCTCTCCGAGCGCGCCTTTGGAAACGGCCTCGTCAAACCATTTCTTCCATGAGTTTCGAAACGTCTATCCCCGAAATCTTCTGTTTCACCAAAGGCGTTCGCGCGATTTGCGGCAAACCGTCGGCGTAAGTCGGGCGTTCCTCCCTGAACAAGATGCCCACGGGAATTTTTCCGGTTTTCTCCCACTCGGAAGCTTTTTCCAAAGCGTTTTTTTTATTCGAAGGATCATAATCCGCGCCGAGCTTGTAAACCCTCTGCAAATAGTATTGGTATGTGTTGATTTTGTTGTAAGTCACGCAAGGCTGGAGTATATCCACGAGCGCAAAACCCTTGTGCTTTATCGCTTCCGCAATGATTCCGCTCAAGTGAATCATATCCCCCGCAAAACCCCTTGCCACGAAACTCGCTCCCGCGGCCAAAGCGATTTCCAAAGGGTTGACTGGCGTTTCTATGACGCCGTGCGGCGTGGATTTCGTCGCCATTCCCTTTTCGGCAGTGGGCGAAGCCTGGCCCGTAGTCAAACCATACACCCCGTTGTTGAAAACCAAGTAAGTCAAATCAATATTCCTGCGCATCGCGTGGATGAAGTGCCCCATTCCTATGCCGTACCCATCCCCGTCGCCGCTTACCGCTATCACGTTCAACTCGTGGTTGGCCAGCTTCGCGCCGGTTGCGACGGGCAAAGGCCTCCCGTGAAGCGTGTGGAACCCGTACGTTCCAACCCATTCCGCGCTATTGCCCGAACACCCGATTCCGTTGAACAGGCAAACGCTTTCAGGCGGCAAGTTCAAATCCGACAACGATTTTTTCAACGCGTTTAAAATTCCGAAGTCCCCGCAACCCGGACACCAAGTGGGCGTAGTCGAAGTTCCCAACTCTTGAATCGAAACCATTTTTTTCAGCCTTTATTGTTTTTTATTTTTTTATTTTCAGTTTTTCCACTGCATCGACTATGAATTTCGCGGTGAACGGCCTCGCGTCGTACTTCAAAACCCTTTTTTCGATGATCATGCCGGTTTGTTCCGCGATGAGCAAGCCCAATTGCCCGGTGGCGTTGTTTTCCACCAAAACCGGGTTTTCGCATTTGGAAAGAATATCTTTCACTTCCTTCGCGGGAAAAGGCCACAAGAACTGCAGCTGGAGGAAATTCGCCTTCACCCTCTTTTCCTTCAATATTTCAATAGCATCGAGAATCGCGCCTTTCGGCGAACCCCACGATACGAACGTTATTTCCGCGTTTTTTTCCCCGGATAGCTTTGGCTTGGGGAAATAATCGAGAATCGCCTTCAATTTTCTCATTCTCTTTTCAACCATGAGCATGCGGTTTTCCGTAGTTTCGTCAAAATGGCTGTCTTCGCGGTGTTCGTAACTCTGGGCTCGGTATAACCCGCCTTTCATTCCAGGCAAGGAACGGGGCGAAACCCCGTTTTCCGTGAATGCATAACGCTTGTAGCCTTTCGTTTGCGCGAGTTTCTTTTCATCCAACAACAAACCCCTGTCGATCTTGATCTTGTTCTGGTCGAATTTTCCGGTGCTTTCGAAACTCTCCGCCAAAAACTTGTCGGTAAGGAGAATGACGGGCGTCTGGAATTTCTCGGCGGTGTTGAACGCCTCCCCGGCAAAATAAAAGCATTCTTCCGCATCGCCCGGCGCGATCACGGCTTTCGGAAACTCGCCTTGGGACGCGTTGATGGCAAAAAGCAAGTCGCCCTGTTCCGTGCGAGTCGGCAGTCCAGTGCTCGGCCCTCCCCTCTGCCCCAAAACTATTACGACGGGCGTTTCGCTCATTCCCGCCATTCCCACCGCCTCGACCATTAGCGAGAATCCTCCGCCCGAAGTGGCAACCATGGCCCTCGCTCCAGCGTGAGCCGCCCCGACAGCCATGTTTATTCCGGCGATTTCATCCTCGGGCTGTTTCACGATTATGTTGAAATCCCGTTCTTTGGAAGCCATGAACGACAAGATGGAGTTTATCGGGGTCATGGGGTAAATCGCAACGAACTTGCAGCCGGCGCGAATGGCGCCCATGGAAAGAGCTTCGTTGCCTCCAGCCAGAATCCGCCCTTCCGGGGCGGAAGCGTTTTGCAGGAGTTTTTTCTTTTCCAAGCCGTTAGGAAAGTTTTCTTTCGCGAATTCAAAACCAAGCTTTGCGGCTTTCAAGTTGATTTCTTCAACAACATCCTTTTTGGAAAAGCTTTTTTTCAAACTCCATTCAAAAACCTTGAAGTCCAAGCCCATCAAGCCCGCCGAAACGCCGAGGGAAACGCTGTTGCGCGTTATTTTCTCCCCACCGGCTTCTTCAGCAAGCTTTTGAAGGGGAACCGGATAAAAAGAAACGCTTTTTTCCTTTGGAAGGGCGGGTTGTTTGATGAAACTCCCGTCGAAAACCAAGCCGGAATTTTGCGAAAGGAATTTCGAGTGGATGGAAATGGTTTCCTCGTTCAAAGCAACGAGCAGGTCCGCGCTTTCAGCCGGAGAACGGATTTTTTCAACCGAAGCGGTGACCAGGGACGTGTTGTTCCCTCCCCTGATCAGGGAAGGGTATTCGCTGGAAAAGAAAACGTGCGAGCCGCTTCTCATCAGCGTTCTTGCGAAAACCGTTCCGGCTTGCATTATGCCGTAGCCCGCCTCTCCCCCGATCATCCAAGAAACTTTTTCCAAATACTGCGGCGGCACTGTTTCTTCCCCTCTTTCTTTCGTTTTGAACTCAAACAAGTTTTTTAATCCTTTTTAGAATCGCCAATCGTCGTGGATTTCAGCGTAAGGTTTAATCTTCGGAAAGGAAGGAAAACGCCTTTGCCGCCTTGACGGGGTCCGAATAATTGGGAATGCCGTGCTCTTGGAGAAAGCGTATGCTTTTTCGAGTATACACTCCGCCCATGAAAACGCTTAACACGGGTTTTTTGGATTTTCCGGCGGCTTTCACCACGATTTTCGCGTTTTCCTCCGGCTTGGTCATCGTTTGCAGCGTTTGGATGACGATCGCCCCGCCCACGTTTTTCTGCGACAGCAAAACTTCGAGTGCTTTCTCGTACTTCAGCGGCGAAGCGTCGCCCACCAGATCCACCGGGTTTGAGCGGGACCAGGCGCGGTGCATGAACGGGTTGAGCTTTGCAACCGTTTTTTCTTCCAACTCCGCTATTTCAACGCCGAACTTTTCGCAAGCGTCTGCGCATAAAACCCCCGCTCCCCCTCCGTTCGTTATTATCGCGACTGAATTAATTTTAGCGTGAGGCTGTAGGCTTAGTGCTTTCGCGATTTCAAACAATTCTTCAAGAGAATAAACCTGTTTCGCGCCGCATTGCTTCAGCGCCCCTTCGAAAACCGCCGCGTTCCCCGCGAGGCTGGCAGTGTGCGTTTGCACCGCCTTCATTCCCTTTTTCCCAACGCCTCCTTTCAGCACGATTACGGCTTTTCCTTTAGTCCTTGCTTTTCTCAAGGCACCCAGAAACTTTTTCCCGTCCTTAACCCCCTCTAAATACAAAGCGATTACTTTCGTTTTCCTGTCGGACGCGAAAAAATCGATGAATTCGCTTTCCCCCAAAACCGCCTTGTTGCCCAACCCGACAATCGCGCGGAAGGGAAACAATTCTTCCAGCGCCCAGTCGATCACGCTGTCCGCCAGCGCCCCGCTTTGGGTAATGAAAGCAATGCTTCCCGGTTTGGGGACGCTTAATGCAAAAGAAGCGTTGAACAAGCCGGGAACTATTACTCCGACGGTATTAGGGCCGAGAAGGGCGATTCCGTTTTCAACCGCGATTTTCTTTATTTCCCCTTCCAGCTTCTTTCCTTCGCTTCCGGTTTCGGCGAAACCGGCGGAAACGACGACTGCAGCCGGAATTTTTTTGGCGGCGCATTCCCTCAAAACATTCGGAACGACTTTCGGCGGGGTTGCGATCACCGCCAAGCCGATTTTCTGCCTTATTTCCAAAACGCTTTTGAAGCTCTTCAAACCCAGGATTTTTTTGTGGTTCGGATTTACCGCATAAACGTTTCCCTTGAATTTTTTCGCATATGCGGAGGGAAAGACGCTTCCCTTCAACAGCGATTCCATTATCCCCCTGCCCACGCTGTCCTTTTCCTCGGACGCGCCGATTACGGCAATGCTTTCCGGCGACAGGATGCTTGCGATTCCTTTCTTATTCATTTTCCCCTTACCTTAAACTCAGCATACCGCGTTTTCCATTCTCCCTTCAGCAAACGCCCTGATGTTTTCAACAGTCGTCTTTTCAATCCTCTCCAGCGCTTCCCTCGAGTTGAACGCGTTGTGCGGCGTGATCAAGACGTTCTTCCACTTCAGCAAAATGTGGTCTTGCAAAACAGTCTTCAAAACCCCTTTTTCGCTTGTTTTCCCCTGGATGGTTTTCAAAACCTCGTCTTCATTGCGCATGAGCCCCTCTTCCTCCAAAACATCCAACGCCGCTCCGAACAAAATGCCTTTCGACAAGCCTTGCACGAGCGCGTTCGTTTCCACTATCCCGCCCCGGGCCGTGTTTATCAGCAACGCCCCTTTCTTCACCATGCGGATGTTGCGGGAGTTGATGAGGTGCTTGGTTTTGCGGTTGAGCGGAACGTGGAGGGTGATTACGTCCGAGTTTTTCAGCAAAAAAGCGAGGGGAACGTACTTAACGGAATAATCCTTTTCCAACTCCATTTTCCTGAACGAATCGAACGCGAGGATTTTCATGTTGAACCCGCTTGCTATTCTCGCCACGTGGCTTCCGATTTTTCCAGTCCCGACTATTCCGATTGTTTTTCCCGCCAAATCCCATCCCGTAAGCCCTTCCCCGCTGAAATCCCCCTTTTCCACCCTTTCTTTTGTTTCAATGATTTTCCTCGACAAAGCGAGAATGAGGGCGAACGTATGTTCCGCAACCGTATTCTCTCCGTAAGACGGGACGTTGGCGACGCACACGCCCTGCCTCCTGCAGTCGTTCAAGTCGATGTGGTCTATTCCCGTCGAGCGCGTGGCTATTAGCTTCAGTTTCGGCATTTTTCGCAGGATTTTCGAATCGATCTTCTCGTGGACGAAACACGAAATCACTCCGCAATCCTTCGCTTTCAGCGCGTTTTCCCCGTTCAACTCGCCGCAAAACCTGAGCTTCAATCCCTTCAAGTGCTTTCGAAAGTATTTTTCCGCGTCCGGGCTCGTGTCGAAAAAACCAACGCTGATTTTTCTCATCGTTTTTCCCTTCCTCTATTTTTTTCTTGTTTTTCTTCAAACCGTTATTTTCGCGTCGACGACGAACGCATTCTGGGAATCCGCAATCACCGGGTTGAAATCCAGTTCCTTGATCTTTTCCTCCTTTTCCAGGAGGGAGGATGTTTTCAACAGCAAATCCACGATTTTCCCTTCGTTCGTCTTCCTTCCGCGGAAACCTTCGCTGGTGAAATAAGCGCTGGCTTTCGTTTCGCGAATCATTTCAAGCGCGTCGTTCTTCGAAATGGGGCAGACACGAGTGGAAAAATCTTTGAACAATTCAACCGCAACCCCCCCGCTTCCGAACAAGACGGTTTTCCCGAAAACCGCGTCTTCCTTCCCGCCCACGATGAACTCCACCCCCTTCAACTCGCTTTGCAGCAGGAAACCCCACTTTCCTTTTTTGAGCCCGGCGTCCGACGCGTTTTGCTCGAGGCGGCGGGAAGCGTGATAAAGGTGTTCGAAATCGTGCAAATCCAGCGCAATGAGTTTTTTTTCCGTCTTGTGGAAGACGTTTTCCCCCACTACTTTCAAAACCCAGGGTTTCGGAAGGGCTTTGCTTTTTTCCATCACTTGGGCCGCGCTTAAGCAAAACGCGCCTTTGGCAAGCGCAATCCCGTGCTTTTCCAGAAGGACTTCCGTCGCTTGAAAACCCAGCAGCATGCTTTACATCAATCCTTTTTCAATTAAAAACCCAGCCCCGTGAAGGCGGGAAAAGGGTTTAAAGAATTGGCGCGCTAATGGAAAGCGGTTTTGACCTCGAATTCCGGAGATTGGTTTTTTGGAACTGCGTTTTCTCGGCGCTTGCAGGGAAGTGGGTAAAAGCTGCGTTGCAGTGGAAACCGACAAATTGAGGGTGGCGTTAGACTGCGGGATGAAAGTCCACGACCACAACGAGCCGCCGGCGTTGGAGCACTTGGATTTCGACGCTTGCATTCTCACGCATTCGCATTTAGACCATTCGGGAAGCCTTCCTATTTTGTACAAGCACCGTTACATCCCCACCTTCTGCACTTTCCCGACCGTTCCCATAACCACGCTTTTGCTTGAAGACTCGGAAAAAATCGCGCAGTTGAAGGGACACCAGCTGCCTTACAAGCACTCGGACGTCGCGAAACTGCACAAGAAATTCACTCCCCTTCCATACAACGCGCCCTACGAGTTTTTCGACTCTTCCAAATTCGAGCTTTACGACGCGGGGCATATTCCCGGCAGCGCGGGCGTGCTGTTCGAGTCGAAGACGAACGGAAAGAAAAAAAGGATTTTTTACACTGGCGACTTCAATTACGCCGACACGAAGCTTTTGGGGAAAGCAAAATTGCCTAAGGAAAAGATCGACGCGCTCGTGATAGAAAGCACTTACGCCTTCCGGGAGCATACGGAAAGAAAAGAACTGGAGAAAAAATTCGTTGAAAGCGTAACCGCGTGCATTGAAGACGATTGCACGGCGCTTATTCCGGCCTTCGCCGTGGGGAGGACGCAGGAACTGCTTTTGGTGTTGCATTCGCTTTTGAAAGGCAAGAACAAGGTTTTCCTCGACGGGATGGGGAAAAAGATTTCGGAAATCCTGCACGACTACCCTTCGTACGTTGCGAACTACGATTTTCTCGAGGAATCGCTTTCCAAAACGTTTTTCGTGGAGAATTCCGCCGCCCGGAGGAGGGTTTGCGAAAAGCCGGGAGTTGTCATAACGACGGCCGGAATGTGCTTGCATCCTGACACGTTCGTTCAGCAAGCTGACGGGGTTTGCCGGAAGATTAAGGACGTGGATTCCGACGTTTATTCTCTGACCGGCCGTAACGTGGTTCCGCAAGGTGTTTCGCGCCGGGTTGCCAATCCTTCGCCTGGAGAACTATTGGAAGTCCGAACTAGCACTTCTTCAATTACCTGCACTTCCAATCACGAGTTTATGGTGCTGGACGGTTTTGAGGTCGGGTGGAAGCATGCGAGCGACTTGAAGGTTGGGGATTACGTTGCTGCTGTCAAGCGCCTTTCATTCAAAGGCACAGACCAGAATATCAGCTGGATTTTGCCGCGTTTGTCAAGCATAACAAAAAAAGCCACGATTCCACGCAAGGTAAACCCCGCGTTCAGCCAGTTTCTCGGTTATTTCATAGGCGACGGGCATGTGAAACAGGATAAGATCGTTTGCGTTACCGACAAGGACGTTGAAAACCTGAAGTTTTACGGTAGTTTGGTAAAGAGGGTTTTCGGAGTGGCTGGCGTGATAACAACGGGCGATAGGAACCGGTTGTTGGTATACTCTTCCTTGGTCGCGAAGTTTTTGAAGAGCTTGGAAGGCGAGAAGTCTCCCAATAGAAAGATTCCGGAGTTTATTCAAAAATCAAGCGGTGAAAGCGTTGCGGCCTTCCTTCGGGGGTTGTTTGATGCGGAAGGAACCGTTAGCCTGTCTTCAAACCGGTCTGTTTCGCTTTCCTCTTCCAGCCCGCACCTTGCAAGTGTAGTCCAATTACTGCTGCTGAGGTTTGGAATTCGAGCTGAAAAAAGGCCTGTTTTCAAGCGCGCGGGCAAAAAGACTTACCGTTGGTACAACATCCGGATAAACAAACCCGACGAATTGCTTGTTTTCAAAGAAAAAATAGGGTTCGGCAGCAAAGCCAAGGAAGGCAAATTAAAAATCCTCTTGAAGACCGTTGGCGGCGGCTACAGTCACGCCGACATTTTCCCGTTGAAACGCAAGGATGTTTACGTTTTGATTAAAAACGCCCTAGGCACCCGCCGGATTCCCCAAGTTTTCGGACTCAAGTTCGAGTTGTATTCTTCAAATGAAAAACGGTGTACCAAAAACCTGTTGAAGGGCATAGCCGCGGAACTGTCCAAGCTTGAAAATCCGAAAGCCCTGAAACTCGCAGGAAAAATGACGCGTTTGCTGGATTCGGAATTGGTTTTCAATAAAATCCTTGGTAAAACCGCGGTTAAAAGCAATACCGACAAAGTGTTCGATCTCACCGTGCCCGCTACGTCCAATTACGTAGCCGAAGGTTTGATAGTTCACAATTGCGACGGGGGCCCGGTTTTGAGTTACCTGCGGGTTCTTGAAAAAACCGGCAAGGGAAAGGTTTTCCTGACCGGTTTCCAAGTGCCCGGTACGAACGGCAGGGCTTTGGCGGAAGGGAGGGATTTGTTCATCGACGGAAGAAAGCAGAGAATAACGCTTCCCGTGGAGTCTTTCGACTTCAGCGCGCACAGCGGGGCGAAGGAATTGAGGGATGCAATAAAAAAATTGAATCCGGAGAAAATCTATTGCGTCCACGGGGACGATTGCGAGGGGTTTGCGAAGGATTTGAGGGAGAACGAGGGTTTCGACGCCGTAGCTCCAGCGATCGGGCAGGAGTTTACCGTTTGATTTTTACTTCTTGAAAAAACCCTTTAAAGCCTTGAAACGAGTTTTATTAGTGGGCTGGTCGAAAATGCGAGTTCTCATGCTAAACCCGTTTTACTACCCTTACGCCGGGGGGACTGAAAAACACTTGCTGGAAGTATGCACCCGCCTGGCGAAAAAGCACGACGTTACGGTTTTGACGGCAATGCTCCAGCACACCGCTCGCCGCGAGGATTTCGAAGGGGTGCATATAGTCCGAATGCCGGCTGCGGTGTTGTATTCCCTGCCCCATCCTTTGCCTCCTCCGGTTCCTTTGCTGTTGTTCCCGTGGCCGGATTTGGCTGCAGAAGCGAAAAAGGCTGACGTGATTCACATTCACAACCGGTTCGTTTACGGGCTGACGGACGTTTTCATCGCGAAAAAGATTTTCAAAAAGCCTTTGGCGCTTACTCTTCACAACGCGCGCCCCCAAGGCATAGATATTCCCACTGACTTGGCTGGCGGTTTTTACGACGATGCGGTGGGGAGGAAGATAATGTACAACTGCGATTTGATTGCTGGCGTGAGCAAAAACACGCTTGACATTACCGTTCCTCCGGAATTCAAGGGAAGGAAAACCGTGATTTACAACGGCGTTGAACCGCATTTGTTCGAGCCCGGAAAGAACGACGCGGAAGCGGAAGCGTTGAAAAAGGATTTGGGGCTGGAGGGCAAGAAAATAGTCTTGACAGTATCCCGCCTTGTGGAACAGAAAGGGCTGGACTTCCTGTTTGATGCTATTCCGGAAATCCTTGCTGAAGAAAAGGAAGCGCACTTCATCCTTTTGGGAAGGGGCCCGCGCTTGGAGCACTTGAAAAAGAAAGCCGAGCAAATGCATTTTTCCGATAAAATCTCGTTTTTGACGGAACGGTTTTCCGAAAAAAACCTCGCCGCGCTGTACGCTGCAGCCGATTGCTTTTCACTCCCGTCGTTATGGGAGCCTTTCGGAATAGTTTTCGTCGAGGCTTTGTCAAGCGGAAAGCCGGTCGTGGGGACGGACGTGGGCGGGATTCCGGAAATAGTGGAGAACGGGAAAACCGGCTTTTTGGTTCCGACGCGCAACTCGCGCGCCATTGCGGAAAAAATAATCTTCCTCCTGCAAAACCCTTCGGAAGCCGGGAAAATGGGCGTGGAAGGAAGGAAAACGGTTTTAAAGAAATTCACTTGGGACGAAACGGCGAAAGGATATGAAAAACTCTATTCCAAAATCTGAATTTTTTTCCCTCTTACCGGTAGTACAAAACCAGCGTTCCGTAGTAATCCCCGCTCTCCGTATCCGGAGGAACGGCCAGGAAAACGTCTATGTCGGCCTCCTCCCCGTACCCTAGGGGAAAGGAATTGTTTGAAACCGAAACCCATTTTGCGATTTGCCCTTCAGCCGCGAAATAAATGTTGCGCGGATGCGGGAAAGTGTTGTTGACGAGAATGGTTTTCTTTCCCGAGCTTCCCGGAGGGATGGAGCCGAATTCAAGCTTGTCCGTGACGTTGAACCCCGCAACCCCCTTTTCCACCTTCACGTGAATGGGAAAAACGGTTTTCTGCTTGTCGAGGTCAAGCCCTGCAAAGAAAAGCACTGCCGCAACGGCAATCAAAATGGCGGTTGCCAAGAATTTTTTTTCCATGCGCAGACCACGTGCAAACGGTTCGCGGTTCGCTTCAACTTACGCGAACCCTGATTCGGTTCCTGAAAAACCACGCCGCCAAAGCCAAAGCGAGTATTACCGCGGCGAGAAGAACGTACTCCATCTTCACTTCGAAACCCGGCACTTGCTCGACCACGCTCACCGTTCCCTCCGCACTCGCGGTTTTGCCTTCGAAAAACACGGTTGCGTTCAGCTTGTAGTCGCCCAACTCGCTTTCGCCGGTTTCCCAAAACGCCTGCAAAACTTCTTTGGAGTAAGGCCGCAAATCCACGAGGCTGGTCTTGCTCTCGCCGACCTTGTTTCCAAGCTTGTTGTAAATGCCTACAACCGCGTAAACGTCCTTGATCTTGTTCCCCCACTTGCTTTGCACTTCGATGAGAATCTTCGCAATGCTGTTTTTCAAAACGGCTTTCGCCGTTATCCCCACGATGCTTATTTCCAACCCGCCGATTTGAAAGTTCTTTTCCACCGTGGTTATCTTGTCCGCATAAACAAGCCTGAACGAAGCTTTGTACGCTCCGAGCTCCTGCCCGTCCGTATCCCAAGACGCGGGTATTTCCACGTTTTCCGTGAGCTTCACTTCCTTGGGCGGAAGTTCTATCGTGGTTATCCTTACCCCGTCCGGGCTGAAAATGTCTATCGAAACCCTAGCGTCGGAAACCGCTTCGCTCCCGTCGTTCGTTATTATCGCCTTAAACCTCGCCTTTTCACCCAAAGGCGCCCCTTCGGCATTCGCGTCCAGCGTCAAAAACTTTCCAGGGTACGGCACTTTAAACCACAATTGCCCTTCCACCGCCGCGATTCCCCCGCTAATCACGCCCCCTTCCGGAAGCTCTAAAGGAAGCTGTATGAAGCCGATCCTGTTGTCCACTATGCCCGGGCTATACCCGCTTCTGGAAGGAAGCTTGATGGAAAGAGTAACGGGCTTTTCACCCTGCGCTTTGACGAGAGTGCCAGCCTGTTCAAGAGTAAGATCGCCGTCGTTAACCATCTTCAACAGGTTTGCCTGCACGTCACCGCAACTCTCCCCCGCAAAAACGATCGAGTCGTTTCCCGTAACGCGCATGTTCTTCCACAAGGGCCCGCAGAAATAAATTCCCACCCTAGACTGCTCCACATCCCTGTTTACTATGGCATATCCGATGGAATACTCCCTGGCTTCCTCGAACGGGTAAACCAAGCGTGAAGGCCTTACGCCTATAGCCGAAACCATTGAAGAAAAAGTGACCGCTAACAGCACTGCGGCAAAAACCTGTTTCGAACGAAATTCCATGAACTGCCTACTCGCTGCGTTTTAAAAAAGGTTTGGCGCGCGGTTTTCAAGATTGCGTGGCGGTGAACACCACTTCGGATGATTTTCCGCCGGAGCTTTCTCCCGACGGGACAGTAATCTCAA
>CAYOZI010000023.1:0-12054 GCA_964408425.1 Microcaldota archaeon
GACAAGATTCTTTTCGACAACTACTGGTTCGGGCAGTGGGGCACGTACAAAGCCAAGAAACACGGGAGGCTTTTGAAGCTCGACGCGTACGAAACCCTGTTTTTGATGAAGCACGCTTCCCTCAAATGCAACGTCCAGGAAAAGCGCATTATCCAGGAAGCCCAGCAAAGGAGGAGCGACTTCCTTGCATTATACAACGTCTACGAAGATTTCCGGATGAGAGGTTTTGTAGTAAAAACGGGCTTCAAGTTCGGAACGCACTTCAGGCTGTATTTTCCCGGCGCTATTCCCGGAAGGGAGGAAGGCGAATGGATCCATTCCAAGCACGTCATCCACGTTTTCCCGCGGGAAACGAAAATGTTGATAAGCGAATGGAGCCGGGCCATCCGAGTAGCCCACGGAGTCCGCAAAACGTTCATTCTCGCCATTCCGGGCGAAAAGAAAGTCGAGAAAGAAGAACTGGACTTTTTGTTATATCACCGCGGGAAGAACGGGCTGATAGAAAACCCGAAGGACGGAAAGCCGCAGTTCGTGATGATGGCGTTGAGCGAGGAAGAGGAGATCGGCGGCGCGGAATTGGCGAGGGCTATCGAACGCGCCAAGCAATTGGGACTCGACTTGATTCTCGCCATCTGCGACAGGGAAACGAGCATCACGTATTACAGGATAAAGAGAATCGAATTGCCGAAGAGCAAGTTCGAATACTACGAGATAGAGTGGATACAGCCGTGAGTGAAGGAAATGACTGAAAAAGAAAGCATGTTCTGGGCGGACCAGATTGCGCGCGAGGCGAAGCCGTTCAAAGAAAAGCACGTTGTCGGCGACGCGAAAACGCCTTCAGGAAGGATTCACGTCGGCTCGTTGCGAGGAGTGGTTATCCACGATTTAATCAACAAGTCCATCCTCGACTCCGGTCAGAATAGCGAGTACGTTTATCGTTTCGACGATTTCGACCCGATGGACGGGTTTCCGCCCGAATTGCCCGCCTCTTTCAAAAAACACATGGGCGAGCCGTTATGCAACATCCCCTCCCCCGAAAAAGGATTCGATTCGCTGGCGGAATATTACGCGCTCGAATTCAAGGGGGTTTTCGAAAAACTCGGCTGTAATCCTAAAATCGTCTGGGCGAGCGAAGCTTACAAGAAAGGCAAGATGAACGAATTAGTAAGGAAAGCGTTGGAGAACGCCGAGAAAATCCGCGAGATAAACGTGCGCGTAAGCGGGGCGAAGAAAAGCGAAGGGTGGCTGCCGATAAACGTGGTTTGCGAAAAGTGCGGGAAGATTGGAACCACGCACGTTACCGATTTCGACGGGAAGACCGTGGCGTACAAATGCGCCGGGGCGAAATACGCGGACGGATGCAATTTCGAATCCCGAATAAGCCCGTTCGACGGGAACGCGAAATTAACCTGGAAGGTGGAATGGGCGGCGCAATTTTCCCTTTACGAAGTTACGGTGGAAGGCGCGGGGAAAGACCATTATGCGGCCGGAGGGTCGAGGGAAGTGGCGAGCAGGGTTACTGAAGAGGTTTTCGGCTATCCGAATCCGTACAACTTCCCTTACGAGTTTTTCCTTTTGGGCGGAAAGAAAATGTCTTCCTCGAAAGGGATAGGCGTGAGCGCGAAGGGCGTGAGCGACTCCGTGCCTTCCGAATTGCTCAGATTTTTGTTCACGCGTTACAAACCGAGAACTGCCATCGACTTCAACCCGGAAGGTGAGACGATTCCGAGGTTGTACGACGATTGGGACAAGTTTGCAGGAGTGTATTTCGGAAGGGACGAGGTTAGGGATCCGGATGTTCCCAGAATATTCGCGTTAAGCCAGCTGCACGGAAAGCCGAAAGACCATTTCCGCGCCCCGTTTTCCTTCGTCTCTTTTCTCGTTCAATTGCCGGTAGTGGATTTACACAAGGCAATGGAAAAATACAAGGGAAGGGCTTTGACCGAGGAGGAAAAGAAAGAGTTGAAGCAGAGGGCGGAATACGCGAGATTGTGGCTGGAAAAGTTTGCCGGAGACGAGGCGAGAATAACGATTTCCAAAAAACCGGATTGGAACGGGGTTTCGGAAGGCGCGAAAGGTGCGTTGTCGGAATTCGCCGGGTTTTTGGGCTTGAATGAAAAAGAGCAGGGAGAGAAAATACGCGTTGTTTGCGAAAATAACGGGATTTCCGTGCAAGAGTTTTTCAAAAGCGCTTACAAGATATTCATTTCCAAGGACAAAGGCCCTAGGCTCATGCCTTTCCTGAACGCTTTGGACAAGGGTTTCGTGGAAAAAAGGCTGAAGGGCGAAGGTTGAAAAGAGGCTTCAAACCAAATTTTCTAACCTGCTTTTTAGGACACGGTGGGATGCGAGCGTATGGCTCAAGCTGAATTGAACATTGGAACAGTCGGTCACGTGGACCACGGTAAATCCACGCTAGTCCAGGCTCTGACCGGAAAATTCCCCGACACCCACTCTGAAGAACTCAAGAGGGGAATTACAATCAAGCTGGGATATGCCGAATCAGTATTCAGGAAGTGCCCTTCATGCCCGACGCCGCAATGCTATACGGTCGAAAAGAAGTGCGGGCAGTGCGGAGGGCAAACCGATGAATTGCGCAAGGTTTCTTTCCTCGATTCTCCGGGCCACGAAACGCTCATGGCTACTGTGATTGCGGCTTCAAGCATCATGGACGGAACGCTGTTCGTGATTGCCGCTAACGAAGAATGCCCGCAACCGCAGACTGTCGAGCATTTGATGATTCTCGAAGCGTCGGGAATCGAAAAAATAATCGTCGTGCAAAACAAGGTCGACTTGGTTGCAAAGGAAAAAGTTATCGAACATTACAACCAAATCAAGGCGTTCTTGAAGGGAACGCGTTTCGAAAACGCGCCGATCATCCCCTCGGTTGCGAACGTGAAAGGGAATTTGGATGCGTTGATCCAGGCTATCGAGGAAAACATTCCCACTCCGAAACGGGAAAAGCAGGATTCGCGCGGAAAGCTTTTCGTTGCTAGAAGCTTTGACGTGAACAAGCCGGGCGCTGCAATCGAAGGTTTGAAGGGAGGCGTTTTGGGCGGAAGCATAGTGCAGGGGGTATTGCGCGTCGGCGATGAGATAGAGATTTTGCCCGGTGCGCTGAGGATGAAGAAAAACAAGGAATACTACCAGCCGCTGTCCACGAAAATTGTTGCGTTGTTTGCAGAAAAGGAAAAGCTGGAAGAAGCCAGGCCCGGAGGGTTGATAGCAATAGGAACGCAGCTCGACCCTTCGCTCACGCGTTCAGATTCATTGGTTGGAAGCGTTTTGGGAAAGAAGGAAAACCTCCCCCAAGTTTATTCCGAACTTAATGTTCATATAACGCCCATGGAACGGTTGCTGCAAAAGTTTCCCGAATCGTTCAAGCCGAACGAGCCACTGGTTTTGGGGGTTGGAACTGCCACCACAGTTGGTTTCGTCGTCGAGCAGAAGAAGAAGGGAGTGAAAATACTTTTGAAAAAGCCCATTTGCTTCGATGAAAACGACAAAATCGCGGTCATGAGAAGGGCTGAAAACCGATGGAGATTGTACGGAACCGCGAAAATAGCTTGAGGGGTTAGGAATGAGGTTGGTTTTGCTCGGGCCTCCCGGAAGCGGAAAGGGAACGCTGGGAACAAAGCTTGCGGATGCGAAAGGCATTCCCCACTTGAGCACTGGCGACATTCTCAGAATGGAGATGGGCGACGGAACGGAATTGGGCAGGAAAATTTCGCCCATAGTGAATTCAGGCAAACTCATTCCCGACGAAATGATGGTCGAGATCCTGAAGAAAAGGCTGGAGAGGGAGGACTGCGAGGAGGGATTCGTTCTCGACGGTTTCCCCCGCACCGTAACCCAGGCAATCGCTTTCGACTCGATGCTGTCCGACTTGAACTTGGAATTGGACGCGGTTTTGCTTCTTGTGGTTTCGCAAAAGGAAGTCGTGAGAAGGCTTTCAGGAAGGAGGGTATGCATACAGTGCGGAAGCGTGTATCCCGCTGATTTCAGGCAAGGCGTTTGCGAAAAGTGCGGCGGGAGATTGGGAGTAAGGGAGGACGACAAGCCGGAAGTAATGAAAAAAAGAATGGAAGTTTACGAAAATCAAACCGCTCCTTTGATAGATTATTACCGAACGAAGGATTTGATTTTGGAAGTGGACGGGGAGCAGAATCCTGAAAAGGTTTTGAAGGACGTCCTCGCGGTTTTGAAAGACGTTTGAATAAAGGATTAAAACCGCGGTACAACCAAATTCTTTTTGTTTCAAAGGGCTCGTCTTCTTGTTGTGTTGGCGAGTTAGGTTAATTACGCATGTAATGGAATTGTGTTGTGAATGAGAGAAACTCTTTATATGACAAGGAGGGACGATTGGCGAGCGTGGCTGGAGAAGAATCACAAACGCAAGAAAGAAATTTGGCTTATCTATTACAAGAAAAGTTCTGGAAAGCCCCGAATAAGCTATGATGATGCTGTTGAAGAGGCGATCTGCTTCGGTTGGATAGACTCGACCGTAAAGAAAATAGACGGTGAAAAATTCGCGCAGCGTTTCACGCCACGCAAAAAGACAAGCGTCTGGTCCAAACTTAACAAAATGCGCGTAAGGAAAATGATGAAGGCAGGGAAGATGAAACAAGCAGGATTGGAGGCATTCGGGCGTACTGGAAGTAACCAACGTGCGCTCATTGCAGCGGAAAACCTCAAACCTCCCAGCGACATGAAAAATGCTCTGATGGCTAACAATAAATCCTGGCAGAATTTCCAGAACTTCCCACCAACTGCAAGGAAACTCTACATATGGTGGGTCGCAACAGCCAGACGTCCTGAAACTAAGGAAAAAAGGATAAAAGAAACCGTGAAAAGATGTAGCATGAACAGAAGGTTGTATTAAAATGGTAGGTGTGACCACGAAGGCGTAATGTAATAGTAATGGGCTCGTAGCTCAGCTTGGCTAGAGCGCCTGGCTTTTAACCAGGAGGTCGTGGGTCCAAATCCCGCCGAGCCCGCATTAAAAACGAGGGTAGGAAAAAAATGCCTTTGATCGGTTGGGTCAGGGATTCCGCTTTGTTTGCAGTAAGGCGAATTTCCCGCAACACCGGAGTGAAAACGAGTTTTGGTCCGGTAAAAGCCGTAGTAGTGGACTTGGACGGCTTGCTTTACGACGGCAACCACATGGCTCGCTTGAACGAAGTCACTTCAGGAAACAGCAAGATAGTCCAATCGGAAGCGAGAAAATTTCTTTCCGGAAAGACAACGCCCAACGACGCCATGTACGCCATCCTGCAAAACGCAATCCAATCAGGTTTGAACGAAATGCACGTGACGCAAGCTGCGCTTTACTTCGAAAGGAAAACCAACCCCGCGATAGTGAACGCTCTGGTGCGAGCCCAAAACAACGGGATTAAGGTAATTTTCGCCACGCGCGGCTTCAAGCTGTTCGGCGAAAAACTGGCTGACGTACTGGCGGAAAAGCACGGGCTGATCGTCGACCACGTCGTAGGAGCAGAGCACGAGTCTGAAGGAAAACGTATTACCGGCGTCAGCAAGATAATCGGTCTTTCCGGCGGAAACTTTAGGTTGAATCTGGGCGGGAAACAAAAAACGATTCCGGTTTCCACCAAATGGGCTGAAGTCAAACGCCTTGGTTTCGACTTGAGCAAGACTGTAATGCTTACCAACGACCTGCTTGATTCCGGAGACTTGAAGCAAACCAAGGTAGGAGTGATGATTTCCCAAGGGCGCCACAGCAAAGACCACAGTGAAAGCATAGGGGCGGTAATGGGGCTGAACGACGTGTTCTGGCACAAGCACGATCCCGACTTGGAAGAACGCCTCGTGCATTTGTTCGAAAACTCGAGTTTGAAAAGGCGGAAAAAATGAAGATTCTCGTAGACACGAACGTTTTGCTATCTAAAACCGACTTTTTTTCCCTTGCGAAAGACGAGTTTCTCGACGCGAAGTTCTTCGTTTTGAAGCAGAGTCTCGATGAGCTCAAGGCCAAACGCCCTTCTTCGTTCAAAACCGTTGAAAAAACGCTGGAAAAAAACGGGGTTCAAATCGTGGGGGGCGTCGGCAAGGCGGACGACCTGGTTTTGGCGTGGGGGAGGAAGGAAAACGGGGTTGTGGCGACAATCGATTTCGAGCTTAAAAAAAGGTTAAAAAAGGCGGGAGTTCAAATTATTTCCTTGAAAAAC
Organism: Microcaldota archaeon; assembly: GCA_964408425.1. Classification (GTDB taxonomy): domain Archaea; phylum Micrarchaeota; class Micrarchaeia; order Norongarragalinales; family Norongarragalinaceae; genus UBA10210. Next base: position 6,186 of record CAYOZI010000023.1, read on the forward strand.
GGCCAGCTGGTTTTGTAAAAATCGTTTTTTTCAGCCGGAATCAAAATTTGCTTTAAAGGGTGGTTTTTTGTATAAACTCATAACCATCGAGAAGACCGTCAGGGTACCGCCCAGCTTGTTCGGAATGAAGCTGAACGACGCGGCGCTGCAAATACTCAGGGAACAGATGGAACGAACGGTGGATAAGGAATTAGGCGTAATCGTAAGTTTGCATAACGCCAAGATCAAGAGCACCGGAAGGGTATTGCAGGGCGACGGGGCGGCGTTTTTTGACGTCGAGTTTGAAGCTTTGGTGTTCCAGCCTCAAGTCAACGAAGTGGTTGACGGAGAGGTTTCCGAAATCGTTGAGTTCGGGGCTTTCGTGAGGATAGGCCCGATCGACGGTTTGATCCACGTTTCTCAAATCGCCAACGACTTTTTCAGTTTCGACAAGAGAAACGGCTGGCTGTCCGGAAAGGAAACCAAGAAAACCGTGAAGAAAGGCGACAAGCTGAGAGCCAAAATAGCAACCGTGAGCTTGAAGGACACGATTGCAAGCAGCAAGATTGCGTTGACAAGCAGGCCCGAAGGGCTTGGCGGAGAGAAGAAAGAAGGGGTACGGGAAGGAAGAAAGGGAAGAGGAGCCAAGACCAACAGGCGTTAAGGTGTAAAAAATGGGTTTGGAAAAAGCTTGCAGGAAATGCAGGAGAATCGTTGATGGCGCAATATGCCCGGTCTGCCAGGAAACCAACCTCACCAAAACGTTCGAAGGTTACATAATCATTTTGAAGCCCGAAGGCTCGGAAGTCTCGACGGAAATAGGCGCCACAACGCCCGGAAAATACGCTTTGAAAATAAAGTAGAAAAGAGGAGAAGAAAATGCAGGTGAACGAAGAGAATGAAAACAAGCTTTACAACCGCAAGGAAATAGAGGTTACGCTCGACTCCAAGAACGGCACGGTTTCAAGGAAAGAGGTTTTGGAAGAGCTGAAGAAGAAGTATTCCGGCGAAATCGTGATTGAAAAGATCGACCAGAAGTTCGGAAGGAACTTCGTCAGCGTAAAAGCCAGAATCTACCATTCCAAGGAAGAGGCGGTCAAGTTCGAGCCTCAATGGCGTTTCACCCGCGGACAGCCTAAAGCGAAGAAAGAAGGAGCTTGAGAAAAATGGCAGGAAAGGAAAAGGCAAAGAAAGAAAGGCAGACTAAGGCCTACAAAGCCGGCAAATACTGTCCCAAGTGCGGGCCCGGCGTCAGGCTGGCCGACCACAAGGACCGCGTTTCATGCGGAAAGTGCGGGTACATGGAAAAAAAGTAATTTTAACCCCGTTACCGCAACTCTTTTTGAAATGTTTTCCGTGCTAGCGATCAACTTCAAGGCGATAGCGTTAAGCCTGGCAATCATCGCCGCTCCGTTCATCCTCCTCGCTTTTGAAGGAGTTAGGGGGAAAAAGAATTTTTGGAAAGCATTGAGCCTCAAGCCCTTCCCTTCGCTCAAGGAAACCGTTTCCGAATCCATCAAGCTCTTCGCCCTAGTGTTCCTCGTTCTTCTGGCAGAAGGGATAGCACTGAGGGAATTCGGGCTTTTGGACAATGCGGTGGTGGCGGACGTTATCCTCGCGCAAAGCGCGTTCACCCTCCTATTGGCCGTAACTATAGGGCCGCTTGGAGAAGAGCTGCTGTTTCGCGGCTATATGCAGAAAAGAATCGGCATCACGCTGCAAAGCGCCTTGTTCGCGCTCTTTCATCTCGGTTACGGAAGCCTTTCGGAAATCCTCGCCGCGTTCAGCGTTGCCGTAGTATTCGGATTGCGGTTTAAGCAAAAGGGCAACATTTATTCTCTGGTTTTGGCTCATGCGCTATACAACTTGTTTTCCATAAGCATTGTTTTGAGTCTCTAGGGGGCAAGAAAATGGTTTTGGTTCTCGGCATTGAATCCACGGCGCACACGCTGGGAGTAGGGATAACGAGGATAGAAAAGGGAAAGGAGGAAATAATCGCCAACGCTTTGGACAAGGTGCCGCACACGAAGAAAGGATTTGTCCCGAGGCTTCTCGCAGAGCATCACTCGAAAGTTTTCAAGAAAACGATTGAAAAAGCTTTGAAAGAAGGGCGGGTTTCGCTTGAAGAGTTGGACGGAATAGCCTTTTCCCAAGGCCCGGGAATGGGCCATTCTCTGAGAATAGGGTTCGTCGGGGCAAAGGCGTTGTCGGAGTTTTTGGGAAAACCGTTGTTGCCCGTCAACCACGCTGTCGCGCATTGCGAAATCGGGCGTTGGGAAAACGGATTCAAAGACCCGCTAGTGCTTTACGTTTCGGGCGGAAACACGCAGATTCTCGTCCGGGAAAAAGAGCATTACAGGGTGTTGGGAGAGACTTTGGATATAGGAGTGGGGAATTTTCTCGACGTTTTCGCCAGAGACTTCGGGCTGAACAACGCGATTGAAGTAATGCATTGCGCGGAAAAGGGAGAAACGCTGTTGGACATGCCTTATACGATCAAAGGAATGAACGTCAGCTTTACGGGTTTGCAAACGCACTGCTTGCGCAATTACAAGCCCAAGGTGGATGAAGGGAAAGTGCGGTTGGAAGACGCTTGTTTTTCAGTGCAGGAAACGGTTTTCGCGATTTTAACCGAAGCTGCCGAAAGGGCTCTGCTCCATTCACAGAAGAAAGAATTGCTCGTATGCGGCGGAGTAGCTTGCAACACTCGCTTGAAGCTTATGCTCGACACCATGACTAGCGAGAATAACGTGAAATTCGGGGCTGCGAGCGACAGGACGAACGTCGACAACGGGGCGATGATAAGCTTCGTAGGGGCTAAAATGATGGAAAGCGGGGTTGCGATCCCAAAAGGCTTGCAGCTCATCCAGAAGATGAGGGTTGAACTGCAGACGCTCGCTTGGAAATGACAAACAAAAACAGAAGGTTTTAAATTAGCCGGCAAAACAGTGTTTTAAGGGAGGCTCGGTTGTTTTCAAAGAGCGTTCAGCTTGCACTAGAAGAGGGTGGGGAAAAAAATGCAGACGAAAGTGATCAAACTCGAGCACGACATGGAGAAAATGGCGAAGCTCATCGACCAGTGCGTCGCCATAGTGAAAAAAGGAGGGCTTGTCGCTTACCCTACGGAAACTTCTTACGGGATAGGATGCGACGCGACCAACAAAGACGCTGTGAAAAAAATATACGAAGTCAAGGGAAGGGATCCGTTCCGCCCGTTGCCCGTGATTGTAAGCGACTTGAGGATGGCCGAAGAACACTGCACTTTGGACGACAGGGCCAAAAAATTGGTTAACGCGTTCATGCCGGGCCCGTTGACGCTGGTCGTCCAAAAGAAACACTCGCTTCCGGATGAATTGACTACAAAGGGAGTGGCGTTCCGCATTCCGGGCAAGGATTTTCCGCGTTTGTTCGCCCAAGAATGCGGCGTTCCGCTGGTTTCAACTTCCGCAAACATTTCCGGCAAAACGCCCATTTACAGGGTTGACGAGCTGAAGCAAACGTTCGACGGAAAAATAGACTTGATTGTAGATGCGGGCAACCTTCCGCCTGTAAGGCCTTCCACGATCATAGACTTACGCGGACGAGACCCGATAGTAGTTAGGGAAGGGCCTTTGAGCGTGCAGGATGTTATCACTGAACTGGCCGACTGAAAAAGGAAAATGAAAATGAAGGCTATCGGCAGGGGGGCTGAAGCAACCCTCTATCTTTCGAAAATCAAGGGCAAAGCGAAGGTAGTGAAAAAACGCCTTGAAAAGAAATACCGCCATCCGCTGCTAGACATTAAATTGCGCAAGAGCAGAACGCGTAGGGAAGAAAGGGTTTTGCAGAGGCTGAACGAACGCGGAATCAACGCCCCGCAATTTTTCGACGCGAAGGACACGCAACTCGAGTTTTCCTTCGAAAAAGGCGTCCAGGCGAAAAACGTTTCATTGACGAAACCGTTATTGCAGAAAATAGGGATTGAACTCGCCAGGATGCACGAGGCTGGAGTGGCGCACGGAGATTTCACCACCAGCAACATCCTCATTGACGGGAAAAAAGTGAAGATAATCGATTTCGGGCTTTCCGTGTTTTCGCAGGATACGGAAGAGCTGGCGACCGACCTGGTTTTGTTCGAAAAAACCGTTTCCCCAGGCGAATTCCAGGCTTTTTGCAGGGCTTACGCTGGGGAAAAGAAAAACCCGGGCGCGGTTTTCGCGCGCTTCCGAGAGATAAAGCAGAGGGGAAGGTACGTAGAACGGTAAAAAAGATTTACAGTTCTCCAACCCTGCGCTTCTGCTTTCTCTTCAAGCGTTTTCTTCTCTTCTTAATCCACTTCCAGCGCATGTGGCCCGAAAAGGAAAAGTTTTCTCACAGAGAAAAATCTTCATTCTTCTTCCACTTACGCGGGCGTGCTCCCATTTTTGTTAAATCCTCCGTTAAACTTGAAACTAATAGTTTTGGTTCTAAAGAGTTTAAAACGCTTTGTTGAAAGGGCTTTATGGCTCAAACGCCCTTCAGGATTTTCCTGATTTCGTCCTTCGGCCTGACCTTCAGCTCTTCAGAAGTCTTTATTCCGGCGTCGAAAAGCTTTCTCGCCCTATGCCGCCCTATCCCCTTCATCTTGCACAAGTCGAGCAGCTCTTCCTTAACCCCTGTTTTAATCCGTTTTCTGAGTATTTTCGAGGTTTTGTAAGCAGTCGCCTGGTTCAACAGGAAAGAAATTTCCTGCATTGCGTAACAAAGCCACTCGCTGTTCAACGCTCGAGCATGCAGCGAGCCCGGTGCCAGGTCGAAATCCAGCATTACCTGCGCTTCGCTCGCCTCGTTCACCCAAGCGTTCAACGCCTTCGCACTCTTGAATTTCGCCACTGCGCCGAAGTCGTTCTCCCACCTATCCATATCCTCGTCTTCAATCCACGCGTACAGTTCGTCCCACAACTTCATTTCCTCGTCCTGCTTGACGTTCAGCAAAGGCCTGGATTCCGTCGCATTATTCAATTCCATAAGGTAGTCGAAGTAATTCGTCTTTCCTTTCTTGACGAATTGCGAGAATGAATAGGCGCTTACCGGATCCACATACAATTCCGAAACCCTTTTTCCTATCGGCGTAGCCAATAGAAACCCTCCTTTTTCCCTTACGAAATCCATTTCCTTCAGCTGGAAGACGACTTTTTCCACTAATGCATACAACTCTTCCAAATCCGAGTATTGGAAGGCGAAAAAGGTTTTTTGGAAGAATTCGAAAAGGCTTTTGAAGTCGTTCGCGTGCTGTGATGCGATTAAAGCCAAAACGTGGCTTCTCAAGACAGGTTCGCTTGATAGTTGCGAATGTATCCTCTCGAGAATTCCGGACAGGTATTTTTCCCTGACCCTCTTCGAATCGGAAGGCGTGGAGCATAATACGGCTATTCCTTCCGAATCGTAATTCGGGCGTCCGGCGCGCCCGGTCATTTGGGCGATTTCGAGAGCCGGAACGAACTCGGCGAAAGCGCCGTTGAACCTCTTCAAATCCTTCACTACCACCCACGAAGCGGGATAATCGATTCCCATCGCAAGCGTAGTAGTGCATACGATTACCTTGACGCACCGGTCTTTCTTGAAGCCCCGTTCTATCAACCGCCGCTGTGCTGAAGGCAGGCCGGCGTGGTGGAATGCAATGCCGTTTTTCAGGCATTCGGCAAGGATTTTGCATTGGGCGGTAGGAGTTCCTAACGCCTTCAGCGCTTTTTCAGAAAGCCACGCGCACTCTTCCTTCTCCTCGTCGCTCAGGGTTTTGAAAGCCAAAGGCATCAACTCCCTGGCAAAAGATTCAGCGTTCCTGCGGGTTGAAACGAAAACCAGGATTTGGGCGGAGGGTTTTTCGGAAAGGGCTTTTTGAATCAATTCCCCGAACCCCTCCGAAACCTTA
>CAYOZI010000023.1:12064-12322 GCA_964408425.1 Microcaldota archaeon
CAGTTCCAGTTTTTTTCCGTCGAAAACGCCCAAGTGCAAAGGCGTGGGGCGGTATTCGCTGACGACGAGTCTCGCTTCAAGCCAATCGGCGATTTCCAACGCGTTCGGAATCGTAGCGCTCAAACACAACAATCTGCATTGCTGCTGGAGCATTTTCGTCAAAACGATTTCCAAAGTCGCACCCCTCGCTCCATCCCCGATCAAATGCACTTCGTCGCACACGACCAAGCCCACGTTGTCGATCCACGGGGGCTTATG
>CAYOZI010000024.1:0-11728 GCA_964408425.1 Microcaldota archaeon
TAACCAGGGAAAAGCTGGTTTGGATAGGGATTTTGAGCGGGACGGACTTCAACGAGGGGATATACGGCATAGGGCCGAAAAAGGCTTTGAAGCTCGTGAAGGAGCACAAGACGTTCGAAAGCATTTTGGCCGCGATAAAAAAGGAGATGGACTGGAAGCCGGTTCAGGAATTGTTCTTGAAGACCCCTTACAAGGAAATCCCGAAGGAAGAATTGAAAACGGGAAAGCCGGACAGGGAGAAGATGATAGCGTTCATGCAGGAAAGGGATTTTTCCGTGGAGAGGGTGGAGAATTCGATTGCAAAGGCGTTCAACCAGCCGGTCGATTCGAAGCAAGGGCAGTTGGAAAAATGGTTTTGAAAACGGTGTGAAAAATGGCGATAAAAAAATGGAAGCTGCACTCGGAAAAATCGCGTTTCAAAACGCGCTGGTGGAGCGTGGTTGAAAGGAAATTCACGATGGGTTCGGGAAGGAAGGTAAGCTGGTTCGTGCTGAAAAAGCCGAATGCAGTTTGCGTTTTTTGCCTTACGAAGGAAGGAAAGGTAGTTGCGATAGAATACTTCCGACCGGGAATAAGAAAAATCGTCGTTGACTTGCCCTGCGGCTACATAAACAAGGGGGAAACGCCGTTGAAAGCTGCGAAAAGGGAATTAATGGAGGAAACGGGTTACGCAGCAAAGAAATTCGTTTACCTCGGGGAATACGCTGGCAACTCTCAGGGCGATACTCTGATGCTCCCTTGCTTCCTGGCGCTGGGCGGCGAAAAGGCAGGAAAACAAAATCTGGATTACGGCGAGGAAATAGAAGTCAGGATTCTGGGTTTGAAGGAACTGCTGGGAAAGATAAGGGCCGGAAAATTCGCCGATTCGACGAGAATCACGGCAGTGTTTTTAGCGTTGGAAAAGCTGGGCAAATTGAAAATCAAGCTCTAAAATCCGAAGAAGCCGAACAAAACGCTTCCAAACCACAATACCGCGACCGTCTTTATGGCCCTCGCGGCGATTATTACCACCAAAAACTTTTTCCAGTCCATCCCCAATGTTCCCGCGACTATCGGCATGAGGTCTCCTATGAACGGAATCCAAGGGCTTGCCAGTAGGACGGGCCATCCGAATTTTTCAAACCACTTTTCGGCTTTCTTCTCGCCTTTCGGGTCTCGTTGGACGAGGAAAACGTGTATTCCCTTCAAACCCACTATGTAGTTGATGGAAGCGGAAAGCGTCGAAGCGACGAGCGTGACGAGAAGAATCTGTTCTACGCTCCACAATTTCAGCGCGAGAATCAAAACGGGTTCCGAAGGAAAGGGAAGGAGGGATGCTGAAAGGAATAGGACGATGAACAATCCTCCAAGCCCGTAAGACTGCAAGAGCATTACGGCGGCAGCCAAGTCCAAAACCATAAGGTCAATCACGGCTGGAGCGGTTAAAATAGTTTCTTAAGCTCGTGCACCTTGTCCGTCTTTTCCCACGTGAATTCCGGCTCTTCCCTTCCGAAGTGCCCGTAAGCCGCGGTTTTCCTGTAAATCGGCCTGAGCAGGTTCAAGTGGCTTATGATTTCCGCGGGCTTGAGCGGGAAAACTTTTTCTACGGCATCAGCAAGCTTTTCGTCCGCCACTTTCCCGGTTCCGAACGTGTCCACATACAGGGAAACGGGTTTCGCAACGCCGATGCTGTAAGCAAGCTGCACTTCGCACTTTTCAGCCAAGCCTAAAGCAACGATGTTCTTGGCTATATAACGAGCCGCGTAAGCGCCGCTTCTATCCACTTTGCTCGGATCTTTGCCGGAAAAACAGCCGCCTCCATGGCGCGCGTACCCTCCGTAAGTATCCACGATTATTTTCCTTCCCGTTACTCCCGTATCCGCTTCGGGCCCTCCGACTTCGAAAACTCCCGTAGCGTTGATGTAAAACTTCGTGTTCTCATCGACAAGGTTCCCGCAAACGGGTTTTATCACGTGTTCCTTCACGTCTTCGACCAGCTGTCCGTTTGCTATATCGGGGTTATGCTGGACTGCGATTACGACCGCATCCACGCGCACGGGCTTTCCGTTTTCGTACTCAACCGTAACCTGGCTTTTCCCGTCCGGCCTCACCCAGTCCAGAATTTTTTTCTTCCTCACTTCAGCGAGCCTTCGCGCGAGCTTGTGCGCCAGCATGATGGGCATAGGCATCAGTTCGGGCGTTTCGTTGCACGCAAATCCGAACATCATTCCCTGGTCTCCCGCCCCCTGTTCTTTCTCCTTCGAAGAATCGACTCCAACGGCGATGTTCTTGCTCTGCGCGTGGATGGAAACCCAAACTCCACAGTCCTTCCAGTCCAAGCCGAACTCGGGATTCGTATAGCCGATGTCCCTGAGGGTATTCCGCACTACTCCCTGGACGTCGACGTAACCCGAAGTGGTGACTTCGCCGGCAACGAAAACCGAACCGGTCGTGGTGAGCGTTTCCACTGCAACGCGAGACTTCGGGTCCTGCCTGATCAAATCGTCTAGAATGGCGTCGCTGACCTGGTCACAGATTTTAGACACTAAAGAATGATAGACTCATTCAGCAGTATTGTCCGGGTGACCTTCGGTGACACTCTCTGACGTAAAAAATCGTTTTCCCATCTTAATCCCCCTTTTTTCTTTACAAACTTCATAGGCGCTATGTTTACGCCCCAAAAATATGGTAGCATCGCGGTATATTATATTTGCGAGCCCAGCTAGCCACCGGCAAGGGGGTCTGATCAAATTTATAAGCTCCAGATTTTTGCGGTAGTTATGGAATTGGTGACGCAGAAGGATTTCATTAACACTTACGCGTACCCGAGTTTTGCTAAGAAGGCGCTTGAGAAATGTAACGATTGGTTTCCGGTACTCGAGTCGGCAGATCTGGCTGGAATTATTGGTGGTTTGATAACGGACGGGCATATTCAAACACGGGCTATGGGCAGGCATACAAAATACGAGTATATCGGATTTTTTTCCGACAATTATCCGGAACTTGCCGCATTCAACGAAAAAATTAAATCCCTGTTTGGCGTTGAGGGAAAAATAACCAGCTGGGGGGAGAGGTACAACGGCAGAAGCAGCGGGGTCATAATTAGCAATGCCGCCCTAGCCAGAGTGCTTACGCTTTGCGGCTGTCCGGCCGGAGAAAAAGTATCACAAAAGTTCGAAGTACCCGGGTGGATACGGAAAGGCAATAAGGAAATCCAATCCTCATTCTTACGAAGCTCTTTTTCCTGTGACGGAACCATATTTTTTGAAAACGATTCCAAAAGATGGAGAATAAAAATCGTCATGTACAAACAGGAAAAACTTTCATCCGATCTGAGAAGATATTTGGAAACGCTGAGGCAAATGCTCAGGGACACATTCCAAATCTCAACCTCGGAGCTATCCTATGCTGCAAAGTACGTGAGAAGGAAGGATGGCGCAAAAATGATGGGTTTGTCGTTCTACGTACAAAGAGAGTCAATACCCGATTTTGCAAAAGAGATCGGGTTCGATATAACATATAAAAACGTTAAGTTACAGAAAGCTATTTACTGGGCTACGAGTAGGGATTGACGCTAGTTCTAATAAAATTGGCTTCGACTACATCCTGTAGCTTAGTCTGGTGGAGCGTTCGACTGATAATCGAAAGGTCCCCGGTCCAAATCCGGGCAGGCCCACTTTCTTTTTTAGGGTGAAGAAAAAAATGGTGAAACGCATTTTTCTCGTCCGGCACGGGGAGACTATCGGCAACGAGCTGGACCTCATCCAGGGGACTTCGGACAGCGCCCTTTCCAAGAAAGGCGTGGAACAGGCGAAATCCCTCTCAAAAGTTTTCCAGGACGAGAGCGTGAATGCGGTTTACTGCAGCGACTTGGGAAGAACCAGGCAAACTCTCGAATTAAGCGGAATAGCGAAAAAGCCGGTAGTGCGGACTGTTTTCTCGAGCGCCATTCGCGAGAGGAATTACGGAAAGCTGGAAAACCGCGCGTACGTTTCCATCAAGCCGCCTGAATCGGATTTTCTTTTCCACTCGAACGCCAAGCCGGACGGCGGTGAGAGCATCGAGGATTTGGGAAAAAGGATAACGCCTTTTTTCGAAACGCTTTTGAAAGAGAACGGCGGAGGGGAGACGGTCGTGATAGTAACCCACCACAACGTCGTCGTTACGATGCTCTGCCACTTGCTTGGCTTGCCGTTTGAAAAATGGCGTTTGTTCAAGTGCGGCAACGCTTCCGTCTCGGAACTGGTTTTCGAGGACGGAATGTGGAGGATCAAGACCGTCAACGACTCTTGCCACTTCGGCTGAACTTCGGCACCACGTGTTTTGAAACCGCGTCCAGCAAAAGGCCGAAGTTCCTGCGTTCGTTCTCTCTGGCAATCCTTTCGTCCCTCAGTTCGAACTGTTTTTTGAAGCTGCCTTCAGGAATTTCGCGCCCTTTGACCGCGTGCGACAAGTCAAAATCTATTTTCGATTCCAACTCCTGTTGTTTTCCGCGTATCTCGTCGTCGAGCTTTTTCAAATGGCCGGAAAGTTCTTTGACGAGAACGGGGGCTTGGGCAAGCTTTCTCCTGAGGATGAAATTCTTGGCTAGATCGGGAATCCCCCCGTCCGGATGGTGCTTTCCGAGTTCCGACGAAACCCGTTCCGCAAACTTTTCATGCGCCTCTCGCTTTGGACTCACGCTCAACCCACCCCGCGTACTCCGCGCTAGCCTCCGGCTTGAAAAACAATACGCATGGAATCTCGTAAGAATGCATTTTCCTTATCTCCTTTTCCAGTTTCCCCTTGTTTTTTGAACCCGCCTTCAACAGCAAAAGCGCTTCGGTCGTCCTCTCCATTTTTCCCTTCCAGTAAAAAAAGGATTTTGCATTGGGAATTACTAACGCACAGGCTGCAAGGCGCTTTTTGACCAGGGAAAAACCGATCTTTTCCGCCTCCTTCGAGTTTTTGCAGGTGACGTAAACGAAAAGCATGAGATTCAATCCCAAGCGACCAGCATCTTCTGCTGTTCTTCCAACGCCTGCGCGTTCAATCCTTTTGCCCTCAATTCCCTAGCGAATCTTTTCGCATTCCCGTAATTCACGAATATTTTCTTCGCGCCCGTTTGTTCCACGAAATCAATCAGCCCAGGAAAATCGGCGTGGTCGCTCAAGCAAAAAGATTTGGACGAAAACCGTTCGGTCAACGCCCAGCCGGTTGCTATGGCCGTCGAAACCCTCTTGGAATACGCCCGGCTCAAGTGGAAGGCGAAGTTGTTGTTTACCTTGTTCATCGGCACGACTGCGACGAAATTTTTTTCCAATTCCTTCAAGCCCTCTTCGGAAGAAGCGCGGATGAAATCCAGCTTGACGCCGTGGTTCACGTACACGTCATTCACGCGCCCAATCTGGTCTTCCACCAAAGGCGTGATTCCCGCATAGTCGTTGAGTATTTTCACCAGTTCCTGGGCTTTGCCTAAAGCGTAACCGCCCAAAACCACGATTCCCTTCTTCTGCTCTTCCTTCGCCCAAGACGCTATTTCCTGCGCCACAACCTCCGGGTCCGGAAAAACGAATTCGGGAGAGCCGAAAGTCGCTTCCATGTACAAAACGTCGCAGGAAGGGATTTCGGCTTTGGAAACGCAAACCGAATCGCGCGTGTTGAAATCGCCCGTATAAGCGAACATGCCGTCCTCCGTTTCCGCCACGAGTTGCTTCGCCCCGAGCACGTGCCCCGCGCTCAACAATTTCACTCCGTAAGGCTCTCTTTCAAGAGTCCCGTGAACGGCGTAATTCCTCGCCCTCATCAAATCAAGCGTCGCTTCGCTCGCAACCAGTTTTTTAGCCTTCAACCCGACCGCGTGGTCGGAGTGCGCGTGGGAGACGAAAGCGTAATCCCCAGGATGGTCTAGCGAAAGCTCCTGCAGGCCTATCCTGACTCGGGGCGGGTTGAGGGAAAACATGCGGTTTCCATCACCCCTCGCAAACTAAAAAGCCTTTTCTTTCTTTTCTCAGCCGCACGCGTCCATGAGCATTTTCGTCAGCGTCGAACCCCTGTCTCCGGTCGGGTTGACGCCGGTATAGCTTTCTTCGAAGGAGATGATTATGAGGAAGGAGAATCCACCGCATTCTATTTGCGCGTCAGTCTGGATTTTCGAAGGCGAGGTTAGCGTTGAGTAAATGATGTTTTTCATTATTCCACCCTCGCTCTCCATTTGAACAACGTTCGTAGCTGGAGGCCATTGTTTTGAAACTGCTTTCTTGACGGTAACCTGGTAGTTGTAAGTCGTTTCCGCGGTTCCCGCCAGGTAAGTGATCAGGCCCGAAGCCGGATCGCGGTCGGAACTGAAAGAAACGGGCTTGCCGTAAGAGTCTTCCAGAATCTTTTGCACGTTATCCCTCAATCCTTCCAGGGTTTGTTCGGGAACCGGGGTGGATTCAACCGTAGGCTCGGGAGTTGAAGTGGCTTCGACAGTCGGCTCTGGCGTGGGAGTGGAAACAACGTTAGGCAAAGGAGTAGGAGATGGGGTTGCTTGTGAAGCGCAACCGGCCAGCAACAATCCTGCCAACACTACGAGTGAAAACAACAATCCGATTTTTTTCATTCCACACCAACCTCCTTTTTTCTAAAATCAAAACAGCGAAGTTCCCCCTGTCGAAGTCGAACCCTGTTGGGACGCGGCAGGAGCGCTGAACATGTCCAACGCACCCGTGTGAGTCGAGAAAAAGTCGAGGGGGGTTTCGAAAGCCATTGGTTTTTTCGGTTGTACGCCCATCAAAAGCTGCAGGCATTCCTTCAGCCTTTCAGCAATCAGCTCCTCGAAATTCTTTTCCTTCTCCTCGTCCAGCACCGTGCATATCAGCGAGTATTTCCCGAATTCCCTTTCCACGTCAACAGCCTTTTCCTGCGCCAGCGCCAGGCTCATCCTCTCTTCGGCGCTGGATTGGACGAAGGCAACGCACGCGTCTACCCCGTTTGAAAAAAGTTTTTTGAAAGCCGCGGGAACGTTCAAAAGCGTCGGCGCCTGCTCGAACTCGAGCGAAACGTCCGCTTCGGAAGAAGCCAATTCCTGCATTACTGGCTTGGCGTCAAAATCGTTCGTCAAGCAAGTTACGAACCCTATTCTCATGAGTGCTATTCACTGCCGTAGGGTATAAAAAAACTCGCTCGAACCCCAAGCGGGAATTAACGGCAAAAGTAGTTAAGACTGGTTGATAGCCTGCTCGGCAATCTCGACCGCATGCTCGAGAATGCTCGTTGTGTGCTCCAGCATGGAAACAGGGCTGGTTTCCTTTTTAGCCGCGCCGATTTCCGAGTAGAAAGGGGAACGCGCGTTTATCACTTTCATCGCCAGGTTGAAATCGCGGTCCAAAAACGATTTTACGGCATCGACGTACAAGCGGTAGGCTTTTTCCAAATGCGGTTTAACAGGCTTGAACGCGGCATCGTGGTTTTTCTCGCGCGAAAGGGCTTTGGCGATCATCGTCACCTTGTCCGCAACGCGCTCCACGTAAAGGGTTATCATGGCGTAATCAATGCACTTGGTTGCGGACAAGTCCAAGCTTCTCAAGACAGCCGGGTTTTGCAACGCCAAATGCAACTGCCGCAACAGCAAAAACCTCAGGCGGTCCACCTCGTCATCCCTCTCTACGACCGCCTCCAGTTCCTTTTCTTCCAGCAGGTCTTCAAACAAGCTGCAGGTTATCAAATGCATCCGCTTCATCGTCTTCTGGATACTCAAGCCCTCGCTGGAAAAAAAATCCTTGACCACGACCAGTTTGGAAGACTCTTCCACTACTTCGATCCCGATCAAGCGCTTGGTTTCCATCAAAATCACTTTCCGGAATTCAGGCGTTATTTTGGAGGAAGAATGCAGCCGGATGACGTCAAAACCCTCGAGGTAAGCGGCGTAAAACTTCCTCTTCAGCGCTTCGCTCGAAGACACGTCGTCAATGCTCAGGTCGAAAGACTCGCGCTTGTCAACGGACGGCTTCGTCGTCAAAATCAGGCTTCCGTCCGGCTCTTCGATGGCAAAAACGTCCGATCCTTTCCCGACTCCCGCTTTTTCAACCCAGTGTTTGGGCAGGGAAACGGTCAAGGTGGAGACTCCCGTCTTTTGGACAATGCGCTTTTCTCCCATTAAGGCACCCATACGATTTCTTGGTTTTAGACTATATTTCTAGATTTAGTATATACTATATAGTCTAGAATATATATATTTTATAGGAATTATTTATAAATACCGGTATTTTTCGCCTTTTCGGTAATTGCACAAAAAATAATTGCCTGCCGCGACAGCAGGTTCTCATGCTAGTGCCCAAACTCGGAGCCCAGTTTTTCACCGCCTTGCTGCACGCGGTTATTTTATTCGCCATGGTGGTGGAAACGAGCCAGGAACAGCGGTTTCTGGAGGCGATGGCGGTATTCATCTTGTTTTGGGCGTCGATAGTTTCTTACGCCTGGGCTCACATGACGGCCACTAAAACGCCTTGAGCGGCCGTCTCAAACGCTACGTGCGGTTTTCAAAAAACCCCACCCTGCCGTACTCGCCGCTGATTTTCTGCACTTGGGAATAGCCTATGCTTTTAGCCACGTCTCTCGCGGTCACGATGCCGATTATTTCGCCTTTGGAATTCACTACGGGAAGCCGCCGAATTTGGAATTTTCCCAGCAGGCTGCTCGCTTCCGAAATGTCCGCGTCTTCGCGTATCGTAACCAGTTTTGCGGACATTATTTCATTTAGAGTCGTGGAACGGGGGTCCAACCCGCCTGCAACGACTTTCTTCAAAACGTCCCTTTCCGTGACGATGCCAGCAACCTTCCCTTTTTCGCCTTCGACGAGAATGCTGCCGATGTTCTTGTCGCGCATTATCCCCGCGGCGAACTGGATGCTCAAACGCCCGTTCAAAACGGTAGTGGAATGCATTATTTCCCGAACTTGCACTAGGCACCACCCCACAAAACTATTCCAGCCTCCTTCTTGCCTTATTCACGACTGGAAACGGGCATTTAAAAGTTTGGTTTGAAGGCGGTTGAAAGGCGGTCTGCAGCCAGGTGGGAGGCGAAAGCGACTGCTCCCGCTCCGGCAATCGTTTCAGAGGACGTGAGGAGAAAGAGGATGAAACACGCGATGGCTCCGAAAGCCAGAGTGTGGGGGAATTGCCTGTGCATTTTCCCTCGTTTCGCGTAAAGGAAATGCCCCGCGAAAACCAAAACAACTAGGACGATCTTGACCAAGATTCCCACGTCCCCCGTTGAAATGAATTGGATTGAGGAAAAAATTATTATCAAAGCCAGAAACAGCTTCAAGAGCTTGCTTGCCATCGAATTCGACGAATCCACGTCAGGCAGGATGGAAAACAGGGCGATTGCAACCAACAAGGTGAGTGCGAATGGCGGGTTGAACGCAAAGTAAGGGGAAAGGACTTTCGCCTGAATAAGAACCCCAAACGCCAGTAAGTTGGTCAGAAACCCCAGTAGCACGTGCTTTCGGAAATTCATGCGCCTTTTCCACTCCAGGCTCAACGAGTCTCTATTGCTGCAGCACTATTTTCTTGGTCATGCCGAACGGATGGGCTTTGATAACGCCCTTTTGCTCTAGCCTTGCGATTATCCGGTGCATTTTGACCGGAGACATGCCCAAAGCGCCGTAAAGCTCTCGTTGGGTTAAAACGCCGCCGTTCTTCTTCAACTCGTTGAAAACCAGTTGTTCCCCGTCGCTCAAGAGTGTGCTTAAAACGAAAGTCTTGTGCTCCTTAAACTCCTGCTTTCTAGCGAAAGACAGGAGGTAAAAGCCGTTCAGCATGAACATCATTCCGCAAAACACCCATAATAACGCCCTGGGCGTTAACAAAGCCGAAGCTGGAGTGAGGCTTGAAAACGCCGTTGGGGTGTCGATATACGGCAGGAACGTATTCTGCCAGAGAAGGAAATACGCGAAAAGCGCGTATAAAAACAGGAGAAAGCCGCCGCAGACTAGGGAGCCGATTGCAATGCGATTCAAAGTTTTCAATTCTTTCTTCAAGCCGACCACGGTCTTTACAGGTTATTTCACATTACAACTTATTTCACCGGCATATAAAAGGCTTTTCCAGGCTTTTCAGCTTCTTTCAGGAAACTAATATACGCTTTTTCCCAGTCATCCAAACCGCTAGCTGAAAAATTTTTCCGGAGTTTCCGGCATTCGGCGAGACGGAGGATAACGGAGGGAAAACGGTGGATTTTTCGAAGGGGCAGGCGAAGATTTTCGCGGTGCTGACGCTGGCTGTAGCCGGGGTTTTGCTTTACGCTTT
Source organism: Microcaldota archaeon (assembly GCA_964408425.1). Classification (GTDB taxonomy): domain Archaea; phylum Micrarchaeota; class Micrarchaeia; order Norongarragalinales; family Norongarragalinaceae; genus UBA10210. The sequence continues at coordinate 10,251 of CAYOZI010000024.1, forward strand.
CACCTCTGGCGAGCCGCAAAACACAGGAAACGACGGCCTGATGGAAAACTGGACCGTAACGCTCTCGGCGGGCGAGGAGGACGAGACTTTTTTCAATTACACTTCCCTTCCCGAAAACCGCGTCGGGATTTTGAAGATAACGAAGGATTCTGATTCAAGCGAAGTAACGGATTTCCAGAGCGACATGACGTGGGTTTATTGCGGAAGCTGTAATTTGAGCGAGAGTTCTTACACGGTTTTCTACCAAATACCGTCGTCCAGCCCGGGTCCTTCGCCCGACGCGGCGATAACGCCGACGCCCGAGCCTTCCGGAAAAGCTAAAGTGATCGTCAAAGACAGTTTCGGAAACGATGTCGGAGGAACCGTGGAATTATTCGATTTTTCAACAAAGCGGAAGAAAGCCTCTGGAAAAACCAACGAAAATCTGGAAGAAAACGCCGGGGGGAATTTCGACATTGCAATCATTCCTGACGGAAAGCTGGTGGAAAGGCTTACGGTTGAAAATGCGGTAATTACGGAGGATGGTTTTGAACTGGGCTTGGAAGACCTGCCCGATGCGGATTACGGAGCCCCTTCAACAGTGGAAGTGCTGCAAGCATTTGCGATAAACCTTCCTTCCGAAGGTTTCGAGAAAGCCGAGGCGACCGCAACAGCCCACGAAAAAGCCAATTCCTTGTTCAAGTGCAAAGACTGGATTTTCCCGGAAAGAAAATGCGGCGGGGACTGGGTCAGGATAAAAAACCTGGAGCCTGGAAAAGAATTTTCTATCGAATTGGCTCCAGGAGACCCGGCGTTCTTGACTGCTTACACGGCGACTTTGTACTGCCCTTCTTTCGCAAGCGGAGGGGCCGGCGCATTCGTTTCAAACCAAACGTGGTGCTCTTGGACCTTAACCCGCCCTCTTGAAGCTTTGGACGGGTATTTGGTTTACACGAATTATTCCATTCTCAGGACTTCGGTAAGGGTAGGAGGCGGATCTCCACCTTTAAGCCCTATCCACATCGGAAAGCTCGATAGGGACACTACAGGGAACAACGGAAACGAGGAAATAATAGGATACACCGCCGGCACGCCGGAGTATACCGATACTGCTGAAGACTGGAACAAAACGCTTACGACAACCCAGTTCAACAAGACGAATTGCGCAACGTGGGACACCGGAGTTTGCACTTGGAACTTGTACTTGGCAAGCAACGCAACTTGCGGGAACAAGGGTTGCGGGGTGAACACTAGCGCCATGTACGAAACTTACGGGTGGTGGGCGTGGCACGACCCGCCTTACCACAACGGGACTGTGGGGGGAAGCTATCCGGCGCCCAACTGGTACGATTCGGACAGCATAAACACCACAGCAATGCCCATGAACGAAATCCGGAGCCTGGCTTCATTCTGGAACGACGATACAGGACTGAGTCATTACACTCTCGAGCACAACCAAAGCGGCAGTTTCGCGAACGAAACCCCTTGGACTGCGTTTT
>CAYOZI010000025.1:0-11437 GCA_964408425.1 Microcaldota archaeon
TGGATTTGATTCAGGAAATGCTCCAAAACGGAAATCAGGAACGATGCCACGATCCAGCCTATCCCCAAAAATACAACGAGTATAAGCAAATCGATCAAGCCGACCAAAAAGTTTTCAGCCGCGCCAGCCAATGCAACAGCCAACCTAGAGTAAATTATGTCCAACGCTACCAACTAATCTCACCTCCCACTCATTACAAAAAACCCGTTTTTAAAGGTTGCAGGAAGGCCTCCGAAAGCAAAAGTTTAAAAGGCTCGGGGCACGGGATTTTTAATGCTTTTTCTAAGAAGGCAAAAAGACCGTTGACTAAAAGCGAGGGTTGAACATTCATGGTGCAGTACCACAAAAACACTAAAACCAAGACCTCCGGCAGCGGGGGGAAGAGGAGAAGGGCGAGAGACAAGATTTTGTCCCATTACGGCGGGTTTTTCTCAAAACCCCGCGTTTCCCAATCCGACAAGGAAGTTAGGAAGGCTTTCAAGATAATCGGCGGCGGGCATAAGGTCGCGGCGCAATCGGTTGCTTTCGCGAACATCGTCGTTTCCGGAAAGCCGAAGAAAGTGAAAATAAAAACCGTTATCGAAAGCCCGGACAACAGGCATTACGCGCGCGAGAATGTCCTCACCAAAGGAGCTATCATCGACACTGAAGCCGGAAAGGCGAGGATTACAAGCCGCCCGGGCCAAGAGGGAGTCGTAAACGCGGTTTTGATCGAAGCCAAAGCCTGAGGAACGGGGCAAATGGAATTCACCGTCGTCAAGAAAACTTCCGGAGGGAATATCCTCCTGGAAGGGGAAGAAAGCGAAGGAAAGGCGTTTGAAAAAAGGATTTTGTTTCTCAAGAAAGGAAGGAAGCCCGAAAAAGCGGCGGTCGTGTTCGACACGATTGCCAGCGTGAAAAAACCGTTTTACCTCGCCAAGCCCGTTTTGGATTTGCGCGAAGGCGCGGTTTTGACCGATTCGAGAGAAAAAGAAAAATGATTTTTTATTAATTTCAAAGGTGGTTTGTCGTGAAATGCCCGGAATGCGGAAGCACTAAAGTCAAGGTAAATTCGGAAAGGGGAGAGGCGGTTTGCGTCAAGTGCGGACTCGTGATTGAAGAAAACATCGTGCAGGAAGGCCCCGAATGGAGGGCTTTCGACGCCGAGCAAAGGGCCTCGCGCGCAAGAGCCGGAGCTCCTTTGAAGTACATGAGCCCCAACCGCGGGCTCGTAACGGAAATAGACCAGTACAACCGCGACACGCGCGGAGGAAAAATAGCTCCAGCCCAGCAGGCGCAGTTGTACCGAATGCGCAAGTGGCACAAGAGAGCTTCCATTTCCAACAGCATTGAACGGAACTTGGCGATTGCGCTCACTGAGTTGAACAGGGTGGCTTCGCATTTGGGTTTGCCCGAAATAATCCGCGAAAGCTCCGCCCTTTTGTACAGGAAGTGCGTTGAGAAAGGACTCATCCGCGGAAGGCAAATAGAAAGCGTCGTTAGCGCGGTGATATACGCAATTTGCAGGAAGTACGGGATTCCCAGAACTCTGGATGAAATCGCCGGCGTCGCTGAAATTTCCAAGAAGGAAATCGGAAGGACTTATCGCCTCATAACCCAGGAACTGAACCTGAAGATTCCTTTGACCAACCCGCAATTCTACATAACCCGTTTCGTCACTTCACTCAAGCTGAGCGGGGAGACTCAAAAGAAAGCGCAGGAGATTCTCGAGCAGGCGATGGCGAAGGGTTTGATTTCCGGAAGGGGACCCATGGGAGTCGCGGCTGCGGCCGTTTATATCGCAAGCGTGCTTACGGGCGAGAGAAGGACCCAGAAGGAAGTTGCGGACGTCGCCGGAGTAACGGAAGTGACCATCAGAAACCGGTACCGCGAGCTGAAGAAAGCCTTGCAGTTGAAAGTCAGCATTTAAGCCTGCAAGACTTTTTTAATTTCTTTTACTGAAGCGTCAGTCTTAACCCCCACTGGCTCGAAATGCGTTTTCACCGACTTGAAATTTCTTTTTTCCAAGCCCTCCAGCACCGCATCCATCTTTTTCCCCACGGCCAGCCCGAACTTGTCTGCAACCGCGTGAACGTCGAAAAACCAAGGCGGAAAGCCCTGTTCTTTTTCCAAAAGCAAAAGCGTTTTTCCTATTTTCTTTTTATCTTCGTAATCCCTCTTTCCGTTCAATGCTGCTAATTTTTTCAAGAACGGCTTGTCGCAAAAATCCTTCATCCACAATGGCCCGGCGTACAGTAGCCGGTTTCCGCACCCGAAGCATTTGCTCCTTTTCCCTTCAAATCTGGAAAGGCAGGCATCGCAATAGGAAACGAAACCGATTGCGTTCGCATCTTCTTTCCCTCTTGAAACCCTTGCGATTACCTTCGCGTGATGCCCTTCGTAATAGCACAACAGCGGTTTTACGGAAAGTTTTCTTGCATAAGCTTTCCTCGCCGCGAAACCCAGCAGAATTCTCAACGCCGTTTCGTGGGAGAATTCGTTGTATAAGGGCTTCGCCCCGTAATCGCGCAGCGTAGGCGCGTTTTTCTTGACCAGATTAGCCAAATCCGTCGACGTCATGCTCAACACTCCGGGTTTTTTCAGGCAAACCAACGCCGGGTCCAGGAAAGGCGCTGGAGTGCCGAACGGGTCTATTTCCACGAAATCGAATTCGCTTTCGTGAGAAAGGCAAAAGTCGTTGAAGTCGCTCCACGCCACTTCAGCCTTCATCCCCAGCCGGTTGAGGGAAGCGTTGTTTTTGATGAACGGAATGACAGTAGGATTGGCGTCCACGAAAAAAACTTTTTCCACGCCCGCGTTTTCCTTCGCATACCTCAAGCCCCTCGCTCCGCTCGCACACAACCCATCCAGGATTTTCTTCGGCTTCAGCACTCCCACCGCGAGCGAGGACATCGAGCGGGAAAATCGCATTGTGGGGTTGAAGAAAACCGGAGAGTGGTAGGGTGAGGAAAGGCTTCGCGCCGGAACGTCCAGCAAAACTCCCCCTTCACTCGTTCTTGCGGTTCTGATTCCTTCAATCATATGCTAATTAAACGAATGACTGGTAAAATATGTTTTCGTAAAAAACAAAGGCGGGTTTTCAAATGGTTTTGAAGGGAATCGTCGTATTCAAGAGTCTTTCCTCGAATCCCGATTACGTCCTGTTGAACGAATCCGGGTATGAAAGCGTAAGGCAGGTCGGCTGCAAGACCAATTTCGAAATCGGAACGCTGGTCGAAGCGGATTCTGAAAACGCCGGCGAAATCAAGGCGATTTCCGACAAGGGCTTGGAAAAGGAAATCGGTCGGTCGCTGGAAAAAAAATCCGCGTCCTACAAAACCGCGCTTTTGGTGGACGACGAGGCGATGCGAAAGTTCCAGCCCCGCATGCAACAAACCGCGGAGTTCGTCGCAAGACGGCTTTTGCTCCTGCACCCGGTGTTGATAAGGTTCAACGACGATTGCGATGGGATAAGTGCTGGAATGCTCGTGAAAAAAGCGGTTGAAGAATTCGTCAAGCAAAATGAAATTCCTTTTCCGAAGGGGTTTTTGAAAAACAAGCAGTGCAACTCCGCAGTCTACGATTCGGGAGAGGCGGCTTGGGATGCAGACCAGCATTCTTTCGCCGAGTACGGCAAAAAGCCTTTGTTGTTCCTGCTGGATTTCGGCGGGAATGAAGAGAGCGTCGAGGGGCTGGAAGCGGCGGACAGCGTTTTCGACGTCGTTATTTTGGACCACCACGTTTTCTCGCAAAACGCCAAGGGAAAGGCCGCCGGGTTTTTGAATCCTCTGGAATACGGAGGAACGTCGTGGCATACGACTGGGCTCGTCGCGTACGAGTTCGCAAGAACGCTCGTCGGGAAGAAAGCGGAGGAATGGGAGGAATACGCGTTTTATTCTCTTGAATCCGACAAAAGCATTTTCCGTAAGAAGGAAATCTTCAAGCAAGCGCTCGTTTTGGACTATCTCGCGACAGAAGGGCTGTCCCTCGAAAAGTACGAAAAGGCGCTGGAAGAGGATTTGCAGTTGCACTATCTCGAAGCGACGGGAAAGATAAGCGCGGCGAAGGAAAAGGCCCTGAAGAAAACCAGGATTTTGGAAATAGGAAAAGCGAAACTCATACTGGCCGATTTGGAGGGCACGACATCCAAAAACGAATTCCCTCCGAAAGGAAAGGTTTTGAATGAAGTGCAAAAGCACTACGGAGGCGAAGAGGAGGGTGGAATGGTTGCGAGCATCGGTTTCGATTCCACGGCAATCCAATTCCGCGTCAGCAGGGCTTTGCATTCAAAAGGGTTCAAAGCCACGAGAATAATCGACTTGATAAAAAAAGAATTCGGCGGGGAAGGCATAAGCGGAGGCGGGCACGAGCAGGCGGCGGCAATGCGCTTCGGAAAGGAGAATTCCAAAGCGGTTTTGGACAAAACCGTGGAAATAAGCAAAAAAGAAATCGAAAACGCGCTTTAGGCTATTGCGATTTTCCCTGCAGGAAGAAAACTATCACCCCGCCCAATACTACAGCCACCAAAACCAAGCCTACGATCGTAAAGTCTAAAGACGATTGCGAAGCGGTTGCCGCAGTCGTGGTTCGAGAAACGGCGGTCGGGGAATCGTACTCGCCGAGCGTGCTTTCGTTCAACTCTTTTTCAACCGTGTAGGAAACGGTTTTAGTTTCGCCAGGCTCGATGTTCTCGAAAAGCCAGTTCACCACAACGCTTCCATTTTCAAAACCGAAAGGCTTGACGTTGAATCCGACGATTTCCTCAGGCGTTGTCGCCACGCTCTCGGGCAGCCGCTCTTTCACGAGCAGGTTGGTTACGGTGTTGTTGCCCACGTTCTTCACGTAAAGCGAAATTGTGGAATAGGTTTTCAGGGTATTGTTTACTTTCACTTCGTAAACGCGCAATTCCCTCCAATACACGAGATTCCCCTGGTCGCAAACCAAAGGCTGGAACGTCTGCCTGAAAACCTGCGTGTTGGAAGAAACGAGCTTCGCGTCGGAAAAATCGAAAATGTTCGTTTGAACGTTTGGTTGAACCGACGGGGTTGAAGAATCTTGGAGGAATTGTGGCAAACCGCCTTTTTGCGACAAGGCCAAAGCCGCCAAAACCAGCGCCAACGCCAAGGCTGTTCCAAAAATAATTTTCAACGAACGCTTGCTAGCGTGCGGTTTGTGCAGTGCCATGAATAAAGGGAAGGAAAAGCCCGCTTAAAAAACTCGTTTTTTACTTTCTCGCAGCATCGCGAATGCCCGTAAGGTTGTTGACCACCGCGCCCCGGACTTGCTGGGAAATCGAGTCTGAAGAAGACGCTGCCCCGTTTCTCCTGCTCGTAAGAATGACGACGAGCAAAGCCACTGCAATCAACAACGCTATGAACAAAGTGTTTTGCGACAAGGCGGTGAACAACCCCGTAGCCCCGCCGGGGCTTTGGATCGGGGAGAGGCTTTTCCTGGAAATTTCGTTCAAACCGCTTTTCAACACCAAAACCGGCGCCGAAGCCTCTTCGGAAGTAGTCTGGGTCAATTTCACGGTAAGGTTAGCGGTGGATTGCTGGGGAACATCTATCACGGCCGATTCCACTTTCCACGATGAAGGAATGCCTTCGATTGAAGCGGAAACCTGTTTCAGCTCCTCGTCCAAATCGTTTTTCACTGAAACGGTTATTTCCAAAACGTTCTGCTCCTGGTTTTCAACCGTGTTGACGACGGGAGCAGGAGTGGCGCAGGAATTTGCGATTACTGCAACTGCAGCCTGCCCGACGATGTTGTTCAAAGAGCTTTTCGCGGTTACGGTCACGCCGTTAACCCCTTCCTTCAAATAATCCGAACCGATGAAAATCTTGAACGAAGCGGAATCCCCGCCTTTCAAAGCAAAGTAATTAGGCTGCGCGTCAACAGACCTTCCAGACGGAAGGGCGACGGAAATGGCGTAGGTGTCCTCGGCGGTTCCCGTATTGTATACAATTCCTTCAACAGAAACGCCATCGCAAACCCTTCCCTCAACGGCCTTAGGCAAAACCACCCTGGCATCAACTACATCCTCAACGTTAACGCAAACCTGCTTTTCCGCAATCACTACGCCGTTCCTCACGATTTGCAGCGGAACGTAATAATACCCTCCGGCCAAGAGCTTGTTCGGCGAAATATCAATCGAAATATCCTCGGCTTCGCGCCTGGAAAGGGAAACCTGTTCTTGCGAAACGAACGCATTAACGTCATTCCTATTCACGACTGCCAAATCGAAAGACGAAGCGCCTCCCTTGTTGATCAAAGTGAAATACTGGGTGATCGAATCGCCCGGCTTGACTTTCGGGCATGAAGAAGAACCGGATATTTCCACATCATAGTAAGTCGAGTCGGCGTAAGTCGCATAGCTCAGCGTGCTCGAAGCCATGCTCCCGTCGCCGTAAGCAAACGGGGCGTTGTAAGAAGGCGAGGAAACGAAGCCCGACTGGAAATATGAAGAACAACCGCTGTCAGCCGAAGGCGTCGCGGCCACGAACAATTGCTTCGAGAGGATATCGCAATTCCCTTCAAGAGTGCAAACTTCCACTTGAACGTCCACTTTTTCCACGCCGTTAAAGCAGGCGGGCGCGCTCAAATGCAGCCACGTGCCTTTCGTGCCTCTTTCAGGCAATATCATGCCCGCATCATCAAAAAAGCCGTTTAACGCGCCCACGTCAGCGCTGAAAGAAACGCTTTTTTCCTCGCCGTCCGTATTCGTCATCCAAAAATACACTTTCCCTTCCACGCCCCTCAAGGTCAAGTGGTCCGCACTCGAGTAAAGAGTCAGCGCGCTTACGCTCGATGAAACGAAAAGCAAGCCCAAAACGGCGAAAACGAACCTAGACAAGGCGTTTTTCAAAATCAACCCACCATCCCTCTCTATATTGTTACTACTCTGCAGTAGAGTGTATTTAAAGGCGTATGTTTTCCAGTTTTTCTTCCCGTTTTCCCGGCACCCCCGCAATTAACTACTCTCCAGTAAATACTTTTAAATAGTGACGGAAGCAGGATAAATGGGTGGGGAAACGGAAGTAGAAGGGCATAATAGCGTTTATGTTACCCCTGGACTCAAGTAAAAAATAAAAAGGTGCTTGTAGTGAAGTATGCCGATGTCATGGCAGCCAATCCAGATGTTTTGAACTCTTTGAGGCAATTGGGCTTGAACCAATACGAGGCTAAGGCCTACTATGCGCTCGCCAATTTCGGCATTCACACGGCCGGCGAATTGGCGTTGAGGGCCGAATTGCCGAGACCCAGGATTTACGACGTTCTGATGGAATTGCAGAACAAGGGTTTTGTGTTAATACAACAGGGAAGGCCGGTGAAATACAACGCCCTTCCCATCGTCGAAGCCATCAAGACTTTGAAAAAGCAAAAGCAAGAGACGCTCGAGGGGGAATTGATAAAGTGCGAGGAATTGGGAGAAAAGCTTTCCCAGAAAATCAAGATTCAGACCAACGCCGCGCCCGCTCTTGAGGAAAACATTTGGACGATCAAGGGAAGAGAGGCGATATACAGCAAAATCTCTTCGATGCTTTCAGCCGCGAAGAAGCACGTTTCGATTGCGACCGACGAAAAGGGTTGGATTTCCAAAAACCGCGTTCACGGAAAGGAAATAGAAAAGGCGGCGAAGAGGGGGGCGGAAATAACGATCATAGCCCCCGTGCAAAATTCAGGATTGAGCGCGAAGCATTCACACATTTCCAAGGAATTGCCTTCGAGAGTCGTGCTTGCGGACGACCAGGCGCTTTTGTTCCTGAGCCCGAAAGAGGCGAAAGCGGACGAGGAAATCGCGCTGTGGCTGAAGAACCCTCATTTTGTGGAAACGTTCAAAACAAGCCTCAAGTAAAAAATTAGAATTATAAAAAAGAATTTTTCCCGCTTAGGCTGCGGCAGGCTCTTCGATCTTCTCTTCAGCCTTCTGCTTCTCTTCCTTTTCGCCCAATTGCATGGGCTGAGGAACGTCGAATTCTTCGTACAGTTCGGTTTTCGTAATCTCCACCCTTCTTACTGGATAAATTTTCTGGAGTTTCGCGTGCAATTCGCCCGAAAGCTGTTGGAACAGCACAGCGCGCACGAAATCCCCGAAATCCATGGCCGAGCTCTTTTCCTTCAGCAAGGCGGAAAGGTTGTTTCTCAACGCCTTCTTCTGCTTGCCCGAACAAGTGTTGGATGTAACTACAAGCGCGCTCAACTGGAATTCAATCCCGTCTTTCGAAACCAAAGGCAAATGCACTTCCAAAGCATCGCGCCTCCTCCTCACTAGGGTCAAAACGTATTCCCGGGCAACCGAGTGGCCGATGAATTTCGTGAATGCGCTCTTGCTCTTCACCTCGGAAACCCTCAACTTGACGGTGGTGTAAATGTGATTCAGATCCCGCGTTATCTCCTTCAAAGGAATTGAAATAACCCTGTTTTCCAAAAGCGACTCGTCGGAAGCGGGAACTACCAGCGTTGTATGCACCTCTCCCAAAAACTTGGGCGCAACAACGTTATACCAGTGCTTCAGCTTCCAAGTGTCAATCGTCTTTTTTACGGCCATGTTTCAAAACCATTTTCCAGTTTTATTTTACGAGCAGCGCCGCTTCCTCTGGAACGTACTTCCAGTTCGAAGGGAGCTTTTTGCCGCGGTAATAACGCACGAGCCGGTTGATCTTCGACTCGACGTTCTGCAAATGCATCCTGTTCAGCGTGTCTTTCTTGTTTTCCTTCAAGTGCCTTCTCATTCCAACGGCGGTTTTCACCAGATCCAGCAGATCTTGAGGGTATTTGGGCTGCAGCTGTTTTTCCTTCAAAAACTTGTCCAAGCTCATTCCCAAAGCCGCTTTGACGCTCGGCACGCCATGCTGGTCCCGGAGTATCAAGCCGATTTTAGCGGGCGGAACGCCTTCCTTGGCCAGTTTTTCGACCGCTTCGGAAACTTTTTCCTTCGAAACCTTCACCCACTTTGCCGTAGACGCGGGCTTGCGGCTGCGGCTTCTTCCCTTCTTTCGCGTGTGCATTCTCGCCATTCAAACTTCAACCTACGCAGTCAAAAAGACTAGAAACAAAATTCTCCGTTCTCGAAATAGAATTTCTAGAACAAGCGGAAAAACATATGCAAAATCGGGTTTAAAAAACCTATTCTACGCCTTTCCGGCTGCTTCAGCCGGTCGAAACGCCAATAGCCTCGTTTCCTGCGTTCGGGATAGGCGAAAACTCGATTATCTTTACTTTCCCGATTCCCTTCAGATCTTCTTCAACTTCACCCAACTCCCTGCAAACGGAATCGCTTGCGCTTATCTTGATGAAATCCAATTCCGCGCCCAGAGAAAGGTTTTTGTCGGCCTTCAGCCTGCGGATTTGGGTTACGGCTTCATGCAGCAGCCCCCCGATTTTTTCTGCATTCTCGTCAATCCTCTTTTCATCCTGCAGAGGCCACTCCTGCAAGTGAATGCTTTCCTTGCTGAACAAATGATAATGGATTTCGTCTGTAGTGAAAGGCGCGAACGGCGCGAGCATCTTCAAAACATCCCGCAAAACGGTTTTGGCCGTAAAAGCCGCCGCTTTCTTCGTCCTATTCTCTTCCCCGTAAACCCTGTACTTTATATCCTCGAGGTAGAAATCGCAGTAATCGTGCCAGAAAAACTCGTACAAGCCGGTTATCGCCGAGTAGAAATCGTAGTTTTTCATCGCTTCCGTGACCGACGCTTTCGTCTTGTTCAGCCGGCTTAAAACCCACTTGTCGGAAACGGATAACCCTTCAGCCTCTTCTTCAGGGGCATCCAGTTTTTCCACGAACTTGGAAGCGTTCCACAATTTCACCAAAAACGACTTCGCCCGCTCCACTTCCTTCGGGGAATAAGCTATATCCTTGCCTGTGCTTCCCCCGAGCGCGGCCCACTGCCTCAAGGCGTCGGAACCGTATTTCGCAATCACGTCTTTCGCCTCGACGTAATTGCCCAAGCTCTTGCTCATTTTCTTCTTGTTCTCGCCCTGAACCATTCCGTTGACCAAAACGTCTTTGAACGGAGATTCTCCGGTCAGGGTCAAACACCGGAATATCGTGTAAAACGCCCAAGTGCGGATAATGTCCGTTCCTTGGGGGCGGAGCGAAGAGGGGTATAATTTGGAAAAATCCTTTCCGTCAGGCCAGCCTGCGATTATCAACGGGGTAATGCTAGAGTCGACCCACCCGTCGCAAATGCTTTTTTCGCCTATTAGCTTCCCCCCGCAATCGCATTGTTTAACGGGCGCTTCATCCTTGGAAGGGTCTACGGGAAGATCTTTTTCCTTAGGCGGGAAAACCCTCCCGCACTTGCCGCAATACCAGAAGGGAATGGGAATTCCGAAAACCCTCTGCCTGGAAAAACACCAGTCCCATTCGAGCCCGTTCAGCCAGTCTTCGAATAATTGCAGCGCGAAAGGCGGAAACCACGAGCACTCGCGCGCCGCCTTCAGTATTTTTTCCTCGCTGCCCTTGATTTTCACGAACCACTGGGTGGAAGAAACGAGTTCAACCGGCTTTTTGCAACGGTCGTGAAGCTTTACTGTTTGAACTAACGATTCCTGTTTTTCCAACAACCCCGCATTCGCCAGATCTTCCAGTATTTTCGGCCTGGCTTTCTCCAAATGCATTCCCGTATAAGCATCAGCATTCAGCAGCAAACCTTTCTCGTCGATGGCCTTGATTGGATTCAGCGAGTGCTGTTTCTGCCATAACACATCTTGTTTGTCGCCGAAAGTGCAGATCATTACCACTCCGGTTCCGAAAGCAGGATCTACTGCGGAATCGGCGATCACCGGAACGCTCCTGTCGAACAAAGGCGTTTTCAGCTTTTGCCCTACTATCTGCTTGAAACGCGCGTCCGCAGGGTTTACCGCGACTGCAACGCAGGCGTGGAGCAATTCAGGGCGCGTGGTCGCAATCAAAACTTCCTTCCCGCTTTTTTCCAAAGAGAATTTGATGAAATTCAAAGCCGTCTCCCGCTCTATATCCTCTGTTTCGGCCTTGGCAATCGCGCTTTCGCAGTGCACGCACCACAACACGGGATGTTCAGCACGGTAGATCAGCCCGTCGTCAAAGTTTTTCAGCAGGGAGTATTGGACGGTGCGTTTGTAAGAATCGTCGAGAGTGAAATATTCCCTTTTCCAGTCCATGCTGTACCCCATCAGCTTCATCTGCGGGCGGATGGTGGAAATCACGTCGCGAGTCCATTCCAAGCATTTTTCCCTGAATTGTTCCCGCGGAAGCCGGCCGTGTTTCTTCTCGACTTTCACTTCAGTCGGAAAGCCGTGGCAGTCCCAGCCTTGGGGGAAAAGCACCGAAAAACCGCTCATTCGCTTGAACCTGGCCGCGAAATCGAAATAACACCAATTCAAAACGTTCCCCATGTGAAACTCGCCCGTCGGAAAAGGAGGCGGGGAATCTATCACGTAAACGGGCTTTCCTTTCGCTGGCTTGAACTCGTGG
>CAYOZI010000026.1:0-8130 GCA_964408425.1 Microcaldota archaeon
TTCTGTTCGGTGTTCACTCGCTTTCCGAAGATATACACCGCACCGGGAGCGGCGAAAATGAATCCTCCGTCGGTAACGAACGCGATGAACAGCGCCGCGAACAATCCCGTCGTCCAAGCGCGGTATTCGGCTTTGGCTCCGTATTTTATCGCGACATATTTATGCCCCAACTCATGCAGAACGAATCCCAACCCCAAGGTAAGGAAAATAAGCAGAAAACGTTCGAACGTGAAAGTGCCTGCCGGGAATAATGTAAAAGCAAAGGCGACGGTTATTACGGAAATGCCTATGTGCAGCGCTTCCGTAGTGCTGATGCGGAACGGGTTGGGCTTCATTTTTCTTCAACGCCGAACCGCTCGCTTTCGACGAGCTTGATGGTCGGGGGCATGAAGACGCCTTGGTATGCCGTGATTATTCCCTCCCCTTCGGCGCCGTTGGGAAGAACGACTTTGATCTTGCTTCCGATTTTCCCGTCTTCCAAGGCGGTTGCGGGAACCATGTCTGAAACGAAAAACTCTTGCGTGCCTTGGCGGACGTTTCTTTGAAGGAAAGCGAAAACCTTGTCGCCGCGTTTAATGCCCCTGAGCGTAGGCTGTGCGAAGCCGGCCAAAACCGCCACTCCTGCACTTAACGCTATCAACTTCCAAGCTTCGTTGAAAATGCTCTGTTCTCCCAAGCCGAGCGCGGGATTGATGTATGCCGACAATCCGTATGCCACTAGCGATAACGCGGCTAATAGCATGAACGCCTTTGCAGCCAAACCGAGATTCATTTTCTTTTTTTCACTATCCGTAGCTTTTTTCTTCCTCGCCGTGTTTTCTCAACAACAGCGTCGGTCTTACCGCATCGAGAGCTTTTTCAAAGTGTTTCTTGTCGATGATTTTAGAGCCGATGTTTTCCCTAAGCGAGTTCATTCCTGCTTCCCTGCACAACGCTTCCAAATCCGCTCCGCTGTAACCCTCGGTTTTTTCCGATAGGGTTTGAAGGTTGACGTCCCTGCCTAAAGGCATTTTCGACGTGTGCACTTTCAAAATCGCGAGCCTGGCTTTCTCGTCTGGAGCGGGAACGTGGATGAGCTTGTCGAAACGCCCCGGGCGCAGCAACGCCGGGTCGAGCATGTCCGCGCGGTTTGTGGCTGCAATAACCACGATGTCTTTCATGTTTTGGATTCCGTCCATTTCCGACAGCATCGTATTGACCATCCTTTCAGTAACGTGGCTTCCGCCGTCCTCCCCGCCTCGCGCGGGAGCGATGGCGTCAATTTCGTCGAAGAAAATAATCGTGGGCGCCGCCATTCTCGCTTTTCGGAATACTTCCCTCAGTCCTTTCTCGCTTTCTCCGACCCACTTGCTCAGCAATTCAGAGCCCCTCACTGAAATGAAGTTGGCCTCGCTTTCTGTAGCCACGGCTTTAGCCAAAAGCGTTTTCCCGGTTCCGGGCGGCCCGAACAGCAGTATTCCCCTTACCGGGCGTATTCCCATTCTAGTGAAAACTTCGGGCTTTTGCAAAGGCAGTTCAACCGCTTCTTTCAGTTCCTGCTTTACTTCTTCGAGCCCTCCGATCTGCTCCCACTTTACGTTCGGAACTTCAACGTACACTTCCCTCAACGCCGAAGGCTGGATTTCCCTCAATGCATTCTGGAAATCGTCTTTCGTGACTTTCAACTCGTCGAGGATTTTTTGGGGAATCTGCTCTTCCTCCAAATTGATCTTGGGCAAAATTCTGCGCAGCGATTTCATTGCGGCTTCTTTCACCAGACTCTGGAGGTCGGCGCCTACAAACCCGTGCGTTTGTGAAGCGAGTTCGTCAAGGGAAACGTCTTCGTTCAAAGGCATGCCTCGGGTGTGGATCTGGAGGATTTCTTTCCTTCCCTTCTTGTCCGGAACGCCGATTTCTATTTCCCTGTCGAACCTTCCAGGCCTTCGCAAGGCCGGGTCGATGGAATTCGGGCGGTTTGTCGCCGCAATAACGACGACTTGCCCCCTGCTTTTCAAACCGTCCATCAGCGTGAGCAATTGCGAGACGATTCTTTTTTCCACTTCCCCGACGACTTCCTCGCGCTTCGGCGCGATGGAATCGATTTCGTCGATGAAGACGATTGAAGGCGCGTTTTTCTCGGCTTCCATGAATATGTTGCGCAATCTTTCTTCTGCTTCCCCGACGTATTTCGAAACGATTTCGGGCCCGTTGATAGTGATGAAGTGGGCTTCGCTTTCGTTGGCGACCGCTTTCGCGAGAAGGGTTTTTCCGCTTCCGGGAGGCCCGTAAATCAAAACTCCTTTCGGCGGTTCTATTCCCAATCTTTCGAAAAGCTCGGGATGGCGCATTGGCAATTCGATCATTTCCCTTACTTTCTGGACGTCTTCCTTCATTCCACCTATGTCTTCGTAGGAAATCGTGGATATTTTTCCCAATTCCTTTACCGGCTCTTCGCGAAGCGTCACTTCCGTCTCGTCAGTAACCTGCACCAGCCCTAGAGGCAGGGTTTGGGCGACGGCGAAAGGAAATGAGGATCCCATGACGCTTACCAAAAGCGTGTCTCCTTTCGAAAGCGGTTTTCCGACGAGGTTTCTTTTCACGTACTCGGCGAATCCGGGCGCATACCTCGAGGGTTGGTTGGGCGCGAGGATGATTTTCTTGGCAGCCTTGATTTCCGCTTTTGCAATCCTCACCCTGTCCCCCAACCCGACGCTCGCATTTTGCCTGAGAATCCCGTCCATGCGTACGATATTCAGGTTTTCGTCCTGGGGGTGGGCGGGCAAAACCGTTGCGGCAGTGGTTTTCTTTCCCTTGATCAAAACAACGTCTCCGGTGGTCAAGCCCAGCATCCTGCGTGCGTTCGAGTCTATCCTTACTATTCTTTTTCCGTAGTCGATTTGCATGGCTTCGGCTACCTTGAGTTCTATTTCACCAGGCATTTTTCCATCCCACCAAAAAACCTTTTTTTCCCCAACTAATTCAGCTAATTCCTTTCATTAAGCTTTTTGCTTTAACGACTAAAAAAGAAACCGGCGTGGAAGCGGTTTTTGCGATAAGCCTTATTCCGCTTTAATTCTTTAAAACGTTGGCTTTGCGTGCTCCACCGCAAAGCTTTTTTAAGCCATTTAGCAGGATAATAGCTGAGTATCTACGTTATAGTGGTAAAAAGTGGTGTGTCATGGCTGATGAAGAGGTTTTGGTTTTCGTAGGGATTTTGGCTCTAGTTGCATTGGTAGTGGCGGGGGTTTTCACGGCGCAACTGCCTTTGCAAATCGTTTTGGGGGTTCTTTTGATAGCAGTGGGCGTTCTTGCGTTCCACCCTACGGTTACGGAGTTCAAGGAGTACGAGCGGGGCGTTTACTTCCGCTTGGGAAAGTTTTTGAAGGTTGCAGGTCCAGGGTGGGTGGTTTCTTTCAACACGATCGACAAGCTCGTCAAGGTGGATTTGAGGACGCAGGTTTTGGACATAAAGCCGCAGGAAGTGATAACGCAGGACAACGTGAAAATCAGGATCGACGCCGTGGTATACCACCGGATTGTGGACGCGGAGAAAAGCATAGTGGAAGTGAAGGACTACCACGAGGCTGTGACGAACTTGATTCACGCGCAGGTTAGGACCGTGATCGGCAGGATGCTTTTGGAAGAGGTTTTGGAGAAGACTGAGGAAATAAACGTGAATTTGTTCAACGTCATAAAGGATGTGGAGGAAAAGTGGGGCATTGCAACGCAGAGGGTGGAAATAACGAGCATTCAGCTGCCGGAGGGTTTGCTGTCGGCGATGCAAAAGCGGAGGGAGGCGGTGGAGTTCAAGGAGAAGCTCGAAACCGAAGCGAGGGCGAAACAAGTTTCAATCGAAATTCTCGATAAGGGTTTGAGGGGGATAAGCGGCACTACCGTCGCGTATTTGTATTTGGATGTTTTGAAGAGGGTTGCCGAGGGCAAGAGCAACAAGATCATTTTCCCGCTCGAGCTTTCCAGGCTGGCGAGCTTCGTTTCCGAGCAAAGCGGGTGGAAGCACAAGGGGGATTACGATTCTATTGCGAAATCTTTTCTTGACGCCTACCAGGAAAAACAGAAGGAAGGCTTGGCGAAAGGAACGGAAGGAAATGCAAAAGAGTAAAAAGCCCTTTTTCATTTCTATTTTTGATATTTGAATGCTGGATATCTCGTTGATCATTCTGCAGATTTTAATCCAGTTCGCAGCCTCGTTCTTTTCCTTTTCGATTTACAAGCGGCATAGGAACTACTGGCCCTGGCTCGCTTTGACTGTAGCGTTCGCGCTCATGGCGTTCCGCAGGGTGGCGAGCTTGCTGTTCGAAATGGGTTTCGAATTGGGCTATGCCGCGACAGTCTCGTATTTGGACCGGATAATGCTGCCTTTGGCTACGAGCTTGCTGTTGTTTTACGCGCTGTTCACCATCAAGAGCGAGTTCGACTCTTCTTTCGCAACGCAGGAAAAGGTTTTCGACAAAATCCGCAAGTCGGTCAGGCGAGCAGCGCGGGGTAAGTTTCGATAAACGCGCCTATTGCCAGGAATAATATAGCCCAGCCCAAGAGCTTTGCGATGTCGTAGACTATTTGCGTGAAGAACGGCTTGTTGAAATCCCCCCTGATTACCGCCGCGCTTAAAACGCCTCCTGCCAAGGCTGCAGTCAAGTATGACAGCAGTTCGAAAACGCCGTGGGGCAGTATGCCGAGCAAACCAAGGCTCACTCCCGTAATGTGCCCGCCTGTAAAACCGCTCAATCCCGCCCCGCCGCTGAGAATGTAGGCGTTGCTGAAATCCCCCAGGAAAACGCCTATTACGGATGCGTTCCAGACCAGGATCAAAACCGCGCCCGCCCCGTAGATTAAGGAGAATATTACGACGAAAAGCAATACTTGCAAATTGTGGGTGAAAATCAATTCGAACGCGTCTGTCGCCGCGACGGCGTTTATCGCGTAGCCTTGGAAGCTTCCGCGTATGTTTTGCAATTCGGCTTTCTGCATGGAAAACAAGGCGTTGGAATAGTCGGGGGGAAGGATTAGGTAGAAGAAAGTGAATGCGATGACCAGCCCGAAGAAATACGCCGCCAATACTTTCAAGGCGGTGAAGTGCCTTGCCAGGGTTTTGCTCCCCAAAAACTTTCGGCGGTCTGGCTTTTCTTCCTCTTCCACTTCGGACTGGAACACTTTCAGAAGGAACGGGATGGACGGGAGGGAGACGAAAAAGAGGAATGCGAGGTTGCTTTGCTGGAGCCCCAGCAAAACCGTTGCTCCGACTGCGAGAGATACGAACAGGAAGGATTGCAATACTATTTGCCACGCGTCCGGCATGGCTGTCTTCCGTTCGAACCAGAATTCCAGAACCATTTGTTTTTCACTGCCTTGTCTTTTCTCCGGTTGGCCTTTTTTCACCGCTTTAAATTAATAGGCATTGGGGTTTTAAAAAGAAAAACTTATTAAACCGCCGCGGGCAAAAAGGTTTTCGTCGTTTTCCGATTCTATACTCTGCGGTTTTCCTTTTTTTCAGCGCGCGGGTTTCGAGGTTTTGATTGTAATGGGCGAATTGATTTTTCCGGGAAAGGAGATTGCTACCACTGAAGAGGCGGTTTCGGGCGCGGGAACAGTGGAGGAGAACGGGCTGGTGCTGGCCGCTTTGGCGGGAAAGACGGAGCTGAAGGGCGGAAAGGCGTTCGTTTCCAACCCTAAAAGCGTGAGAATGCTGGCGAAGGGGGATTTCATTTACGGGTTCGTTTACGATTTGTTCGACTCGGTTGCCATGATAATGTTCAAGCCCGCCGGCGATAATGTCGGGACTGGCGCGGACATGTCGTTTTTGCGGATTGCTGAAGTGCAACGGGGTTATACTGAGAGTTTCGCGGATTTCCTGAAGATCGGCGATTTGGTCAAGGCAAGAGTGATAGACGTCACGCCGATGGGCGTTTACCTGACGATTGCTGAAAAGGGGCTTGGAGTAATAAAAGCGTTCTGCAGTTCTTGCAGGAGGGAATTGGACGGGAATTTGTATTGTTCGAATTGCGATCGCAGGGAACGGAGGAAGATGGCATGAGCGCGAAAAAAACCGCCGAGGCTAAGGCTAAAGTTGAAGTTGAAAGCGTCGGCGACATCAAGGCGGAATTTGTCGTGGACGACAAGGATTACGCTGAAATCGTTTTGCACGGCGTTGACTTGGGGTTTGCGAATTTGCTTGTTGAAAAGCTGCTTGAGGGGAAAAGCGTGGGTTTCGCGAGCGCGGATTATTTGCACCCGACGAAGAGGACGCCTTTGCTGAAAATCAAGGGCAAAAACATCAAGAAGCTTGTGGCAGATGCTTTGAAAACGCTTGAGTCGGAGTTAAAGGGTTTGAGCGCGTGATGGGGTTTGAACGTCGCGTCTTTGCTGGTGTTGCTGTTATTGCTGTTGGAGCCGACGAGAAGCGCAATTTGGAGCATTCTGACTTACGCCGACCCGGTCGTCCTGATCGGGTTGTTTTTGGTCGCGTGGTTTTGGCACAGCAATTCTTAAATTTCCCGCGCGGTTTTTCTCTTCAACAACAGCTTTAGTAAGTTTTTGTGAAAAAATGAAAAAAAATTCGAACCGCGGGGTTAAAACAAACTGGCTCCAGCGGTTTGCAGGAAAAACCGAGCGTGTTTTGGGCATAAAATTCGGGAACGCGCTTTTGGTCTTGCTTCTGGCGAGCCTTGCCGCGTACGTTTTCACCCAAAACGTTTTGTTCGCCATTACCACCTTCGTTTTGATCATCGGCGTTTTTCTGGCGGATTTTTCTTTCGACAAGACTTGGAAGCAGAACCTGCTTGAGTTGGTTTACGCGCTGGCTTTTGCCGTTGCAGCGTGGTTTGCGATCGGTTTCGTTTTGCAAACCGATTCCCCGATTAACGTCGTCACTTCGTGTTCGATGCTTCCGAATCTGCAGAGGGGCGATTTGGTTTTCATCCAGGGGGGGAGCGTCAACGCTCCCGAACTTCCAGTTTCCCTGGATGAACTGCAGAGTTTGAAGGTTCACAAGACTATCTGCAAGAGCGGAGAGTGGGATTCGGCTTGCACGGATTCGGTGATTGTCGTGAATGAAACGGTTTCCAGGAACCTTTCTAACGATATAATCGTTTTCGAGCCTAAGCCTTTCGGACCGGGTTTGATAATCCACCGGGCTTTCGCGAAGCTGACCACTCCGGACGGGATTTTCTTTTTGACTAAGGGGGATAACAACGCGGTTTTGGACCAGGAGGGCGGGAGGTTTTCGATAGTTTCGGAAAAAGACGTAAAGGGAAAAGTGCTTTTCGCCATTCCTTACGTGGGTTATTTGAAGCTTTTGCTCTTTCTCCAGTTCGAAACCCCTGCCGGCTGCGATTCGGTGTTGCAGTATCCGGGCGAAAAGGGGAATTGAAACGCTTAAAAACTTGCCTAGACAATTTTGTGGGGGACAGCAATCCTATTCTTGATTTAGAGGGTGGTTCTTGATGGTTGAACTAGTGATTTCGGATGCGAATTTCTTCAAAAAGTGCGTCGATGCGATCGTGAACCTGGTTGACGAGGGGACTTTCGTGATTTCAAAGGATGGGCTTCACTTGAGGACGATGGACCCGTCCCAGATCGCCATGATCGACTTTTTCATGCCCAAATCCGCCTTTTCGAAAATCGAGGTTGAAGACAAGTTTTCGCTGGGCGTCAACCTGGCGGATTTGAGCAAGATTCTCGCGAGGACTCGCGGAGACGAAAAGCTTTCTATCAGCGTGGATGAGAAGGAGTCCAAGCTGGTTTTGGATTTTTCGGGGCATTCGAAACGCCATTTCAAGCTTCCATTGCTGGAATCCTCGTCTTCCTTGCCGAAGGAGCCGAAGGTTGAGTTTGACGCGAGCGTAAAGCTCAAAGGCCGGGCGTTCAAGGACGTTTTGCATGACGCTGGATTGATTTCTTCGCACGTGGTTTTGCAGGCGGACGATTCGGCTTTCGTGGTCGAGGCGCACGGGGATAGCGGAGATTTGCATGTCGAGACGTTGAAGGATTCAGAGAACGTGGTGGACGGGGGAATAAGCGTTAAAGGCAAGAGCAGGGCGATGTTCCCGTACCAGTACCTTGATGACATGACGCGCGCGTGTCCCGACGATTCGGCCGTTTCCGTTAATTTGAAGTCCGACGCTCCAGTCAAGG
>CAYOZI010000026.1:8140-10859 GCA_964408425.1 Microcaldota archaeon
AATAGGCGATGCGAAAATAGCTTATTACCTGGCGCCCAGAGTGGAAAACATTTAACTTTCCTTCCCGGCCTATTCTACTCATGCCTTACGGGTCGCAGCATGTGGAGCGGGCGGAAGCAGTTTTGGACGATATCCTGCACCTTTCTTCAGCAAGCGAACTCGACGTGCAGAGGATAAGGCGCGCTTTTAATTTCGCTTTGGAAGCCCATGAGGGCCAGTCTAGAAAGGCTTTGGCAAAGGTTTTTTTCTACCCCACTTCGCGGACGCGCAGGGAGCCTCCGTGGTCTTCCACGGTGGTTCAAGAGCCTTACGTCTTCCATCCCTTGGCTGTTGCTCAAATGGTGGCGGAAAAAGGCGGCGACGCGCACGCGGTTTGCGCCGCGTTGTTGCATGATGTAGGCGAGGATTGCGGGAAGACGCACGCGGAAATCCGCGCGATTTTCGGTTCTGGCGATGAAAACTTCGGCAGTGCGGTCGCATCGTCGGTGGGGCTTTTGTCGAAACCGCGCTGGAAGCCGGTCGAGAAAAAACGCGGGGGAGGCGTGTGGGTGAGGTACGGCAGGCCGGAGTACTTCAAGCTTGGAGTTCCGGCGGAAATGAAGAACGAGGCTTACAACGCGTATCACCAGCGGTTGATGGGCTCGAAGGATTTTCGCGCGGCTTTGGTGAAGCTTTGCGACAGGCTGCATAATCTTGAAACCGCGCACACCCTGCCTGTTGAAGCGCAGAGGCGGGAGGTTGCTAAAACCCTGAACTTTGTCGAGGTGGCCAGAAAGCTCGACAAGGGGATTTACGCGCGCATGGTTGGCGGGATTAAAAGCCTTCGGGGCGCAGTTAGGCATCAGCCCGTGAAAAAGCCAGATTTCAACCAAATAATCCGATTTGCCAGCAGGGACGACGTTTTCGTGCACACGCTGTTGGACGCGCCGGAGCCGGGAGATCCGGTGGGCGTGCTGTGGGGCAGCATCGGGGACGATTTTCTCGATTTCGAGTTTCCGGCAAACTATTCGAGGGTGGAAGGGTTGCGGCTGCTGGATAGTTTCCTCAAGGGCTACGATTTCGAGCGCGTGCCAAGCAAAACCGGCGCCAGCGAATTGGAAACGGGAAGGAGCATTTTCAGGTTCAGGCTGAATAGTGAGAGCTCGGAAAAACAGCTGGAATTCCAAAGCATCCTAAGGAAATTGAATGTGATGCAGCTTACCTACCTGAAGCAGGGCAAAAAGATTCAGTTTTAAACCTTTTCAGGGTAGTTTCTTTCGCGCAATTTTAGTGGTGGGGGTTTGTGGATAATTCTCTTATTGCAAAATATCCGTTTTTGAGCAACGCGAGGGAGTTCGTAGGCGATAAGCACGATTCCACGGACTTGAGGGAAGCTGTTGCTTTTGCGAAAGAGTGTTTTGAAAGGAAAGAGCACCTGCTCGGAAACGCCGAGAGGGAGGCGAAAAACCTTATTTTGTCGAGATTGATGCTTTACTCGCTGGGAATAGTTTTCCTCAGGAAATTCGCTTTCTTCAAGGCGCGGGAGTACTCAC
This sequence comes from Microcaldota archaeon, assembly GCA_964408425.1. GTDB lineage: Archaea > Micrarchaeota > Micrarchaeia > Norongarragalinales > Norongarragalinaceae > UBA10210. The sequence continues at coordinate 9,673 of CAYOZI010000026.1, forward strand.
GGCTGCTGGTGGAAGAAAAGGAAGGGGTTTTGGTTTCGGTTGCGAAAGACTTTTTCCCTTCCCTTTCGGAATCCGAAGGCGGTTACGGCGTTTCTCTGGTCGAGTATCTCGAATACGGGAGAAACCTTCCAAAAGCGGGTTTGAAGCAGGGAAGCGTTTTTTTCGACAAGGCGGAGCTCGCGGATTGCTTGAGGACCGCAATCGCGTTACGGATTGCGGATGAGTCGAAGCTTTCGTCCAAGCTTCCGGAAGATTTGCAGAGCGCAGCTTTGCAGTTGAAGGAATCAATTCCGCGCGAATATGCACCAGCCCCGCGGGGAAAGATTTTGCAGAGGGCAGAATTGCAGAATATTTTGAAGGGTGTTTCGGAAGGAAAGAGGTATTACGGGGCGATGGCGGTCGCAATCGCATGCTTGAAAGACGGTTTGCAAAAAGAAGAGGCGTTGCAGGTGATGCAGGATTACGTTTCAGCATGCGCGAAAGGCAGCCATCCTTTCGGAGTGAGGGAAGGGGAGAGCGTGGTCGAATGGGTTTACCGCCATCCGACGATAAACTTTTCCTTCCAGATTTTGAAGACACAGGGTTTGGTCGGCTGAAAAAAGTGGTTTTGAGTGGGAATTGAACATCAAGAATCGCTGGCGTTCGTGCAGAAAAAGTTTTCCCAATACTATTCCAGCGCGAGGATTTCGGTGCATAACGTTCATTCAAGAGAGTTCGGGTTCGGGTTCCGGAAGAAAATCGATTTCAGGCACAAGAGTTTCGCGAGCGAGGCGGAGTTGAACGCTTTTTTCAAGAGCGACGCGCCGCTATTCGCTTCCCACTCCACCGCTTACTACAAATTTCCGTCCTCCCGCCCGATGGAGAAAAAAGTGTTTTTGGGCAGCGACTTGGTGTTCGACATTGACAAGCCGTTTTTCGGGAGAGAGCATAATCACAATGAATTCTTGTGCCTGGTTTGCCTGGATGAAGTGAGGAGAGACGCTTTGAAGCTGTTGAAAATCCTGGTTGACGACTTCGGGTTCGAGGAACGGGAAATAGCCGCGAATTTCAGCGGGAACAAGGGTTTTCATTTCCACTTGAATTCGGAAAAGGTCTTGGGTTTGAGCCAGGACGCGAGAAGGCAGTTGACAGAATATTTGAACGGGCCGGAGTTTTTGGTTTCTGCCGAAAGAAGGAAGGCGGAAGAG
>CAYOZI010000027.1:0-6892 GCA_964408425.1 Microcaldota archaeon
AAGGCTATGAAAACCTGAGTTTTCCTGCAGGAAAACAAAAAACCTGCCCATATGCTTTTGAAAGCCATTCAAACCGCCAGAAAACCGTTTGCCGGCAACGAAAAACAGGGATAGGGGTTTGAAAAACCGACGGACAAGATTAGGGACATCAGAACTAAAACAGTCTTAAAACATGCAGAAACACGCAAAGCTGCCTACCAGTCGCGTAGTTCTTACAATTATGAACCGACGGGTTGCAGGATGGTGAGGAGGCAAGCCGAGAATAACAGCGGTTTAACGCCGTTACGCTCGCAGTTTATTCACGGACGTCGTTGTTTTAGCGGGGTGTTCTTCTTTTTTCGACAGGAATATTGCGATCAAAATCAGCATCACGCCTATGAATGCGTTGAACGGAAGGTTTTCGCCCAACACCGCGGAGCCGAGGAGAATGGCGAAAAAGAGCGATAATGCAAAAAGAAGCATTCCGGTTATCGCGCTGACGCGCTTTAACGCTTCGTAGTACAGAATGTAACCCAGCGCAGTTGAGAACAAGCCCAGCGCAACAATCAATAGCGCGGAGTCTAGGGATATTGGGTTTATGAAAAATAGCGTCGGGGTGAGGAGAGCTGCCGAAATGGTGAAGACCTGGACCAGGGCTGAAAGGGGTTTTTGGTGGTCGAGCAGTTTTTTGCTGCAAACCACGAATACCGCCCATGTCACTGCCGCGCCTATTTCAAACAAATTTCCGAGAAACATGGCCGATTGGTCGGCTGGATTGGGGGAGAACACCACGAGGAAAATTCCGGTTGCCGCGATTACGACCGACAACACTTCTTTCTTTCGGATTTCGTCCCCGAAAACCAATGCGAGAATCAGCAGCGCGAATATCGGCGAGGTGGCTTCCAACACCATTGCCGAGCCGGCAAACGTAAGCGTAAGTCCGTAGTGGAAGAGGAAAAAGTTTGCGGCTACGCTCAAGCTCGCCACGGCGACCAAAAGCCGTTTTCTTATTTTGAAGACTTGCGTTTCCCCAGTTAAAAGCAAAAAGGGGTATAACGCCAGCGCTCCTATCGCCAGCCTTCCGAATGCGATCCAAAACGGAGATACGCCTTGCAGAGCCAGGTATCTTACAACAACGGCGTTGGCTCCAAACAGGAACGCGGCGATCAATCCTAGGGCAAACCACAGCCAGACCATTTTATTTTCCACCGATCGTTTTCGACGCTTCCGCCAAGGCGTTGGAAATGTATTTGTAAGCGCGGGCGGCGTCTTTTTCCTTGATGACGAACGACGTTGCGGAGTAAGTCGAGAAAATCAGGTATATGCCTATTCCGAGCATTGCAAATTGCCCCGTGTAGAAATGCAGCCCTCCGAAGCTTTCGGCGAAGTAGTAAGGGTCGTAAACGATCGTTATGACCGCACGGTCTTTGCTGAGGGAAAGCAAACCGGTTTTGGGCGCGCAGGCGAGAATTTCGTTCAAATGCATTTCGTCCGCGATTATCGTCAGTTCTTCAGTGCGTTGCAAAACGTACATTTTCTCGCCTTGAATCCAGTTTATCTTCTTTCCGAGGACGGCCAGTTTTTCGAGGGTTTTCTGCGTTCTTTTGAAGTGAGCTTCAACCATTCCGGTGCGGATGAACAGCTTGGAGGATTTCAATAGTTCGAAAAAGTTTTTTTCCCGCTGCGCAGGCTTGTAGGTGAGCAAAGCCCGGCGCACGGCGGCTATGACCGCGCCGTTGGAAACGGGCCTTCCGAGCTTTTCTTCCACGCGCGGCTTGATCAGCTTGGCGAGCGCTGATTCGTTCGCGATCTGGTGTTCGAAAGCGAAGTGCAGGTACGCCATCGTTCCCAGCGTTTCCCTTACTGCTTTGGAAATGCCTTGAGCCACTTACCCACCGAAAATAAAAAAGCCTTTGAAGTTAAAAAGTTGTTTGAACGACGTTTTATCATGAAGGACGGGGGAGTGTTGAAAATGAATATTGCGGTGATAGGCGCTTCAAACAATCGCGATAAATTCGGGAACAAGTGCGTTAGAGCATATAGAAAGAGGGGGTGGGGGGTTTTTCCCGTGAACAACCACGAAAAAAGCGTGGAGGGTTTGAAAGCGTATTTTTCGGTTCTCGACATTCCGGAAGTTTTGGATGTTATTTCCGTATACCTCCCGCCGTTTTTGGGGATGGAGGTTTTGCCCGAAATCTCCGAAAAGGGCGTTGGAAAGGTTTTTTTCAACCCCGGGAGTGAAAGCCCTGAGTTGGTCGCGCGGGCTGAAGAATTGGGCTTGAACTTCGTTTTGGAGTGCAGCATCCGCGCAATCGGCGAGGACCCGGCGGATTATTGAGCTTATATTTCGGGTTTGGATATTGAATGGGAAAAAGGGTGGTTGCGATCAAAAAGAAAAAGGCGGATAGGGAAAAGCGTTTTGACTTGGAAAAGCATTTGGAGGAGGAGCACCACGATTTGGGAAGGGGGGATATGTTGAGGGACGCGATTCTCGGCGGGCAGGATGGGCTGGTGAACGTTTTGGGCGTGATTCTCGGGGTTGCAGCAGCGACTCTGGACGCCAAAATCGTCATTATCGCGGGTTTGGCTGCTACGTTTGCAGAATCGGTTTCCATGGGCGCGGTCGCTTACACTTCTACGAAGGCGGAACAGGATTTTTATCACAGCCAGTACGAGAAGGAAAAGAGGGAAGTGAACATGGGCAGCCCGACTGAAGTAGAGGAGGTCAGGGAGCTGTACAGGAGAAAGGGGTTCACCGGAAAATTGCTGGACCAGATCGTGAGAAAAATAACTTCCGACAAGAAAGTGTGGCTCGATTTCATGATGCAGGAGGAGTTGCAGCTGGGCAGGCCTGAGTTGAAAAACGCGTTGAAAAGCGCGGTTGTCGTGGGCGTAGCCGCGATAATAGGCTCGCTCGTCCCGTTGGCTGCGTTCTTGTTCCTGCCGATTCAAACGGCGATTTACGCGGCGTTGGTTTTGAGCGCTGCAGTATTGTTTGCCGCGGGGGTAGTCAAGGCCGAGTTGACTACCGGAAGCGCGTGGAAAACGGGCTTGGAAATGACGGCGATAGGGATGGTTTCCGCGCTGATAGGTTACGCGATTGGCGCTTGGCTGGGCGTTGCATTGACTTGAAGTGAATAAAAGAATGGAACGAAAACGGGATTATAAAATCAGGACCGCCGTCGAATCGGATATTCCCGCTATTCTTGATTTGCACAAGGGCAAGGGGGCAGATTGGGCTAGGGATGCGGACAGACATGTTCTTTTGAGGCTGATCAGGGAGAACGGCGAGTTTCAGTTGGTTGCCGAAAACGGCGAGGGCGCGATTGTCGGCGCGGTGCATGTTTCCAGAAGAAGGGTTTCCAGCATCGATAGGGAAAGCTTGCGGCTCGGGGAAAGGTTCGACGAGGATTTTCCTGGGCATTACAGCAAAGTTTCCGGGGAGAACGACAGAAGGGGGAATGCGTTGTTCGCGTTCATGGTTGCAAGCGCCTCTCCGGGCGCTGGAAGGAAATTGATTTTGGAATTGAAACGGAAAGCCGAACAAGCGAAGGGCGTGGGAAGGCTTTTCACGTTCAGCCCGCTTGCCGGAATGAAAATCGGAAGCCGCGATTCTGCCGCGACGTTCGACCAGATTTTCGATCATGTTACGAAGGACGGCGTTTACAAATTCCACCATGATGAGCTGGGAGCCGAGCTAGTGAAAATAATTCCAGGCGGAAGGCCCAACGCGCCGGGGCAGGCCGCGGTCTCTTTCGAATACAGGCTGGAAAAACCGGGGTTTGTTTCGAGTTTGAAAAAATTGTTCCGGGGGAAAGTGAAATGAAGGACAAGGATTGGCTGAAGTTTTTGTTCGAAGCCGGAACTCTAAAGCGGGTGAAGAGGAGCGGCTGGTGGTACGCGAAAATAAGGAATCCCGAGAGCGTCGCCGAACATTCCTTCCGGACTGCGGTTATAGCATTCGTTCTGGCCAAGGAAGAGGGGTCGAATGCCGAGTGGGCTGCGACGTCGGCGTTGTTCCACGATTTTAGGGAATCAAGGATCGGGGACCGGCACAAGATCCAGAGCAGTTATTTCAAAACCCCAGAAGCCGTTCAAAAAAAAGTTGTCGGGGACCAGGCGGAGTTGCTTCCTGAAAGCGCAAGGAAAGGTTTCATAGAACACTCGAAGGACGTTAGCGCCATCGTCAAGGACGCGGATTATTTGGAGTGCGCTTTGCAGGCGCGCGAGTATTTCGACTTGGGTTTCAAGGAGTGTTGGGATTGGCTGGAGAGGGCGGGGAAAACACTGAGGACGAAAACTGCCAAAAGGCTTTTCAGGGAGTTGAAGAAAACTCCTTCCGACGCATGGTGGAAGGGCTTGAAACAAAACGTTTCCGAAATAAAGAGGGAATTGAAGCAAGAATACGTTTGAAAAAAAAGGCTATTGGAAGAAAATGAGGATGCCCGCCATCGCGGCTATCAAAACCCAGACGCTTTCGCTCCCGCCAATCCAGCCGAGCCCGAAAACCGCTTCAAACGTGGATGAAAAGGAAATTAGAACAGCGCTTTGAATGCCTTCCATTCCGCTCGCAATGGCTTCGATTATCGCGCTCATTTTTTCAAAACCTCAACCTCCCGTTCTCGGGAGTGGGAAGATTTCCCCGCATTTGATGCAGGTTTTTTCCTTGTGCTTGTAGTCCATCTTGAATTCCTTTCCGCCGCATTTGGAGCAGTCGTTTTGCACCCGCTGGTGGAAGCTTTTCCAGGCGGCTTTCGTGTCCCCGAAAACCCTCTGTCCACTCCGGTCGAAAACCATGGGTTTTCTCTCCACCGGCGCGCCTGCGGGCTCTGTTTTCTTTTCAAAAACGCGTATTTTCTTGCTGTAACAACGCGGGCAGGAATCCCCGTTTTCAAACGAAAAACGGCAGTTTTCGCAGGTTTTCATAAGTATTTTTTGCTGGAAGGCGTTAATAAATCCCGCTTGAATGAATAAAACAATAAAACCACTAAGGCGGGGTTAAGGGGTAATGAAGAAACTTCTCGTTGTTTTGGACGGGATAGGCGATATGCCGTGCAGGGATTTGAACGGAAAAACGCCGTTGGAAAGCGCTAGAAAACCGAATTTGGATTATCTCGCATCGCAAAGCAAAACAGGATGCATAAACATAGCCGGCGATATCGCCCCGGAGAGCGATGTCGGCGTTTTCAGCGTTTTGGGCTTCGACCCACAGAAACACCACGTGGGAAGGGGGGCGTTGGAAGCGAGCGGAGCGGGTGTGGAATTCAAAAACGGGTGGCTGGCGGTAAGGGCTAATTTCGCCACGAGCGACGAGACCGGGAAAAGGCTGTTGGACAGGAGGGTCGGAAGAAACCTTTCAACGCCCGAAGCCGTGCGTTTGGAAAAAGAGTTGAATTCGAAGGTGAAAATTGGTGTTCCGTTTTTGTTCAAGGCGACGGTTGCGCATCGCGGAGTGGTCGTATTCAAAACAAGCGGGGTTTCGAACAGGATTTCAAACACGGACCCCGCTTACGTGATGAAGGGAAAACTGGCGCACGCGCAAGTGAAGTTTGAAATGCGCGTGAAGGAGTGCAAACCGTTGGATAAAACTCGTGAAGCGAAAAAAGCCGCGGCGCTGGTGAACGAATTTACTAGGAAAGCGCACGAGGTTTTGCAGGCGAGCCCGGTAAACAAAAAACGGCATAAGGGCGGGAAGAAGATTGCGAACGCGATTTTGCTGAGGGATGCGGAAACGCATTTGCTTAAACCTCCGAATATTTACGGGAAAACAAAGTGGGCTTTGCTTGCGGACATGCCGCTGGAAGTGGGAATAGCCAAGCTCGTGGGAATGAGAGTCATTGCGTTGCCTACGCCGTCTTTCGGTGCAAGCGATTACCCCACCCGCGCGAGAAAAACAATCGGGGCATTAAAAAAATTCGACGCGGTTTACGTTCATTTGAAGGGGCCGGATTTGTTCGGGCACGACGGGGAGGCGAAGGGCAAAAAGAATAGCGTCGAGGAGATCGACGAGTTTTACTTCGGACCGCTGCTGAAAAAAATAGATTTGGAAAAGGTGAGGATTGCGGTGACGGGGGACCATTCGACCCCTTGCGTTTTGAAGGCGCATTCCGCCGATTCCGTGCCGTACTTGATTTCGGGCTTGGGGAGGGGGGGAGTTTTTGACGAAACGCACTGCAGGAAAACCAAACCGATTCCAGCCAGGGAAATAATGAAAATACTCCTCGGTGGTTGAAAACGAACTCGACCGCGCTCAGGGTGTTGGTAAAAGGCATTGTGGAAAGGGCTTGTGAATTAAAGGACAAGCATACGAAGGAAACCGATGCGCGGGTTAACTACGCCGCGGTTTTTGCGCAAAGCCAACGAGAATATTCAGACCTCCTAGCTGCAGCAAAACAGCAAGGTAGGATAGTTCAAGAAACGCCCACTGGACCGGTATTCGAAATTAAGCCTTTGAACACGGTTGCAGGAAAACTCAGGCTGCTAAAGGTTCGGGCGCCAGACAAAACGCGGCTGGAACGGGGCGACGCGGACTTTACGATAGAAAAATACGAGGCGTTCAAGAAAACGCATTTGGGGAAACCGGGGTTCAGGTTGATAGTACGCCCGGAATTCGAGATGGTGGAGTTGGTTGACTCCAAGGCTGGCGTTAGAGCCTATTTTTCAAACCCGCCTTTGGGCGAAGTGCTTGGGCGGGCTTAACAACACGGTACTCAGTCCACTTTTTCCGCTATCCGCAAGAGCTCGTTGTACTTCGCGGTTCTTTCTCCCCTGCATGGGGCTCCGAGTTTTATCAATTCCGCTTGAATTGCGGTTGCGAAATCCGCCAGGAAAGCGTCTTCAGTTTCTCCGGAACGGTGTGATACGCAAACGCTCCAGCCGGCTTTTCTTGCCAACGCGTTCGCTTCAAGCGATT
>CAYOZI010000027.1:6902-10704 GCA_964408425.1 Microcaldota archaeon
CCGATCTGGTTTGTTTTCAGCAATAACGTGGAACAAGCTTTTTTTGCGACGCCGGTTTTGATTCTGGCCGGGTTCGTAACCAGCAGGTCGTCGCCCACGACGAGCGCTTGGCCGGCGAGTTTTCTCGTCAATAAAGCGAAGGTTTCGAAATCCTCTTCGAAAAACGGGTCTTCAATATACTTCAGCCCGAAAGCTTTTTGCAGGCCGGTATAGTGGTCGGCTAATTGGACTGGCGTATAGCGCAGCCCGTCGAGCATGTAAAAACCGTGCTTGTAAAACTGGCTTGCGGCGCAATCCAAACCCGGGAAAACCCGTCCCGAATAACCCGACTCGTCAATGGCTTCTGTTACGAGCTGCAAAACTTCTTCCGTCCTTTTCGCCGGAGGAGCGAAACCTCCCTCATCTCCAACGGCGGTTGCCGCCTTTCCGTATCGCGATGCAACGGTTTTCTTGAGCGTCTGGTACACTTCCGACGACGCCCTCACCCTATCGGCGGTTTTTTTGATTCCTGCTGGGAGGATCAAAAACTCCTGGATGGAAAGCCCATTTCCGGCGTGAGCTCCTCCGTTGATGACGTTGGAAGCGGGAATGGGAATGCGCTTGGGTTTTTTGAAGAAAGAGGAAACGGTTTTGCCTTTGGAATCTGCCAGGGCTTTGAAAAACGCGATGCTGCAGCCGATCGTGGTATTGGCTCCTAGTTTCGATTTGGTCGGCGTGCCGTCCAACTGCAGAAGAAAGGCGTCGAAGTCTTTTTGGGTGGCGAAAATCTTGGTTTTCGCCTTTTTCAAGACGGTTTTAGCGTTTTCAACCGCCTTCAAAACCCCTTTTCCGTGATAACGGTTGCCTCCATCCTTCAATTCCAGCGCTTCGTGTATTCCGGTCGAAGCTCCGGAGGGCACAGTAGCCCGAAATCCGTTGATTTCCACTTCAAGCGTCGGGTTGCCCCTAGAGTCCAGGACTTCCCTTGCAGCGAAATTCTTTATCTTCAAACCACACACCCCCGGGAGTTCCAGTAATCGTTTTTTCAGGCCCGCCGCGTCAGATTTTGGTTTGCCTGGCGAAAACGCCGTGATGCCGTTCCGGCGAAGACAGCCTTTCGAAAACAACCTGGCAAACGGGCAAGCCGGAAGACAAGGACAAGCGCGAGGGGGACATGTTTACTATCTCTAACACTTGTTTGTTTTCAACTCCCGGTTGGATGAGACTGGATGAGATATGCACTAGCAACCCCAACCTTGCAAAACGGCTTCTCCCTTGGATCCAGCCGCATAAGTGAAACGGCATTCTAATTGTTTCGTTCGTTATTCCTAGTACTAGTTCGTTAGGTTTTAGGGTTATCCGTTCGTTCTTCTTCAAAACGATTCGTTTCGTCTGTTTTTCGTTCAAGAAAGAGTTTTCAGTTACGTTAATCGTTTTGTTTTGTTTTTTCAGAATGCGGAATTCGTTTCCTAGAGTCAGATCAACCGAACACTCGCCGATTTTGTTCTTGTCGAAAGGCGTTATTTTCAGCGTTCCTTTCCTTATTTCTTCCAAAATCTCTTTTTTGCTCAAAATCATTTTTCTTTTCACTTTGCAAACCGCTTCTGCCGCAATATTAGTGGAAGAACGGGGTCCGGGTATATTAAATTTCAAGAAGTAATAAACCTTGCCCGTCCGAGGTGGGTTTTCACGGTAAAAAGAAGCGGAAAAACGCGAGCGCATTACTTGAAGCAGAAAAACCAGGCGTTTGCGTATTTCAAAATAGCTTCCGACGACCCTGAAAGGATAGTTTCGGGTCAATTCACGCTTTTCGACTTCATTTCCAACTGTTTTTCCTTCTCGGTTTCGAAAAAGAAGGCTGCGGCCGACGTCTTGATGGAGTTGAAGAAAAACCCGTCGACATTCAAGCAGCTTCAGGAAAAGCTGGGTTTGCAAAAAAGCTCGTTGTTCCTGGTGCTTTTGGCTTTGGAGCGGGCGGGGTTGATAGAAAAAACCGGCAAGAACCGGCCCATCAAGCTTTCCGGCGTTTTTTCCAAAGCCTTGAATTCCTACTCCTCCTGGTGGGCGGGTTGGGTGGAATAAGAATAGCGGAATAGTAGGGTGTTTAAATCTTGGCGCAGTAAAACCGAATATCCGTTTTTTTAGGGTGTTTCTATGGGTTTGCTAGAACTTTTCGGCAAAAAGCCGGTTGTAGGCCCGTTTTTGTTCGATTTGGAGTGTTCTTTCCATCCCTTGCGTTTGCCTGCGCACAAGAGCGATTTCGGACTGTTGAACGTGAAGGTGAAGAACAATTCCGACCAGGAGCTTTTGACGTCGGTAGTGGCGGTTTTGCCGCGGGACTTGGGGTTTGAAAAGATCGGCTTGCAGCAGGAGCATGAATCGAGGTTGGGGCTGTTGAAGCCGGGCGAAGAGCGGTTTTTGAAGATCGAAGTGTGGAGCAACCAGAAAACCCCGCCGGGCAATTTCAAAATGAAGGTTTTCGCGATTTCCCATTACCGCGATTACGCGCACATCCTGAACGAAGTGAGGAGGATTCTCGAACTAAGGGTTGCATAAGGCTTTTAAATTACAGAGGCGAGTAATTACATTCGTAGCCGAATTGTGTTTAAACTTGGAAAAAACGGAGTGTGATTTCATGACTATGAGAGTTTCGCAGTTGATGGGAATGGACGTTTATACGGACAACGCTCAGATGATTGGAAGGGTATACGACGTTATCATCGACCTGCAGAAAGGAGAAATTTCGAGGTTGACGCTTGAACCAATCCGCGTTGCGAGCAGGGAAGAGGCGAAGCGGGTTTTCCGCGAGAAAACCATAATGTACTCGAGCGTCAAGGCCGTCGACAGGATTGTTATCATTTCGCCGAACTTGAACCGCGAGCCTGAAGAGGAAGCGCCGGCAGAACCGCAAAAGCCCTTACCTTACTCTTACCGGTACAGAAGGCCGCTGTCGAAGTAAGCTTTTTCTTTTTTTTAATTTTCTTCTTTTCGGTTTTTTCAGAAATAGGGATAGCGGGGGGAGGATTTTCACGCTATATTGCGTTTTGAACCTCCGATCTCCGGGTTATGAGCTTCGCCCTATCATTTTCGTTAGGAAAATGAAAGTCCAGCGGGCACTCCTGGCTACCCTTGAGGCAAGAAAAATCCTGATGATGAATTCGTCTTGATACCCCGCTATACAGCCAGGATAAAGTTTTTTGCGCGAGGAAGGTTTTAAACTATTGTGTTTGTGCTACTCCTATATGCCCTGATTTTAGTCGTGTGAATTTCGTTTTGCGGCTTAACTATGGCAAACCATTTGTCGACTTCGCGTCGCCCGTTAATTCTCACCAAAATCTTTCCCTTGCCTATCTCTCTAGTTTTAAATTTTATTTGATTCAGTTTAATCAGCTGTGCCAACTGTGCATCCCCTTGCCCTTTTTGCACGAATATTTGCCGACACAACCGTCTCCGAGCAGTATGCCTACAACTTCAGCCAGTGTTTTTTCGTCGGCTTTCGCCGAATCTTCAGCCGTCATTATGACCGCCTTCTATATAGAATAAACACCAACTTTATATTTAAACATTTCTATATAGAACTATGGCTGAGATTGTAAGCTGCGAAGTTAGGGTTCATTCAACTAAAGACAAAAAGAAGTTGAAGAACGGTACCCGCGAGTACGAGTATGGTACTATTGTTATCCGAACTCCGAATCTAACGAAGCACATAGGAAAAACTGTAAAAGTTATCGTTCGAACAGAATAGCCAGTTAGTTGCCTTACTGCGGAAGTTCGCCCATCTTGTCCAAAAGCACGCCCAAACCGTCCAGCCGCTTCCTGTACT
>CAYOZI010000028.1:0-1708 GCA_964408425.1 Microcaldota archaeon
AAGAGTACAGCAACGCGTTCGAAGGCCTTCTTCCGGCGCTGGGCGTGTTTTTCATGGGCGACGGAGTGGACGAAGAATTGAAAAAAACCCTTGCGTCCCAAGCGAGAGAGCCTGTCAAGGCGGAAAAGCTTTTCCAGGCGGTTTTGCTGCCGCTGAAAAAAAACTTTTACAAGATGGAACGGGAAGCGTTCCTGAAACTCGCCTTGGAGTTAAAGGAGTCGGGCTTGACGCCCGGTTTGAAGGAAAAGCTTGAAGCGCATTTGGATGAATACGCGTGGCTCGGCTCCTCTTATTCCCCCGACGGTTGGACGATGCAAACGCTGTTGGAACGGCTGGAAAAAACCGCCGGTGAAAACTTGCAGCATGCTGTAAGCAAAATCGAGACGGAGCGAAAGCAGCACGAACTGGATTTGCGCGAAGCGGAAAGCCTCTTGCCTCCGGAAAAAAGGCATTTGGTCCGCGTCCTGCAGGAATTCGTTTTCTTCAGGACTTACAGGACGGACTTGTTCAAAAAATCTTTCTACAAAATCCACAACCTGTTGTACCGGCTGGCAGGCGAGATGGGCGTGACTTACGAACAACTTGCCTGTTGCACGATCGATGAGATAGAATCGCAGTCTCTTCCTTCGGAGAAAGAGCTTGAAGCTCGGGTTGAAGCAAACGCTTTTCTCGGGTACGGCGGCAAGATGGAGGTTTTGACCGGAAGCGAACTCGCTGAATTCAAGAAAAGTTTGCTTGAGGAAACAGCGTTTGCAACGGAATTGAAGGGAAAGGTTGCTTGCGTCGGAAAAGCGGTTGGCATATGCAAAATAATCGTTTCGCCCAAAGACTATCCGAAATTCGAGAGGGGGGACATTCTCGTCTCCCCCATGACCAACCCGGACATGATGCCGCTGCTGGAAAAAGCCGCTGCTTTCGTAACCGACGAAGGGGGTTTGACGTGCCACGCGGCGATCATTTCAAGGGAGTTGAACAAACCGTGCGTTATCGGGACGAAGATAGCGACGAAGGTTTTGAAAGACGGGGACCTGGTAGAGGTTGACGCGACGAAAGGCGTTATTAAAAAAGTTCGTGGCTAATCTAATTGACAATTGAGGGGGATGAAGATGCCTAGGTCTTGGAAGCCGGTAAAGCTGACCGTTCACGTTTGGAGGCACGGGAGAAAACAAAGGGAAGGCCTTTCTCCGGAAGGGGTCAAGGGAGACGTTTTGTACGAAGATTCCATCGAAAGACTCTCGAAAAAAGGCGAGGCCCTAGGGAAGAAACTAATGCACTTTTGGCCGGAAAAACACGCGGTTATAGGCTTGACTAGCGGGTTGTACCGCACGAGGCAAACGAGGGACGCGGTTTTCGCAGGCTTGCGGAAATCTGGCTTCAAAAACATCCTTGCAATGGGCGACATCCACCCGACGATGAAAGAGCTTCCCATGGACTGGGAGATTTTCAACAAGATACTGGCCGAAAGGGCTTCCACGCCGGAAGAAAAATCCAGGGCTTCAAACCAGATAGTTCTCGATTACATCAAAGGCAACGGGAATCCGGCGCACCTTCCAGAGCTGGATGAAGTGAAAAAGGGTCTGGAAAAAACTTTTTTCGGAGGCATTTACCGGATAGCCTACTCGCCGGAAGCTAAGTCGAAAAAACGGGCGTTCGACTATTACCACGTGATGAACTTCACCCACAATCCAAACGCGACAGTCCTTCTGGC
>CAYOZI010000028.1:1731-10527 GCA_964408425.1 Microcaldota archaeon
ATCCTGAGCGAAGAGGCGAGGATAGACATGAGGGCGGAGAAAGACGGCTTGTACTACAAAGACTATTGGACCGGAAAAAAGCACATGGTCTATTCTCTTGAAGAGATGGAAAAGAAGTTCGGCAAAAAAGGGGTTTAAAACCGTTTTTTCTCATATAGTTTTGGTTTGAACATGGCTTACTTGCGTCTTCCGTTAGTCGGTTGGATAAGCCACTGGCACGTTTTCATCACGGCGGTTTTAGCCTTCGTTTTTTATTCAGTCGAATTCCTGCCTCCATCCGACTTCCTGCAAGGGTTCTTTGCGCTGATAATCGCTTTTGTAGTCTCGTTTCCGGTTTTCAATTTCTTCAAGAAGAATTTCTCCCGCCGCATTATCGCCTTCGACCAGGGCGGGGTTTTCACGGCTGGAAACTACAAGTTCGAGCGGGTCAGGAGAGTGCCGGAAACCGTTGATTTCATCAAGAAACTCAGATCTCGGTATAACACGGCTTTGCTTTCAAACCAGCCGCCCGACATGTACGACAACCTCCGCAATAAATTCCGTTTCTCGTCAATGTTCGACTTCGAGTTCATTCCGATGCACGCCTGGGCTGAAAAGCCGGACCCCAAGATTTATCAGGCGTTCTTGAAAAAAACCGGAAGAAAGGCGTCCGACGTGATTTTCGTGGATGATTTGGAAGCGAACATAATCGCCGCCAAGAAAGTGGGCATGAAGGGGATAGTTTTCAAATCCCTGCCCCAATTGAAGGAAGTGCTGCAGGCTTACGGCGTCAGCGTTTGAAAAGCCTATTAATTCCCTGAAAACCCTATATTCTTTTTCAACTGCCGGGGTGGCAGAGCGGTTATTGCGCTGGTCTTGAAAGAGGGGGAAACTGCGTTTCTCCCTTCTCAGCCCTCTTCCTTGGAAGGGGATAAAGCAAACCAGTGTCCGCAAGGACTCGGGAGTTCGAATCTCTCCCCCGGCGCTCAAAGCATATCGTAACGTTTTTATATACGATTGTAACAAATTTGTTACATGTTGGGCGTGTTGGTGGGCGTCAAGCCCGCCAGGGTGTTGGAAACACTGGTTTTCTCGAAAGAACCGTTGCATTTGAGGGAGATTGCTCGGAGGTCGGGTGTTTCACCGATAGCCGCTTCCAGGATTCTTGACCGGTTTTCAAAGGCAAAGCTCGTCGAACGCGACCGGTTTGGAAACCTCGTTTTATTCAACATAAACCGTTCGTTTGAAGACGGACGGCTGTTGTGCGAAGTGGTGGAAAAAACTAGGGGCGTGGTCCCCGTTTTAAAGGAAAGGTTGGGCAAGGAAAAAAAAATAGCCGCTGCTTTCGTTTACGGTTCCTTCGCCTCGGAAACGGAAGGGGCTAAGAGTGATGTGGATTTGATGGTCGTCGGGCGTTTGGACTGGGCCGCGGTTTCAAGCTTGGTGCGTGATTTAGAATGGCGTTTTGGGCGGGAAATCAACTATACCGTGTATTCCCCGGACGAGTTTGCACGCAAGAAAAGCACGCCTTTCCTCTCCAGGGTTTTGAAGGGGGAGAAAATAATGCTGGTGGGGGAACTTGAAAAATCCTAGCTTGGCCGATTTGCTTAAGAAAGGCGACGTGCGGCCTTTTCCAGCTGGAAAGAGCGAAGTTGAAGCTTTGCTCAAACTGGCAGGGAGGGATTTGGTTGTCGCTGAAGAACTCCTGAAAAACAACCGGTTGGACTGGTCGCTTGCCGTTTCATACAATTGCGTTTTGCAAACGTCAAGGGCTTGGCTGTTTTTCAAGGGGTACCGGCCTAGTTACGGGGAAGGCCATTCCGTAGTAATACAATTCGCGATGGCGACGCTTGAACAAGCCTTCGGCAAGGAAATAGAAGTTCTGGATTCCCTGCGCACGAAAAGGCATGCCGTAGTTTATGAAGCTGAAGGCGAGACTACCGAATACGAAGCTGGATACGCGCTCAAGCTGGCAAAAAAGTTTTTAGAATTCATGAAAAAGAAAATCGGCGAGTGAAGAAACATGTTGTACGTTTCGACTTCGAGAAAACCGACTTCCAAAACGCGCATTCTCGCCAAATGGCTGGAAAGGCTGTTGGGCGGGGAAAGCGAGAATCGCGGGAAGAGGAGCGTGAGCGACATCGCCGGGAGGATGGGTCAAAAGGGTTTCAAGAGGGCGGTGTTCGTTTACGAACGGCACGGAAACCCGTTTTCCTTGAATTTCCTGGATGTGGATGACGGGTGGCTCTATCCCGAAGTGCTGATAGGCGAATACTCTTTTCCCGAAAAGGCTGGAAAAAGGGTTCCGTACGCCACGTCCGCCGAAGCCAAAGACGCGAAGGGGAAGAAAATATTGGAAATGATGGGCTTCGAGAACGCGGAAGTGGACGACGGGCTGAATATGCGCGTGAACGAAAATGAACTGGCTTTTTATGAAGGGAAAACAAAAGTATTTTCCCTGAAAATCAAGGGATTCAGGGAAGCGAGAGAGGCGAAGAAAGAAGATGAAATCGGAGATTGAAATCGAATTTAAAACCCCGATACACGCGGCAAAAGCCTTGAAGATTATTCGCGCTAAAGAGTTTTCAGACAAGGTTTCCGCCTCGCTTTCGGTGAAAGGCAATGCTTTCAGGGCGAAGGTCGAAGGGAAGAACTTCGCGGCTTTGAGGGCGAGAACCACTTCCCTTCTGAGGGATTTGAAGGTGGTTTTCGACGCGATTTCGCTTGTCGAGCATGACAAAGTTAAAAAGAAAAAATGAAAGAGGGTGGGTAGAAAATGGAATTGAGCGACGAGCAGAAGAGCGACGTCATGGAACTTCAGAATTTGCAGCAGCAGCTTCAAATGATGATGGCGCAGAAACAGCAGCTGTTGATGCAGCAGAACGAGGTTGAAAAGGCGAGCGAGGAAGTGGAAAAGAATCCCGGTCCTTTCTACCGTTTTGCCGGAAGCATTCTCGTTCCGAAAGACAAGGTTTCGCTGAAAAGCGAGTTGAATGAAGAGAAGGAGAGCGTTGATGTTCGCATAAGCGCTTTTTCCAAGCAGGAAAAGAAGATCAAGGACCGGTTTGAAGAGTTAAGGAAAAAGCTCGAGAAAAGCTTTCCCAAATCCTCTGGCGACAACGCGATAGTAAGCTAAACCCGTTTGCTTTTATCTTTTCTCATTCTAACGTCAATTAATTCCCTTTCGACGTCTGCCGGAGTAATGCCTAGCTTTTTAGAATCTATGATTGAAAGAATGTTTTCCAACTCTTTTTTTGTTACTTCCATAAAAAAACACCTAGTAAACTATATTCTGTCTTTAATATGTGGTTTACGGTATAAGGGTGTACGTGTAGCTTACATTACCAAAACGACAATGCTGAGCGTAGCCAACGCCAGCGCTATCATTTCCTTTGCCGCAAACCTGTCGCCCAGGAAATAGTAAGACAGGATTGCAACGAGAATGGTGGACAAGCTCAATATGGCGGTTACCAGCGCCACTTTCCCTTTTTCCAAAGCCAAGACCATTGCCGCGAAGCCCAAGCCGGCGAATATGGCTATTCCGATTGCGAAGGAAACAAGCTGGGGGTTTTGCTGGGAGGCGATGAACAGCGCGCTCACAACTGCCATGACCGCGAGTGCGATTGGAACGGCGTAAGTGGAATAGGCTATTTTCGCGAACGAGGGGTTGGAAACCAGAAGCTTGAGCATTATGTTGGATATGGAGAGCAAAACCATGCCTGCCAAAGCGAAAGCCAGCCAATCCATTTTCATTTTCCCATCCTTTTTCTTTTTCAAAGCTTTACCCTGATCAAGTCCCTGACCCTCTTTCCGAAGTTCCTCCTCCAGTAGTGCACGCCCCACAATAACGCCAGGAACGTGGATGCGGCTAGGACTATGACCGTGGTTTGTATTTCCATCACTTCCGAAACGTGCGGAATGCCGAAAATCGTGGCGACGGTGTTGGGAATGGAAATGACTACGCTGAAGACAGTCAAAACGGCCATTATCACCGTCAGTTTTTCTATGTTTTTGCTCAAGTTTGAAGTGCCTTTCACCTCTATCTCGCTTCTTATGTCGCGCAACTGGCTCAAATGGTTTCTGCACCTGTCCAAAAGATGCTGTGCTTTCGCCAAAACCAAGCCGTAATCATATCCTACCAGGTTGGTGCTCACCTGCTTGATTTTCCTTTCCTCGAGGCTTATCAGGAGATTGACGAAATCCTCGACGCGGTTGGTGAGCCTGCGGAGCTTCATCGTGCTTTCCTCGGCGGCGTTCGGGTCGTACGCCGTTTCGAGAGAATCTATCTTGTCGTCCAAAACCTTGAACGAAGCGAGGTATTCGTCCAAAACCGACCTGAGCGTGAGGAAAGCCAACACCGTTGCTTCCCCGAAATCCTTTTCCAGCGTATAGCGGTACATCTTGTAATCCTTCTCCCCGAAAGTCTTGTTGGAATACAACAGCGCGTCCCTGCTGCTTAACACGAGAATATTGTTCGGGTTTTCACCGGCGATTTTGACGTTTATAATCACGTAATCCTCGTAAGACTCGAGAAACGTGATGTCTATGGCCAGCAATTCATCCAAGTTCACGCCCACTCCCAATTCCTGGGCTTTCTTCTTGAACTGGGCGAAATCCGTAAAAGTCTCAATCATTCTCTCGCGCAACCCCGTTGTTTTATAGCAATCTTATTTCTGCGCTGGTGGTTTTAAACCCTTTTTCAGCCTTTCACGCTCAACCGCATTCTGAAGAACGGCTTGCTCAAGCCGAACCCGGTGGCGTCGAAGTAATGCGGGTATGCTTCCTTCCACTCCGCGCTTTTGGAGGGCTTGGCGATGTTGAAATTGATTTCGTATTCTCCGGCCGGAACGCTTCCGACGGTTGTCGTGATTTCCACTTTTTCCGCCCAGTTCCTGCCGAAAACCGGGTAAGCCGGCCCGAGCAGAAACTCGCTGGGCGTTATTTCGATTGCAAAGCCTTTCTCGAAACCGGGAGGAACCATGGTAAGGTTGGTTATAGCGTAATCCAATGAAATTCCTTGGTATGATTCGACGAGCCAGCTTGTGTGGAAGAAAACGATTGCTTTGACCGTTTCGCCAGCTTTCGTTGCGGCAGTAAAGCCCGAGGGATACGCTCCGTAACCCATCGCCCCCCACCTGTTTTCAGGCGGGTGGAGCATGGAGTTGATGGCGTAATCCTCGAAATTCGGGTAGAACTCCGGCTGTATCCAATACTCCCTTTCGAATTGGGTGATGTTCAACTTCCTGTTCCTGAGCAGGCTTCTTTTCTCGAAAAAATCGCTTGGAAGGGAAGGTATGTTGGAGAAAGTGACGTTGGGAAGCGCGTCTCGAGCCAAAGGCTTTTTTTCTGGTTGAGGCTGGCTGAAGTAAAAAGCGAGGATCAAAACTGCAACCGCGCAAACGCCTATCGCCGCAAAGAGCTTTCGAGTCGGCTTGAACATTTTGGGAGTTTCACTTCCAGGACGTGTTGCTCGTGAATTGCCTTTCGTTTGAACTGGCGCCCACGTTGGTGAAGTTTGCCCAAGCCCAGGCGTAAGCGTGTTCGAAAAACTCGATGCTGGAGTTGAACGTCTGGGGGGTGGTGGATAGGGTGACGTGGGTTGAGCTTGAGTCGTTGATGAAAAAGTCTATTCCCGTGGGCATTGCGGAATCGATGAACACTTTCCAATCTTCAATCACGCTGCCCAGATTCTGCAAGTCGAAGAAAGACGTTCCGCTCAAACCCCCGCCCGTCTGCCCTTCGCACGCGACGTTCTTCGCGTTGGGGTTGACTGTCGTGAAAAAACACTTGGCGCACTTGTCCGTATGGTTTCCGTCGTAGTAAACGTCGTAAAACCGTAGTATGCTACCGCTTGTAATATTGAACGTCAAGTTCAAATACCCGTCTGCGGAAACGATGTTTCCGTAAGTCGTGTTGACGGGCGTGAACATGCTGAATGTCGCGCCTACCGACGCTTTGGTTCCGAGCTGAACCCACTTGCTCGTGTCGTAGTCCCAAGCGTGGATTTCTCCCGAACCTGGTCCGGCGGTTTCCAAAGTCCAGTAAATTGTGCCCGCGTCGGTCTGGACGCCGGTGAAATTGTAGAACAGCTTCTCTGTACCAATAGCGACTATGCTATTGACGAGCGTGTCGTTCCAGTTTTCGAAAGTCGCGTTTTGCGGGTCGCAACCGTGTGCGGCAGTGCAAGTTTCGTTGTAATACCTGGGGCGTACCCTCCCTTCGGAACCGTTTCCAACCGTGCAACCGCTCGATGGATAGTATAAAGCGAAGGCGGTTTCGCTGTACGTGACGTTAACCAAGTTGCTTCCGCTGGTCGGGTTGGAGCCGGATGAAGCGCCGGTAGTGTTGAACGTGGTCGTATCCGTAACAATCCAGTCGGGATTGCCTGTAGTGAAACGATAAGCGTAATAATCGCAGTTCGTGTCCTTTCTCGTGGAACCGTCTCCAGCTAGCATAACCGTGTTGCCAGTGATTTCAACGACTTGCAACCCGTCCGAACCAGTGTAAGTCGCGCAGGTTGTTCCAGTCCACGTGCTTCCGTTATCCCCAGACCCGCAGTCGTCTGTAGTAAGCGCTCCCAAGTATTGCGTGCTTACTGAAATGTGGTTGGTGTTGGTGAATGCAACCGGATCCGCTCCGGAAGCGGCGTCGTTGCACAACCTGATTTCCCCCCTGTAAGCCGCTCCGTATGGAGAAGTGTTGTTGCAGGCGTTTGAAGCCGCTCCAGTGGGAATGTTGTTTCCGAAAGAACTCGTTATATTACACGCTAAATGGTCGTAAACGACCGGGTCCACCGCGCCCATGCCTATCGTCGTTGAAGAACTCCTCCACAACCTGAATTGCGCGATTTTCAGGGAAGCGGGAATCGAGTAGGTGACGTTGTAGTTGATGTGGTCTACGCTGACGGTCGTTTCGTTATTCGCGAGGTTGTGGACGGTTTCGTTCAAAGCCATTCTAACAGCCCTGACGTCGTTTCCTGTGGTGGAACGGTATTCGGACGCCGTGTCGGTAATGGTGCACCCGCTAGCGCAAACTTGGCAGGTTAAAGTGAATTCGCTTCCGGGAGTTGCCACTTGCGACGCGCAAAAGTGCCACGCGGCGTCAACCCAACTGTAAATGTAAGCTGAATAGTTTCCGGCGAAAGTGGCTTTAAGCTCGAAACTCCCGTTCACTTCGCTTTCGCTTACCTCTCCGAGGCTGGTGGTGGAAGTTGAATTGAACCACGTTTCCATCGTGTAGTTGCTGTATTGGTCCGAAGTGACTTCGAAAACGCCTGGCAGGGTTATGCTTGCGCCTATAATCATGTCCGTATCCAAAACTAAAGCGCATGCAGACGTGTGGCAGTAAAATATTCCCCAGTGGATGTTGAACGGAGAGCCGGTATCCTGGACGGTCCAGCCTATAACACCCTGGCTTGAGTTATACCAGCTGTCGTCGGCCTGAGTCTGCTCTGCGTCATTTGGTGAAGTGTCGGTGAAAATGGCGTTAGTGCCCCAGGTTCCGGCTTGGCAACCGCTTTTGCTCAAACAATGGGCTATCGTTGGAATGTCCGCGTTGTTGTCTCCGTACGGAACTGCCCACCCTTCTATTTCCCTGATTGGAATGAGGTCCGCATTCTTTCCCGAAGTCGAAACTCCTCCTTCGATAGCAGTATCGATTTCAACTGTCGTGAAAGCGCTTTTGTACTCCCACTCGTTGAAGTTCAACTCCTCCGTAGATCCTCCCTCGTCAATGAAAATAAACCCTATTCTGGAACTGCGCGGCATACTGGCCGCTTTAATCCAGTAAATGGCGCCGGCGCCGGAAACGTCATCCCCCACCTGGACTTCATTGTCAATGGTGCCGTTGGGCCATGCAACCCTGGCAAACACGTTTCCAGCACTGGCAGCCTTGCTGTAAAACAGCAGTGCAGCGCTTTCGTTGTTGTAAGCCACGTCCATAGACTGGGCTGTAATCGCCGAAGCGTCACTGCCCGTATTGGGCGTAAGCATGGTCGACGCGCTCCAGCTGGAGTCAGTGCCGTTCCACCTAGCTGTGAAAACAGAGCCGTCAACAGTAGCGTTTTGAACTGCAAGCGTGATGTTGTTCGAATTAGGGTCTGCCGCCAACCTCACCCAAGTTAGAGTTCCTCCGTTGTTGCCTCCTCCTGTGATTGTCATCCATTGTTCATTGCTCCAACTGCCTCCATTCCAAATTTTGTAGCCTAGCGTGTTGGCAACGTTAACGCTGTAAACCACCAACGCCCTGCCGCTTTTTTGTTCGAACGCCATGTCGAAACTCCTGACGTCGTTCGTAGTGTCGTTGGGAGTCATTTCCTGGGGTGAGGATGTAAAAGCGCTGCCGTTGAATATTTGACAGTCTAGGTCGTCGTTCGAGTCGCTCACGCACAACAGCAGTTCGTTCGTTTTAGTGTTAGCTCTCATCCGGTACCATTCTCCAGCCCCAGCGGTGGCAGGAGCGTTTCCCGTCCTGTTGCTCACCGACGTGTCCGTAGCGTTGAAAATCCTGCAGTAAGGCACTGTGGTGGCCCCGCTGTCCTGCCCGCATACTGTTACGAACGGAGAACGTGTGGCGTAAGTGATTGGACCTCCTACGGCTGCGCCTAGCATCGATGCAGTGTACGTCGTGTCGTTGACCACGAAGTACGTATCGTCCGACTTGTTCAGGTCGTTGTAAATGCCCCCGCTGTAGTTATACCCTGAAACGTTCAAGTACTGGTTGTCCAGGTTGCTGGCGTTATAGGTTACGAAACCGGCGTTGGCCAAAGAAGGCAGGATCGCAGCGATGAGAGCAAGCAAAAGGATTTTTTTCATTCTC
>CAYOZI010000029.1:0-10052 GCA_964408425.1 Microcaldota archaeon
GATTGTGAAGCTGAAAGACGTTACTTTCGAACAGGCGGGAAAGAAAATCGTTTTCACGGGCGATTCGATGCCTTGCGAGGCGATAGTGGCGCATTCCGAGGGCGCGGATCTGCTGGTGCACGATTCTTGTTTTGCGGAATCTGAAAAGCAAGCGGCTACGGAAAAATTCCATTCCACCGCAAAACAAGCTGCGGAATCGGCTTTCAAGGCGAGGGTGAAGAAACTGTTGTTGTCGCATATCAGCAACCGTTACGACGACAGGACTGTACTCTTGAAGGAAGCGAAGTCTGTTTTCGAGCAGAGTTTTCTGGCTAAGGAAGGGCTGGAAATCTTCGTTTGAACGCGGTTTTTATTTCACCGCGTTGTTTTTACTACGCTATAGCTTGAAGAAAGGGTTGTCGGAAAATGGAAAGAACGGAAATCGCGATAATTGTAATAGTGGTGTTGATAGCTTTCGGGGCGGTGTTGTACTTTTTCGGCTTCAAGCCGGAAGAAACCGTCATTGAAAACAACCTTCTCGTAAAGTCGAAAGACCCGGCCGGCGACATTGCCGAACGGCTTTCACTAAACCCTGTAGTTGTCGAACAACGGCTTTTTGCGATGAACGACTCGAGGAATTCGGCGATAGCGATAATGTCTTCCGAAATTTCCAGGGGAATTGCCATGCAAGGGTGGAACGTTAGCGTTTACGCGGTTGTCGAAGGAGGCTCGAATATATGCGGGACTGCAAACTGCACCGGCTCCGTAATCCTGATCCAGAGCGGCGGGTGCGATTGCATGCGCTTTACCGAAACGCAACTCGTAATCGAAGGGGGCAACGATTTTCTCATGCAGCAGAGCGTTAGAGTCGGGCGTTTGATCGGGTTTGCCTTGAGCCAAGCGGGAAAGTGAATGGAATATGAAGGATTTGGAAAAAACGCTGTTGTCGAAAGCCTCTCTTGAAAAAAAGAGCGTCGAGGAATTGTCGCGGGTTTCGGGCATTCCAGTCTCTTCGATAATGAGCGTACTGCAGAGTTTGAAAGAAGCGGGCTTCGTTACGACGACCGTGGAAGTAAAACGGGCTTTCGGATTGTCGCAAGAAGGCTTGGATGCGTTGAAGAGCGGATTGCCGGAAAAGCGTTTGGTTTCCGCCCTCAAGCCTAAAACCCCGTTCGGAATCCGAGATCTGGAGGAATCGTTGCGTTCCAAGCCCGCTGCTCTGGGCGGTTTGAAAGAAGGGGAGTTTGCCATAGCCTTGCAGTGGGCGAAAAAACTGTCGCTGGCTACAATCCAGCAAGGGCAATTGGTTTTGATTTCGCAAGAAGACTCTCCGCACGACTCGTTGTTGAAGAAAATCGGCGGCGGAGTGGAAGAAAGTTCTCTGAATGAACGGGAGAATGCGGTTTTGTTCGAACTGGAAAAAAGAAGGCTGGTCGAGAAAAAGATTTTGAAGAAAACCTTCATCCAAGCCACGCGCGAGGGGCTGAAGGCTTTAACGCAAGAGCGGGAGGGCGTGATAACGCAATTGAACCCGCAGTTGCTGAAGAGCGGCGAGTGGCGGGGGAAGAAATTCGCTTCTTACGACTTGACTACGCTCGTGGCTCCCGTTTCAGCGGGGAAAAAGCACGCTTACAAGCAGCTTCTTTTGGAAATAAAGCAGAAGCTCGTGGGAATGGGTTTCGCCGAGGCGCACGGGCCGCTGGTTGAATTGGAATTCTGGAACATGGACGCGTTGTTCATGGCGCAAGACCATCCCGCTCGCGAGATACACGACGTTTTCCAGGTTCAAGACCCCGCGAAGGGAGAGATTCTCGACAAAAAGCTTTTGGAAGGAGTGAGGAAAGCGCATGAAAAGGGCTTGGCCGGAAGCAAGGGATGGAGGTATAACTGGGATCCGGAGATTTCCGCCCGTTTGGTGCTGCGCTCGCACACTACGCCCGTTTCAGCCAGGAACCTTGCAAAGGGCTTGAAGCCTCCACAAAGGATATTCTGCATAGGGCGGGTTTTCAGGCCCGACGAAATCGACTGGAAGCACTTCATCGAATTCAACCAGTGCGAGGGAATCGTCGTGGATGAAAGCATGAGTTTCAGGGAGCTGCTCGGATACCTGAAAGAATTCGCGTTGGAAGTTTTCGGGGCGAAGGAAGTGAAATTCTGCCCTTCCTATTTTCCTTTCACGGAACCGAGCGTGGAAATGTACGCGAAAATTCCTGGTAAAGGATGGGCTGAAGTGGGGGGAGCTGGAATGTTCCGCCCGGAAATGCTGGCGGCATTAGGCGTGGACGTGCCGGTCCTAGCTTGGGGGCTTGGCATAGACCGGCTGGCGATGATCAAGCTCGGATTAAAAGATATCCGCGATTTGTTTTCACAGGATTTGGCGTTGTTGAGAAAATGAATTCAATGGGTTTGACGAGTGAAGAGTTGGCTTTACTGCAAAAAAACACTCAAAGGGGAAAATTGTTGGAAGTTTTGCAGGGGACGACGGGTGTTGGAATGCCGGTGAAAATAGCCGTGGTAAAATGCAACGGAAACGCCTGGAATTTCGTGGCGTTTCACGAGGGAAAAATAGCCGGATTAAGGCGGGTGGACAGAAAGAACGGGGAAGTTGTTCTGTCGCCTGCGGAGTTCACTGCAACCCCGCAAAACCTGGGCATCGGAAGCGCTTTGACTGCCGAAGCTCTAAAGCGCTCGGCGGCGTTGAAACCCCGCCAAGTTCTGATAGAAAGTTTTTACAACGACCGCTGGAAAAAACACCTGGTGGAAAAACTCGGCGGAACCGAGTCGGAAGGCGGCGGGGTCGTTTGGGAGAGAAAATCGAATTTTGGCGGGAGAACGTTTGAACGGCATTTGTTGAGGAAGTAAAAATGGTTTCTATAATCGTAAGCAAAAAAAGTTTGCTGGAACGGATAGGCCAAAGGGTCAGCGAGGAAAAGGTTCTCGACGCCCTGCCGCAAATAAAGGCGGGAGTGGAAGCCATCGAAGGTGACGAGCTGGCGCTGGAAATAACGGGCGACCGCCCGGATTTGCTTTCGGTACAAGGCGTAGCCCGCGCTGCAAGGGGTTTTTTGGGAGTGGAAAAAGGCCTGCCCCAAATGAAATTGCAAAAACCCAAATCTTCCGCTTGGAACGTTTCTGTTGATAAAAGCGTGGAGAAAGTCAGGCCGGTAATCGTCTGCGCTTTGATCGAAGGGGTCAAGATCGACGAGCAGGGTTTCAAGGACCTGATCCAAACGCAGGAAAAATTGACTTTGACGCACGGGCGGAGAAGGAGGAAGGTGGCGATAGGCGTTCACGACGCGGCTCCGATCAAATTCCCGCTTGTTTACAAGGCGATTTCCAAAGACTCGCCGATTTCATTCGTTCCTTTGAACAAAACGCAGAAAATGACCGTTTCGCAAGTCATGCGCGAGCACGAAAAGGGGATGGAATATGCATTTACCCTCACCGCCTTTTCGCATTATCCCGTTATTTTCGATTCGAACGGCGAAATCATCTCCTTTCCTCCGATCATCAATTCCGCGAAAACTACCGTCACCACGAAAACCACTTCGTTGTTCGTAGACGTTACCGGCACGGATTTCGAAGCTTGCAATGCTGCGCTGAACATAATCTGCCAGGATTACGCGGACGACGGAGCCAAGGTTTACGCCATTCCGACCGGAAGCAGGGTTACTCCTGAAATAACCCCGGAGAAAATGCTTTTGGATTCCGAAAAAGCGTCTAAGCTCATAGGCTTGGAGCTGAAGGAAAAGGAAATAATCGATTGTCTGGAACGGCAGAGGATTGATGCGAAGCCTTCCAAAGGAAAAATCGAGGCGTTGATTCCGCGTTACCGGACCGATTTCCTGCACCAGGCGGATTTGGTGGAGGAAATAGCGATTGGATATGGTTACAACCGTTTTATTCCCAAAGCCCCGAGCGTTTTCACGATCGGAAGGCTGAGCGGGGAAACGCTTTTGGAGGAGAAGGTTTGCAGCACGCTCGTGGGCGCGGGTTTCGTCGAACAGTGGACTTATGTTTTGACGTCTTCGGAAAAACACCCGTTCGGGGAGATCGTGAAGATAAAGAACCCGGTTTCGAGCGATTACGATGCGCTGCGCTCTTCGCTGAGGGCGTCGTTGCTGGAGACGATTGCGAGAAACACGCACGTTCCGTATCCCCAGAAGGTTTTCGAGGTCGGGGAAGTGGTCGTAAAGGAAGACAAGCATCACCTGAGGAGCCTGACGCAAAAGAGGGTTGGCGCAATTTCAGCCCATACTCACGCGAGTTTTAGCGAGATTGCGAGCGTGATGGATTTGGCGTTGAAAACCGCGGGAGTAAAATACGCGTTGAAGAAGATAGAGAAAAACGGTTTCATCAGCGGGCGTTGCGCGGGAGTGTGGAGCGACGGGAAGGAAATAGGGGTCGTCGGGGAGATTCATCCCGAGGTTCTGGAAAAGCTCCAGGTCCAGGTTCCGGTGGCTTTGTTCGAAATCGTTCTTCACTAACTTCTAAACGCCAGTTTTGGCCCTCAGTATTCTTGACATTAGGCTGGATTTCTTCGGTTTTATCAATACCAAGTTGCCCTTGTGTTCTATCACTTTTGCGCCCAATTCGTCACAGACTTTGCGCACTTCTTTTTGGAACGCAGTCTGGCCTTTTTTGTTTACCCACCTGATGTCGTTATCGTACATCCCGTGAACCATGACCATATCTCGGCCTAGCTTCTGAGCGATGCGGACTGCTTCCCTGATGCACGGGATTCTCCAGTTGACGTACTCGAACGCCACTCGCCTGTCCAGAAGCCCGGCGGATGCGATTGCTTTTTCAAACCATTCTTCGTTTGGCGCTCCTTTCGTTGGAGGTTTTTTTGGTTTGGTCTTGTAATGCGCCTGCGCTAATTGCAATTCCACCGGGTTGTTCGAAACTTTTGGCAGGTTCAAAAACCTGTTTTCCTTTCGAATGTTGCGTGAAAGCCTCAATTGCAGTGTACCGATCGCCCCGGTGTTGCGGTCGGACGGGCCTTCGAGGGCAAGTACTCCTGCCGCGTTTTGGAAAGCTTCCACGTGGTCTGGATGGGGGAATGCGATTATCTCTACAAAAGCAGACAGTTTTTTCTTGCCTTGTTTTGTGATGCGGTTTAAGATTTCCGCGTCCGAAGGTCTGACTACGACCATCTTGTCGTTTTTCACTATCCGGTATGCCACTCCGTTGGCGCCTTTCTCTTCGCCCTCGCCCTGCCGCTCGCCCATCTTTTTCCACGTCTTGAGCGCTAGCGGCAGCAAAGAACCGCTTCCCCAGGGGGATGCCGCAGCTCCTACAGTCTGAATCATCAAACCACGTCTAGGATTATCCTTTCTATTTCGACGACTTCGGTTTTTTCCAGCTGTTCCAAAGCGAACTCGAGTTTCGCCCTGTTTTCAGAATAAAGCTCGAACAAAACGTCCCCCTGTTCTACGTGCTCTCCTACGCCGGCAAAGAAAATCATTCCAGCCTTCTTGTCCTGAGGGGCTCCGAGAGCCCGGCATACCCTGGAAATCGCTCGGTTGTCAATATGCTGCACTTGCCCTTCGTTCTCGGACTTGAACACGTATTTGAATTTTCCCGGCTTCAATTCATCGGGCTTGATGTTTTCGTTCCCGCCTTGGGCTTTGATGATTTCCTTGAATTTCAAAAGCGCTTTTCCGCTCGTGACTTGTTGTTTTGCAATCTTGTAGCCTTCCTCTTTCGAAACGCCTTTGGCCATTGAAAGCAAAACGCCGCTCATCAAACACGCTTTTTCCAGTAAAGAGTGGTTGTGCAGGTTCATGAGCGTTTCCAGAACCGTCCTCGCTTCAAGAACCGGGCCTACCGTTTCTATAAGCGGCTTGCTTCCGTCGGTAATCGTGCTTTCCACTTTCATCCCGAGCAAGCTTCCCAACGCTGCAAAATCCTTTCCCAACGCTTGGGCCGTTTTCAAGTCCGCCAGTTTCGCGCCCTGCCCCACGGGCAAATCGATCAAGACGAATTTCGCGCCTTCGGCCTTTTTCTTTGCCAAAATGGACGATAAGAGCAGCGGTTTCGGGTCCAAATGCAACGGATTGCGTATCTTGATGAGCTTGTCGTCGGCCGAAGCCATGTTCAAGCCGCCTCCCCAGACTATGCAGCCGCCTGTTTTCTCGACTGCCTTTCTCACTTGCGAAGCGGGGAGGGATACTGGGCAGAAGACCTCCATTACATCTGCAGTTCCTGCCGCGGAAGAAATCGCCCTCGAACAGGTTTTCGGAATGGTCAATCCTAACGAAGCGATGATGGGCACGATGACCATCGACACCCTATCCCCAGCGACTCCTCCGATCGAGTGTTCGGAAACGACTTTCCTGTTTTTCCACTCCAGCTGCTCGCCTGAAGAGTAAATGGCTTTCGTCAACGCGACCGTTTCATCCGTGTTCATTCCGCGCGTGTATATCCCTGAAATGAACGCGGCGAGTTCCGCTTGGCTCAGGCTTTCCTGCATCAAATCCGTTATTATGACGTTTATTTCCTCGTCTTCAAGCATTTTCCCGTCGAGCTTTTTTCTTATGAAATCCAGGCTTTGCGGGCGCTTGACGGGTTCGATT
Organism: Microcaldota archaeon; assembly: GCA_964408425.1. GTDB lineage: Archaea > Micrarchaeota > Micrarchaeia > Norongarragalinales > Norongarragalinaceae > UBA10210. Next base: position 6,558 of record CAYOZI010000029.1, read on the forward strand.
GTTATTCTATCCCCTTTTTTCGCCCCCAATGCCCGCGCCACTTCTATGAACAAGACGATTTCGCCGGGTTTTATGTAACCTGCAGAGTAATCGACGATCGCGTTGACCTGTTTTCCCTTGTGTTTCAGCTTGACCCTGTCCATTAGCCCTAAATCCAGTTGTTTCGCCTGGACTTCGTTCAGCACGATTTCGTTCTGTCCCTGTTCGATGTCGTAAACGACGGCTTTTAGTTCCACTTGATTTTTACACCCACGCAAACGCTTTTATTTTATTGCACTCATAGTTTTCTTTTAAACCCCCTAGTCGTCAAACCGTTATGGGCGCGATGCTATCGGTTTTTTAATAACCTCGGGGCGTTTTATTTCATATACGGCGTAAGGCGGTTTTTGTGGCTCAACTTGATTTTGAAAAAGCGTTTGGAAACAAGCATTCTATTGAACTGACTTCCGGCAAGCCTTTGTCCAAGGATGATCAGGAGCTGATGGCTTTTTTGGAAGAGAGCATTCCGAAAATAGCCGTCATTGGAACGGGCGGAAGCGGAAGCAATACCATCAGCCGTTTGGCGGAATTGGGGGTTGCTGGGGCGAAGGTTATAGCGATGAATACGGACGCCCAGCATTTGATGATGATCAAGGCCGAGAAGAAGGTTTTGCTCGGCAGGATGAAAACGAAGGGCAGGGGCGCGGGCAGCAATCCCGAAGTGGGAGAAGCCGCAGCTCTAGAGGCAAAGCCTGATATCGAAAAGGTTTTGGAAGGTTACGATCTGGTTTTCGTCACTTGCGGGATGGGCGGTGGAACGGGAACCGGAAGCGCGCACGTTATCGCGAATGTCGCCAAGGCGAGAGGGGCGTTGGTCATTGCTGTTGTTACGCTTCCATTCACGTCCGAAGGGACGAAGAGAATGAGAAACGCGATGGTGGGATTGGAAAAACTGAAGAAAGAGGCCGATACGACCATCGTCATTCCGAACGACAAGCTGTTGTATTTTGTTGCTGATCTTCCGTTAAACTCGGCTTTCAAGACGAGCGACATGGTTTTGGCGAATTCGGTGAAAGGGATAGCGGAATTGATTACGAAGCCGGGGCTCGTGAACCTGGATTTTGCGGATGTCCGCACGATTTTGGAAAAGAGCGGGAGTGCGATGATCGGATTGGGAGAGGTTTCAACCGCCGACCAGAGGGATAAGGTGCTGGTTGCGGCGGAGAAAGCGTTGAGCTCGCCATTGCTGGATTTGGACATCGCGCAAGCCGACAAGGTTTTGGTGAATATAACGGGCGGGAGCGACATGACTCTCGGGGAAGCGGAAGCGGCAGTCCAGTCAATTGCGGCTAAAGTCGCCAAGGACGCGCATATTATTTGGGGCGCTGCCGTGGACAATGCGATGCAAACTGCCAACGTTCGCGTTCTGGCTGTTTTGGCGGGAATAAAAGAGGATTCTCCCCGGGGTGAGGGGCAGGAACCCATAGACTTGGATTTCATTTGAGTGGATAAAAATGGCTTTGGAGTTTTTGAATTCTTTCGTGGAACAATCGCAGAGGGTGATAAGCATCACTTACAAGCCCAAGGAAGCCGAGTACAGGCAAATGGCTTTCACGACCGCGATAGGGATGGCGCTGGTGGGAATAATCGGCTTCGTGATTTCCCTCGCAGCTTCTTTCCTGAGATGAGTTGCGTTTTTAGAAAAATTCTTTGTGTGGGTTGAAAAAAATGTTGTTTGCATACAGGGTTACTGCCGGCCAAGAGAGCATCGTTGCGGATTTGCTTTCCGAAAAAGTGCGAAAATCGAATGCTCCGGTCAATGCCATAATCGTTTCTCCCAAGCTGAAGGGGTATTTGATGGTTGAAAGCCAGGATGAGAGCGAGGCGAAAAAACTGGTTTCGGGAGTTCCTCACGTGAAAGGCGTTCTGCCTCGGAGCATAGAGCTGAAGGAGATTAAAGAGTTGCTGGAAAGCAAGCCCGCAGAAATCACCCTGGAGAAAGGCCAGATGGTTGAAATCACTTCGGGTCCTTTCAAGGGGGAGAAGGCGAAAATAGTCCGCATTGACGAGGCGAAGGAAGACGTTACGGTTGAATTGGTTGAGGTTGCCGTTCCGATTCCCGTTACTATCAAGCTCGACACTATCAAGGTTTTAAACAAAAAATAATTCCGTTTTAAAAAAAGGTGGTTTTGTAAAATGGCTAAGACGACTCTTCCAGCTATGGTTGAAGGGGGAAAGGCTACGCCCGCGCCCCCGTTGGGGCCAGCGCTAGCGCCTTCGGGGTTGAACGTGGTTCAGGTTATCGCCGCCATAAACGAGAAGACGAAGGATTTCGTGGGAATGCAGGTTCCGATAAAGGTTATTTTCGAAAAGGGGGTTAAGGAGTTCGAGATCGAAGTTGGAACTCCGCCTGCCAGCGCTTTGATCAAAAAGGAATTGGGTTTGAAGGAGCCGGTGAAGGAAGAGGCTGGCGTGAAGGGGAAGAAGACGATTGGAAACGTTTCTCTCTCGCAATTGGTTAAAATCGCCGGAATGAAGAAGGACGCTTCGCTGGCGACTTCCCTGAAAACGCAGGTCAAGGAACTGGCGGGAACGTGCTTGAGCTTGGGCGTGACGATCGAAGGGAAAAACCCGAGGGAGTTCATAAGGGAAGTGGGCGAGGGGAAGTTCGACTCCCAGCTTGCAGGCTGAGTTTCCTATCTCTTTTTATTTTCTTTTTCTCCTTGTTTTTTCGTGGATTCTTCCTTGTTCGGCGAGAAGGCGGCTCAAGCCGCCGTGAATCTTTTGATAGAGCGCGGCTTGGTTCAAAAACAACATTCGAAAGACGCCTGGCGGATTTTGACCGACTTGGAAAACTCGGGCTTGGATTCGAAAGCATTGGTGTCCCACATTGCGGATGGACGCCTTTCTTTCGACCGTTGGCAGGTCCACCAGAAAATACGCGGGAAGAAGGATTTGCACCCGATTTTGAAAAAGCTCGAGCGGATTGTTTTACTGGGGCACCAGGAGTCGTTCAGGCGGGCTACTTACTTGGCCGGAGGGGAGGGACGTACCAAGTACTCCCGCGTGAGGGAAGCGGCCATGGAACGGGTTAAGGAACTCGTGTCTGGATTGCCGGAATCGTCCCCGCCTTACCTATCTCCGCATTTCAGCTGGCTGAAAAACTGCTTGCGGAGCGAGCGGGTGTTGCATTCTTTTTACTTTGGCTTGGGCTTGACGCCGGCGGAGGTTTTCGAAGGAGGGCTGACGGACCCGTCGCGCGTTGAAAACCGGATTCTGGAGGAAAAAGGGCGTTTCGACAAAAGGGCGTTCAAGCGCGCTTTGATTAAGGTGAACGACGAGCGTGATATTCCGTCGTGGCTTGCGCGGGAAGCCAGGGTTAAGATAAGGAAATTGTGAGAGGTGCGTTTTAATGGCGTCTTTGGAAGCGTTGGAGCGTTTGAAACAACAGGTTGATTCGCTCGTGGCGAAAGAGAAGAAAGAACTTTCCTCTAGGCAAAAGCAATTGACTCTCTC
>CAYOZI010000030.1:0-9863 GCA_964408425.1 Microcaldota archaeon
CAGACGGTAGTCCTCCTCACCCACCAGTTTTTTAAAATAATGCTGCGGGTCTTGTGCTGCTTCCTCTAGTTTTTTCATAATCCGACCTGCATCTTTCTTTTCAAGTCCGTTCAAGTCGCGATAGGCGCCGGGAGAAAAGAAAATTTTCCAGGCCAAAGTTACAACCCCAAACGTTTTTTGACCTCTTCGTGGCTTATGAGCCTCCCGCGTTTAATGTCAAGCCTAGCATCCAGCAAACCCAGTCTGAATTCGCGGGCGTATATGCCTTCCTCATCCCCCTGTGGAACCAACTCCAAAAGCTTGTTTAAAATTACATCATAGGTCTCCCTGCTCGAACCCTTCAAGCTCGCAAGTTTCTCTCTTGTTTTCGGAGAGATTTGAATCGTGGTATAAGCAGGCATATAATCACCTATACAACCACTACAGAATCAGGTATAAAAGGCTTTTTACTCAAGCGCCGCGGCGGCGCAGCAGTTCCTTCACGAGGGAGTCGTTAACCCATTTTTTCCAGTCGTTTACCAGCGTATCGTAATCCACGTCCCCTTCGCGCCTCTGCTGTTCCCTCAAAAGCAAATATTTAGCGTGCGCCTGGACAGTGTTGGAAGCTTCAAGCAATTCCGGAATGCGCACTTTGTTCTTCACGTCAACCAGATATTGTTTCGTCGTTCCCCTGGCCGCTATCTCGTCGAGTATCCCGTCTATCTTCAAACCCCTCAAACGCTGGGTTTTCTGTATCCAGTCGCTTTCCTTCAAACGGTCTTTGTAAAACTCCAACGCGTCCCTCGAAGCGTCGAACTCAAGCCAAGTCAAAAACCCGTTTTCCTGAAGAGGGTCCTTGTTCCACGCTTTCTTGACTTCCGTAATCTCGATCAAACGCCTGCTCCTTTCCAAAGCGCCTTTGAAGCGGATTGGAGCCGAGACAACCGCGAAATCCGTGGCTTTGAAAGAAGTGGAAGGAACGCCCAAATCGTTCACCACACGGTCCCATATCCCGTAAGCGCTTTCACCGTGAATCGTGCCCATTACCACGTTTCCCACCGCGCCTATCCTCATTGCTTCGTACAACGCCAGCGCTTCTTTCGAACGCACTTCGCCGATAATCAACACCGAATCCCCGAGACGCAACGCGGTTCTCAACGCGTCTTCAGCCGAAACTTCTCCTTCGGAAACCGCGCCTAGAGGCTGGCGGGTTTTCAAACGTTGTATGTTATAGCCGAATTTTTTCATTTGCGGGACGGGCAATTCGGAAGTGTCCTCTTGGACGATTATTCTAAGGTTTTGCGGCAGTTCCAGCATCATGGCTTGCAACAACGAGGTTTTTCCGGAACCGCGCGAACCTACGATCAGTTGGGAAGCCTGCGCGTCGACGAAAAACGAAAGCAAACCCGCCGAGAACGAATCCATCATTTTCACGTCGACGAACTGGGCGAGCGTCCAAGGGGTTTCCTTATGCAAACGGAATGCGAATGCGGTTCCGTCCATCGCCAACGGCTTTCCTATGACCGCGACACGGGTTTGCAAGTCCGGCAAGTCGAAATCGAGAATGGGATGGGCTTCGTCGAAAGGCCTTCCGCTCAACGCGCGGAAACGGGAGACTATGCTTCTGGCTTCCTCGCTCGAGAAAAGTATGTTCGTCTGGCACTGCCCGTATTTCGAATGAATCAAATAAATCGGCTTTTCGCCGAGCGGAGAATCCACGTAAACGTCAGTCAGTTTCCTGTCGCTCAGGATTATTTCCAGAATCCCGTAGCCGATCGTATACCGAACTACGATGTCGGCCAACTCCTCCCTTTCCTCCTGGGAGAGGACTATGTTGTTTCGAGCGGCCAAATCGCCGATAGTGGCGATGTAAATTTTCTTGAAATACTTGCGGGCTTGAGTCGCGTCGAGAAACTCGACGTTTTCTGGCCTGTGCGCGGCCACGACTTCCTTCGTCTTTTCCAGCAGGAAATATTTTTCTGGGGGAAGAGAATATTCGGGGGGGTTGATGAAATAGAAAGCCTCGACCTTGTCCGGGTGCTTGTAGATGTAAACCTTGCTTCCCAAAACCGCGTATTGGTCGACGAGCTCGAGTTTTTCCGTTTCGGTAAAGAAAATCTGGGAGCCGATGAAAGAAGGCTTTATCGCCGCTTCGAAGAAAGAATGGTAGACGCTCCTATCCGTTGGTATGGAGCCGAGCTGCTGCAAATACTCTTTCATGCTTCGGATCAATTTGGTTTTTTCGAGCTTGTCGCGCATGTACTCGAGAGTGGATAAATAAACTTGCGCTTCGCCCTTTCCCTCCTCCCCCATTGCCGAAAGCCGTTGCATTTCGCCCTTGGTTTCTCCAACGAGCATCAGGTAGGCTTTGAACGGATCGCTCTTCAAAGTGTTGAAAACGCTCAAAACCGCGTCGTGGCGGGATGACAAGACCCGGCTTTTCTGGTCTTGGCTCAAGTGCCGCGGGCTCCACACGGCTTCAGCCTCGAATTCGGAAGCCACATCAGCGATTTCTTTTAACAGAGAGGTTTGCTCTTCGTCGTAAATGCGTTCGTAATACTCGCTCAGCACGATCTCGTCTACGTCCACTTCCCTCAAACGCTCTATTACGTCCTGCATTACAGGCGCGTATTGCGCCAAGTCCGCGCCGTAGGAAGAACCGCGGTAGTCAATAACCAGACGCTTTTTCCCCCCTTCGGTTTTAACTACGCTTTCAGGCATTTTGAATCAGAGCGGATTACGGAAAGAGTATTAAAATTAGTTTAGTAGAAGGGAATTAACTCAGCACGACCGCCGGCTTGAAGGGCAAAGCCCTCGAAGCCTTCTCGTCCTTCGAATCCTCTTCCTTTTCCAATTCCAGTTTCAACCCCGTCTGCTTTTCCAAAAACGCTTTCGCATGCTCCAGCGTTTTCATCTCTTCCACTTCCAGGTAAGGCGGTTTTTCGACGAATTCGAAAAACAATTTTTCCAGGTATTTCTTCAGGGCCTCGTCTTCAACCACGGGAACAAGGGCTTTTTCCGCGCCCCTTCCCTCGGCGGCTAGTTTGGAAACGAAATCCCTCTTTGCTTTCGAACAGACAATTATCTTCGCCTTGGAAATCTTCTGGCGTTTCGAAACCAATTCCGCTATTTTCCTGACATCGTCCAAAACCCTTTGCACGAAATCCTCGCTCGCCTCGGCCTTCAAATCTATCTTCTTTTCATCAGCCTCGGGCCATTGCGATAAGGAGCAGAATCCCTTTTGCTTCGCTTTCTCCCACAATTCTTCCGCCAAATGCGGAAGCAGCGGGCTCAACAGCGAAACCCATTTCACCACGCTTTTTTTCACTTCGGCTTTCTCCTCGTCCGAAGCGCGCGAGTCGAAATACTCGAAGTCGTTAAGCATTTTGAAGAAGGCGGTTTGCGCGTAATCCCTTAACGCAAAAGATTCAAGGCTCAAAGAGGATTTTTTGATTGCCGATTCCAGTTTCGACTTTACCCATTTCGTCAAAACGGTTTTCTTTCCCTTTCCATCCGCCGCCAAATGCCTTTCGCAGAATCCCCTGAATTTCAACAGGATTTTGCGCATCGATTCGACGTCCTTCTTCCGGAAGTCGAGGGTGCTTTCCAAATCCGCGGTTCCGATGCAATACAAGCGGAACAAGTCCGAGCCGTAATCGCGAGCTATCCGATTCAGCAACACGACGTTTCCCTTGCTTTTGCTCATCTTCTGCCCTTCGCTCAAAACCATTTCGTTCAAGCTTATGCATTTCGGCCAGAATTTTTCCTCGAAAACCGCCGTATGCGCGAAGATAAAGAAGGAAAGGTGGTTGGTAACGTGGGCTATGCCAGTATGCCTCTGGGATACCAGTACGAAAATTCCGAGCGGAGTTCGCTCATTATTTTCGTGGATATCGCGCCTTTGTACTGCCTTCCGAGTAAAACGGCGTCGAAAAAGTTTTCGTCCAGAAACTCGGGCTTGATTTTATGCTCGTTGATTTTTTTTATGACGGTGTAGAAAGCCATGTATATGGTCGAGTCGCTCAGGCTTTCGATAATCCAATCGCGGTTGAACGGCAGCCTCGTTCCAAGCCCCCTTCTTCTCGCGCAAGGCCGTTTGTCCAGCCAGTTGAAAACGTCTTCGAATTGTTTTCGGTAAGCATCCGGGAAAATCGTCATTTTCGAAAGGCAGTCTGAAGACAAGTCCTTCCATCCTTTCGAATTGAAGTCTATAAACCACTGGTCCGACAAAACGCCGACTATAACCTTTCCCCCTCCCCTCGAAACCGCGGGGCGGTTGGTTTCGTAAAACCAAAACGCCGTTCCATCGCGTATGAGCCAATCCGCCACTTCCTCCTTCGCTTCCGCAACCGTTTTCCCTCCGAAACCCACGCAGTTTTCCTTCATCACTCCCCCGTAAAACTCGGCTTTGTACAAGTGCTGCGTCGCCTTTTCCAGCTTCTGCTTTTCCCGCGTGTTGAAAATCTTGAATTGAACGGCCATTTCCTGCGCCGGAAATTCCCCGAACCCTTCCAGCTTGATCAGCGAAACGGGCCGTATTTTTTCAACCGAACCCTTCAAATGAACGCCCTCGAATTTCGCGAGGGTTTTCCCGTCTTTCCTCAACTCCTCGATTGCAACCCAGTCGGCAATCGAATGCGCGGGAACGCTGTGCACGAAACCGGAAGCGTTGTCGGAATCCACGAATTCCGCGGGAAGAATGGGGATTTTCTGCAAAAGCGGGGTTTCGATTTCCTTTCCCACGAAAAACGCCCCGTCAAACTCTTTCTCTATTTTCACGGAATGGTTTTGGAAGGAAAGCTTTTCGGCCGCTTCCCTGCTCAAAAACAACCGCTCCCCGTCCACCTTCGCCTTGACGTATTTCGCCTTGGGGTTGACGAAAGCGTTCGTAATGCCGAAAACAGTTTCCGGCCTGAGGGTTGCTGAAATAATGAACCCTTCCTCCCCGTCGGAAGAGAATTTCGATTTGAGCGCCACGAATTTTTGCAGTTCAACGGGATCCGTATCCCCGTCTTTGATATCATCTTCACCAACCGCGTTCTTCTCCTGAATGTCGAACAAAATCGGGTAAGACCCCTGCTTGAGGAAACCGTGTTCCTTGTACTTGAAAAACTGCCATTCGATGAATTTGTTGTACTCCGCGTCTCCGGTAGTGAATTGCCTGGAGAAATCCAGGCTGAAGCCCATCTGCCTGAAATCCAACACGATTTTCTTGGAAAAGTAATCGACGACCTTCTGCGGGTTTTTGAAAGACTCGACGATCTCCTCGACTTTCAAAGGATTTTCCTCGTATATTCCCACGTATTCCCGATACATTTCCAGCGCGTCGGCGTCGAGGTTCTTGATTTTTTGGGAAACCGCTAAAACGGGAGTTCCGGTGATGTGGAAAGCCATCGGCCAAAGGACGTTGTATCCTTTCATTCTCTTGAATCTCGCCATCACGTCGCCCACGGCATACGTCCTCCCGTGCCCCACGTGCAGGTTTCCGGAAACGTACGGGTAGGGGACGGTGAAAAAGAATTTTTTCTTCCTGGCGTTGGCAGTAGGCTCGAACGCCTTTTCTTTTTCCCAGCGCTCCTGCCATTTTCTTTCTATTTCAGAAAAATCCATTTGAAAAACGCCCGCAGCTATGGAGACAAGCAAAAGGTATTAACTTCAAAAGCATTAAAGCGTTTCGTGAACCTATCCAAGGATAAAAGGTTTTTGAACAACGCCTTCAATCCCGATTCGAAAACTCTGCGCAAGGAAAGCGGGCTGAAGAAAGGCGCAAGGTTCGTCCTCCTTTTTCTCGTTTTCTTTGCAATCTCGATTCCGTTTCTTTATTTCACCCCGTTGAAGCAAGGACTTGGAATAATTGCCGCAAAAACAGCCCAAACCGCGCTTTACCTGTTGAGCGGGATCGAAACGGAAATAACAATTCTTTCAAACGGCAATTTCGCACTGCAAAACGGGGATTTCACAGCCGAATTGAACGAAGCTTGTTCCGCGTTGGTAGAAATCGCGGTTTTGTTCGGAATCACGCTCGCTAGCTTCGAAAAGCCGTTTTTCGAAAGGGTGAAAGGGTTTGCCGCAGGAATGGTTTTGCTTTTGGTTTTCAATCCTTTGAGGATAGCTCTGAGCATCATTTACCTCGACCCGTTCGTTCACGACGTTCTTTTCAGAATAACGCTGATAATAGTGATAGTCGGGTTTTACGGCGTTTGGCATTACTGGAACGGAATCCTTTCTTTCGCGGGGAAGAAGGGAAAAAAGCGCTTTAATACCAGTAAAAGTTAATGGTTGCATGGCAGGCAAACGCGGTTTCATTTCAGCTCCTTTGATCGGAAGCGTGATTTTCCTTGCCGCGGTCATATTCATAGTAAACCTGCAGAACGTCGAGGCTTCCGCTTCCTTGAGGATAGCGAACGACGCCTATCACAACCGCGTTTCAAGCGTTTTGGAAGAATACAGGTCCGACCTCGCATCGATATTCCGAGAGGGGTTGAGCAGGACAATTTCGTTTTACTTGTTAAAGCCCGGTTGGAGCGAGTTCACTTGGAGCAACAACCCCAACCAGCAGTATTACGCGTACGATGAGGATGTTGGCGCCGCGTCTTCTCTTCAAATCGATGCGAACGGAAACGGGAAACTGGAATTGAAGGAGTTGAAGAAAGCGAAGTGCGAGAGCGTAAAGCGCATTACGAGCGACATAATGTGTTCGCTGTCCACTTCTTCCGACGCCACTTACGCGTACGGCCTGCCCCAGTGGATGAAGCATTTTGAAAACGCGTTGGCTTTCGAAGGAATAAGGTTCGAAACTTCGAACGTCGATCAAATGAAGGTTTTCTACCCCCAGCCGGACCCTGCAACCGGAAGTTTCGACCCGGACTCGGTTGACGATTACGTCGAGGCTTGCCGGGCTTTGCTGAAAGGAAGCGTTTTCGACTGCGGGAATTTTGCCGATGCGCTTGAAACCGCTTCAGACCCCCAAAAATTCAAGTGCAGGGATCCGGACACGGGCCAGGAGATAGACGGCTGCGAGGCGGGGACGTTTTACGTCAAGGTCAGCGTGGAAAATGCTATAGTGTACCCGAGCCTTCCGAGGGTCGAGGCCGAAGACCAGGGGGGGAATCTGGTTAGGAGTTCGGGAATAAGCGACAAGGACTTTTACTTGCCGATAAACCTGCGGATTTTCAAGTATTACGACGAGACGTTCAAGGTTTACGCCAGGCTGTCTTACGGCGCCAGCGAAGCCAACCGGGACGAACAGCAGAGTGAGGGCGTCGAGCAGGGGCATTGCGGAGGGAACGATTGCCTGAATACGGACGAGTATAACGACCAGGGGTATGCATTGTCGGGAGTGGATTTGACTAACGAAAACGACGTCAAGCTGGCGGTTTCCAACCGGTTTTACAACCAGGTTTTGATTCCCGCGTGCAACAAAATCAATTCGCCCGTTGTGCCGGTTAATTCGAATTTCGTTTTGAAAGCCTGCCCCACGACGGGGGACTGCGATGGGTTGCCGGAGGCTGGTTTGGATTGCAATGACGCAACGGTTGAAACGATAATACAACAGCCTGAAGTGAAAACCTGCCCGACCTCCTCTCCAGGATTGAATCTCAATCAGTGCGCGTTATACGGCGGAGGAACGCTCGGCGCTCAAAACACGTGGGGTTTAAACTTCAAGCTTATTGACAACAACCCTGCTTACAACATAGACCCTGCGGAACCGGTTGTTTTCAACTGGGGGGTAAGCCTCCAGCACTATCCTTAACCCTTTCAAAAAAAACGCAATTCTTTTAATATAGGGAAAGGCGTATTCTTTCATGGCTGAGGAAGGCAGTGGCGGGATTATAGAGACTATCAAGGAGAAATACGACAACCTAGTCGCTTGGCTGGAAGAGAAGGGCGTTCCTTACCCGAACGTCGTCGTTCCGGTCGTCATCGCACTCGTTCTTTTGGGGATAATGTTTTTCGCATTCCCCGCCTTGTTCAACCCCACGTATTCAGTCCAGTTTTCCGTCAAAAACGCTCAGGGCAACGCCGTGAGCGGGGCGCAGGTCACTCTTTATGCGGGAGACGGTTTCAGCGACTCGCAAATTTCCGATGCAAACGGGCTCGTTTCTTTTGCAAACGTTCCCGCTGGAAAGGAATTGAGCGCTTACGTTTCCGCAACAGGATACCAACCTTTCGAAGGAAGCGTGCAAGACAAAGGGGAAGTGCAATTGTCGGGCAAAACCGCCCCTGCTCAAACCAAACTGTTCACGGTAGTGGTGAAAGACGAGGACGGCATAAGCGTAGACGGGGCTGCGGTGGTTTTGAAGTTCGCAGGAGGGGCTGTTTCGAAAGACGGTTTCACCAACGCGTTCGGGGAAGCGAGCTTCGACTTGACCGGGTTGAGCGAGAGAATCGCGAATATAGAGGTAACTGCGGACGGTTTTGAAAAGAAGACGAGAACGGCGGACATCGAGCAGGGCAGCGTCGAAATAATCTTGAGCGAAACGGGAAGAGACGCGCCTTCCGCAGCGAAAAAAGGGACGTTCATCGTCAAAATCTCGGGAACCGCGAATGCGGAAGGGGTTTTGGTTTCCCTCATCAACCCTTATTCTTATGCTTCGATAGGCGCTGGCGCACGCGTGGACAAAAACAACAAGGCGGTTTTCGAAAACCTCGATTTCAACACGAAGCTTTTGATTAATGCAGTGGATCCTGAAGACAGGTTCTTGAATTACGAAGGGGGAAAACAAGTAGAATTCACGCGCGATTTGCAGGAGGAATCCATTTCCCTTTCAAGGCAGGAAAGCGATTCCGACGCGCTCGTCATAACCGTTGAAGACGAGGACGGGAAGGCGATCCGCGGGGCTGAAGTGAAAATATACGACCGTTCCACCCGCGTTCTGCTTGAAGAGGATTCGACGGATGCGGGCGGAAGCGCGAAGTTCAACGTCGGCGCGAAAACATATTACGTTACGGCTTTCAAGGAGGAATACCTTCCGGGATTCGCCGATTCCGCGAGGAAGGGGGAAAGGAAAACCATAGAACTGGAAAAAGAGAAAGCAGGCAATTTCATCGAAACTTTCGTCCAAGTCAAGGAGAATACTGAACCGGTCGCAGACGCGCAAGTGGATTTCTTTAAAAGCAACGGATTCCCGTTGGGAGTGCCGTCGTTGTTTACGGATGCGGATGGAACGGGTTATGTAAACCTCCCCGCGTTTTTGGACGGAAAGGCGTATCAATTGTACGCAATTGCCGTTGCAAACAACAAGGCCGGAAGGAGCGACGTTATAGATATAGTGGATGGGGCGGCGTTTTCCATAACCATCCAGGCCGAGCCAGCCAACCTCACGCTTGTTGCAAAAGATTTGGTTTCGAAACAAATAATTCCCACCGCTTTTTTTTCCGTAATCACGCCTAGCGGCATAGTCTTGAAGGAATGCTCTTCACCGTGCAACACGCCTATCACTCCCGAACAGGAGTTTCAGGTTGTTGCAAGCGCAAGCGGTTACCTGCAAACCACGTCCGCCCCGGTTTCCCTGACGCCTGGCGAATCGAAAACAACCGAAGTTCTGCTTTATCCGCTTTCGCTCGGCAAAAAGAACAGCCTTAACTTCATCGGCTTTTACGACGGGGCTGGAAATCCCGTAGCTCAATTGGGAAGGGCCGAGACGTATTTCGCGAAATTCATGCTCTCGCTTCCCGAAAAAAGCAATTCGTTTTCATTCTTCCAGCTGGGGGAAAGCGCCGATTTGAACGGGGAGCCTGCGGAGATAACTGACGTTAAGACAAGCATAAGCGCGAAACAAACGCTTTTCGGCATCAATTCCGAAAGCGTCTGCTCGCCCGAGGAAGAAACGCAACCCGATTCGCTCAAGTGGATTGAACTGGAGCACAGCAATCTAGTGGGT
>CAYOZI010000031.1:0-9774 GCA_964408425.1 Microcaldota archaeon
TTGTTTAAATAATCTCGACCCTCATTTTTTAGTTTCAAGAAAAAACGCTAGTTGCAAAGGGTGGATTGAAAAATGGTTTTGCCCGGAAAAGTCGAGAAGTACTACAAGGAAAAGCTGGAAACGCAAGGGGCTATGCTATTCTCTCTGATAGACCCCGACAAGTTTCCGATGGAGAAGGGCGAGAAGATAGCGAAAGCCAGTTATGAAAACGGGGCTGACGCCATTCTCGTGGGCGGAAGCATCGGAGCTCAAGGAAAGGTTCTCGATGAAACGGTGAAGATGATCAAGGAAGCTTGCGGCGGACTTCCAGTCGTTTTATATCCCGGCAACGTGTCGGGGTTGAGCGAATACGCGGATGCGGTTTATTTCATGCACATGCTCAACTCGAGGGACGTTTACTGGCTTTCAACGGTCCAGATTCAAGCCGCTCCCGTAGTCGCGCGTTCCAAACTCGAGGCCATTCCCACTACATACGTGATAATCGAGCCCGGGAGAACCGTAGGGTGGATTGGAAATGCCAACGTCGTCCCCCGAGAAAGGAACGACCTTGCTGCAGCCTGCGCCCTGGCGGCTAAATACACCGGCTCGCACGTACTGATTACCGACGCCGGAAGCGGAGCTCCACTGCCTACGCCCCCAGCAATGATTTCAGCCATTTCCCAAGCGATCAACGGCGATTTGTTTTACTTCAACGCCGGCGGAGTGAAAACCCCGGAACAGGCGGCTGAATGCATCGAAGCCGGGGCTAACGGAATTCACGTCGGCAACGCTTTCGAGGAAGAGGCGAGCGCCAGGAAAATCAAGGAAATGAGCCAAGCGATAAGGAAAGCTGGAAGGAAAAAAGTGTAAAGCAAATGGCGGTACATCCTTTCGAACGGAAAGAATATCACGACCGCGTCAACGCAATCATGCGGCTGCAGGGGGTCAACCCCCATTTCCTAACCAAGGAAGAACACTCTCTTTTCGGCAGCAGCACGCAAAAACAGCCTGAAAGCGGAGCTGGGGAAGGGAGGAAAGAAAAATTCCGAAATCACTTTGCGGCATACTGGTTCGACCAGTTCGAACTGCCCGAAGAAATGCAGAAAATGCTTGATTCAAAAGGGCAGGATTTCGTTTTGGTAAACCTGCCTTCCCTCGAAACCGCGTTGAACCCACGTAGGGAAGCTTACTACCTGGTCGACCACGAAGGAAAAGCCGTTTTGGATGCCGGGGGAAGAAAGATTTTGATGAAACCCGAAGTTTGGAAGGGTCTTTTGGAAAAAACAAAAAACCGCAAGTTGAGGGAGTGAAGTTGGTTTTGACTTTCGCCTGGAAACTCATACTGGCATTAGCAATAGGCGGTTTGATCGGGCTGGAACGCGAAAAAAAACTGCACCACATCATCGGATTCCGCTCTTTCGCCCTAACTAGCTTCATAGGAATGCTTTTGACGGTCGTGACTAACGACGTTCTCGCGATAGTAGCCGGGCTGGTCGGAGTGTTCGCCTTGGCCTCGCTGTATTACTACTACAAGGCAAGGCAGGCCGGAAGGTGGGGCGTTACCACCGCGATAATGCTTCCGGCTACGTTCATCCTCGGCGTTTTGGTCGGAATGGGGTTGTACGTCGAAGCCGCACTTGCGGCCATCGCAGCAGTGTATTTGCTCGTGGAAAAAAGCGAGGTTCACGCGATTGTCGAAAGGGTTACGAAAAACGAGATCGTCGACTTGCTTTTGTTCACGGCAATCGCATTTGTAGCCTACCCGCAACTCCCGTCCCAACCTTCCGACATTCTCGGCGTGTCATTAAGCTGGCAGTTCTTCTGGACAGTAGTCGTTTTGATTACCGGCATAAGCTTCGGCGCGTTCATCCTCTTGAAATACGTAGGAAGGAAAGCTGCCGGGTTGGCCGCGTTTTTAGGCGGGATGGTTTCATCACTGGCGATAGTAGCCGTGATGACGGGCAAGACAAAGCACGGGAAAACCATTGCCGCAATAATCTCTTCAGCAAGCGCGGGCTCTTTGTTCAGCGACTTGATTTTGCTGGGAGTGATAGCTTTCCCCCTGGTCGTCGGGATAGCGCCCACTCTCGTTGCTTTCCTCGCCGCTTACTTCATCCTTACAATCTGGTACTCGCGCGGGTTGAAGGAATACGAATTGCACCCGCCCGGAAGGCCGTTGTCGTTGAGGTTCATCGTCGAGTTTTCAGTCGCTTTCATTGCGGTCTACTGGCTGGTCGAATGGACGGCGCTGAACGCTTCCGCACAATTGTTGTTCAGCAGTTTTGCAGGCGGGATTGTAAGTTCAACGTCCGTGCTGGCTTCAATCGCATTCTTGTACTCGAACGGCCAGATTACGGCTTACGCGGCCGCCTCAAACGTCTTTTCAGCCGTCCTAGGTTCCCTCGCCGCGAAAATATTCGTTTCAGGAATAAGCACCGGGAAATGGAAGGAAAACCTGAAGCTGGCCGGCGTCGTCCTGGTTCTCGGTGCAATAGGCTTTATCGCCAACGGCATTGCTTTGGGTTGAAGAAAAGTGAAGCTCGATTGCTCGGCAGGCGGAGGGCAGGTTTTGAGAACCGCATTAACCCTCTCCGCGCTCACCCGAACGCCTTTGGATTTGGTTAACATCCGCTCAACCCGCCCCAACCCCGGCTTGCAAGCGCAACACTTGACGGGAGTAAAAGCGTTTGAAAAGCTCGGCGCGAAAACCAAGAACGCGAGCATCGGCTCCACCTCAATGCAATTTATCCCTCCAGAAGAGATTGGACTTGAAAAAATCGAGTTGGACGTCGGAACCGCCGGAAGCGTCACGCTCGTAATGCAATCGTTGTTCTTGCCCTTGGTTTTTTCCGGAAAAAAGGCGGAAGTGAAAATCAAGGGCGGAACTCACGTAAAATGGTCTCCGCCTACGGATTATTTCGAAAAGGTTTTCATTCCAGCCGCGGAAAAATTCGGGGTGAAGGCTTCGATCGAAACGATACGATACGGGTTCTACCCGCAAGGCGGTGGAATTGCCGTTTTGAAAACCGAACCCGTGGAAAGCTTGAAGCCGGTAAAACTTTTGGAAAAAGGAAGGCTGGAAAAAATCGAGGGCGTTTCTGCGGTCGCTAACCTTCCGCTTAAAATCGCGGAAAGGCAAAAGGCAAGCGTTTTGAAAAACCTTGTTTCTTTATCGGCATCCACCAAAATCAAGGTTGAAACTGCAAAGGCAATAAGCCCCGGGACTTTCGTTTTCCTCAAGGCGGACTACGAAAATTCAGTTGCAGGCTTTTCATCGCTTGGAGAGAGGGGAAAGACGGCGGAGAAAGTCGGGGAGGAAGCGGCAAAGGCTTTTTCCGAATTCGATTCTTCACAAGCTTGCATTGACGAGCACTTGGGCGATCAGTTGATTCCATTAATGTCGTTGGCTGAAGGAAAAAGCACGATCAAAGCGAAAATAACCGAGCATTTGCTTTCCAACGTCTGGGTTTGCGAACAATTCCTTCCCGCAAAGTTTTCAGTAGAAGGGAAGACCGGAGAAGGGGGAATAGTTTCAGTAGAATAATACGAACAACAGCAAATCCCCGGCAAAAATGCAGGCTATCAAACCAAGCAGGGTGTAAGGGCCGAAGCGCGGAAGGTTTTTGAAAACCGGGAATTTCGACATTTTCTTTTCAGCCCTTATTCTCTTCAAAATTGAAATTTGCTTTTGCGTCAAAACCCGTTCCAAGCCGTATTTTTTCACTATCGAAGAATCCATTTTATCCACTGCCAAAACGTCTTCGTCCTCGATCTTTTCTATGGGCGTGGGAAGGATCAAGAGTTTTTGCGTAATGGTTTGGTAGAACATCGTCAGGAAAAACGCGAAGCCTATGAAGAGGAAAAAGAAGGTTTTGGCTAGGATTGGCAGGGGGGAAGTGAAGAGCATCAGCGCAAACAAAAGCATTACTGCCGCAAGAACGCCCAAGGTTTTCAGGGAAACCAGCTTCTTTTCAAAAAGCATTTTCGCGTACAAAAGTGTTGAGCCGAATACTGCGAATACGCTTGCAGCGAGGAAAACGCTTGCCACGAAAGGAAAGTTTGGGAGGGAAAACGCGGAGAAAGAAGGGTAGAACGGCAATAACAAGTGCAAACCCAGGAAAAGCCATACGTCCCCCTGGCCGAAACTGCCCCGCTTGTATGCAATAAAACCTATTCCCGCAATCAAAACTCCTACGCCCAAAACGAAAGGCAAAACGCTTTGCGGCAGGAACAAAACATCCAGCAACAACCCCGCCAAAACCATTGCGTACAGGATCTTGTCGTCGATATAGCTGGTTTTAGCGTCTTGATATGCTGCAAGACCCGTTCCGACAACGGCTATTGCGATTCTCAGGGTTTCAAAAAGCATTTTTCATTCCCAAACAAACTTTTTTTCTATCGCTTCGCCCGTATGCCCGAACAACGGGGAAGGAAGGGCATCTTTAGAAAACCAATTCCACTCGCCGATTTTGTGCGGCTCTCTGGCTTCAACGTTTCCGGAAAAATTCTTGCATTTGAAAACCAAAGTAACCCAAAAATGGTCCGGAGGAAAAGGCTTGTCCACGAAACCGGCGAAATCCATTTCCAACGCTTCAATCCCCGCTTCTTCCAGCAATTCCCTTTTTGCCGCGTCTACTGCCCTTTCGCCTTTTTCTACCGCCCCTCCGGGAAAACACCAGGTTCCGCTTCCGGTCGTATTCGTCCTTCTCCCCAGCAAGACCTTCCCGTCTTTAAGCACGATTACGGAAACAGCGGAGAAAACCCTAACGTCAGAATGCAAGAACAAACACCTGATCAAATCTTGAATTGCGGCGCCATTTTGCCCAAACGCTTCAACAACCCGCGGTTTCCCTTCAACTGCTTCATCATCTTCCCGACTTTCTCGAAATTGCGGACTAATTCCCGAACGTCATCTTCCTTTATGCCGGCCCCCTTCGCCACCCTCGCCTGGCGCGGCTTGCTTTTCATTAGATCAGGATTCTTCCTTTCAGCGGGCGTCATGCTTAACACCGCCGCCTCGAAAGCCTTCATTTTCTCCTCGCTTTGCGCCATCATCTCTTCCGGAACGTCGTACATGCCGAGCATTTGCATGATTTGCTTCATCGGCCCCATTTTCTTCATCGCCCTCATCTGGGCCAAAAAACTTTCGAAATCCAGTTTTCCTTCTTCCATCGCCTTTTGCAGCTTCTCCTCGTCGCTCGCTTCCTTCATTTTCTCCAAAAGACTCTGCAAATCAGGGAAGCCTACAAGCTGGGCGACGAAACGCGTCGGGTCGAACTGCTGCAAATCCCCGAGTTTTTCCCCCACGCCGATAAACGCGACTTTGGAACCGCTGACCGCAACGCTCGTCAACGCGCCTCCTCCCTTTCCGCTCCCGTCCATTTTCGTTATTATTACTCCAGTTATCCCGACCGTATGGTGGAATTCCTGCGCTTGCTTTCCTGCAACCTGCCCGACGTCGCCCGAAACCACGAGAAACTTTTCGTCCGGATTGAATACTTTCGCAACTTCCTTCAATTCCTCAGCTAATTCACCATCAAACGCGCTTCTTCCGGCTGAATCGAGAATCAAAACGTCATATGCATGCAAATCCGTCAAAGCCCTTTCAGCTATGGAAACGGCATTCTTCTCTCCTTTTACTCCAAAGAACCCGCACTTCGATTGTTCCGACAATTGCTGCAACTGGTCGAAAGCAGCCGGACGGTGAACGTCGGCAGCAATGAGGGCAACCTTCAGCCCCTTGCTCTGGTAGAATTTAGCGAGCTTTGCAGCGCTGGTAGTTTTCCCGCTTCCGAACAAGCCCAAGAGCAGGATTTTTTGCTTTCCGAGCTTAGGCTCGAACTTGCCGCCCAAAAGAGAATTAAGCTCTTCATACACTACGCGCACTACGTGCTCCCTCAAGCTCAAGCCGGGCAGAAGCTTTTCCTTCAACGCCCGGTCCTGGATCTTTTTTGTTAATTCGAAGACAAGCTTGACGTTGACGTCGTTCGTTATCAAAACGCGCTGCAGCTCCTTCACCAGCTCCAAAACCGATTTCTCGTCGACGACGCTGGCGCCGGTTATCTTCGCCAGCGCCTTCCTTATTCCAGAACCCAAATCCATGTTCTTCCAACTCTCGGAATAAACTGTTGTTGAAAAGCAGTTAAACGATTTTGGTTTGCGGGTTTTAAATAAGGAGAGAGTAATTAAAGCAATGAATTGGAAGGCTTCCGCAAAGGCGAAAAACCGCGTTTTGGCCAGGGTAAGCCCCACGCCCAAAGAAGCGGGGGAAGAAAAGAAATTCGCCCTGCAACTGGCCGTTATTCTCCAAAAAATGGGCGGAGTGAAGGTTTCTTTCGTCGGAAGCGCCGCGCGGGATACGGGGTTGAAGGGCGATAACGACATCGACCTGTTCGTCCAATTCCCAGCTTCCATGGAAAAAGAGGATATCGTCGAGAAAACGTTTTCCTACACGCGAAAAAACATCAAGGCAAACTGGATCGTTCGTTATGCTGAACATCCGTACCTCCAAGCGAGAATGGATTCATTCAAAGTCGAAGTAATTCCTTGCTTCATCGTCGAACCGCATGCGGGAATAAAAAGCGCGGTAGACCGTTCGCCGTTGCACATGGACTACCTGCAAAAACGCCTTTCCCCCCAACAGCGCGGCGACGTTCGCGTTTTGAAACAACTTCTGAAAAACAACGGGTTGTACGGCGCGGAATTGGCAATAAGGGGGTTTTCGGGGCTCGTGTGCGAATATTTGATTCTAAACTACCGTTCGTTCGAGGGGCTGGTGGAAAACGCGAGCAAATGGAAGCCGCCCGTGAGGATAGACGTGAGCGGAGGTTCCATCAAGCATTTTCCCGAACCGTTCGTCATAATTGACGCCATAGACCGGAACAGGAATGCGGGGGCGGTGGTAAGCGACACGAACCTCAACCGCTTCATCTCGCTTTGCCAGGCTTTTTCCAAAAGCCCTTCCGAAAAAGTCTTTTTCTCGACACCCAAAAAACAGGGAAAACGGGAAACTGAATCCGCATGGAGGAAAAGGAAAACGCAACTGGCGTTGGTAGAATTTGAGGCTCCGGATGTTGTCGAGGACATTTTAATCCCGCAATTGAAGAAAACCGAGGAGAACGCCGCAAGGCAAGTTTGGCTTGCAGGATTCCCAGTTTTCTCTTCCGCATCGTTCGTAAGCGGAAAGAAGGCGTTTTTGCTGTTCGAACTGCCTTTCGCATCACGCCCTGCATTGAAAAAACTCGTCGGGCCGCCCGCATGGAACGAAAAGGCGGTTGAAGGATTTTTGAAGGGCAAAAAGCCCTTGCGGGGTCCGTTCGTGGAAGGCGACAGGATCGTCGTAGACCTAAGAGATGAGAACGAAAGCATTTTCGGTCTGTTAGAGGGCCTGAAGAAAAAACCAGTCGTGTGGGGCGTCGCCTCGCACTTTCTCGCCCCGATAAGAAAGGCCCGTATTTTGAAGAACGAAAAAATATTCTCATCTTCTTGCGTTAAGGAATTGGCGGAATACTTTTTCAAGAAAGAACCCTGGCTGTGAGCACGTGGCAAAACGCGTTTTCGTTGCGGACGCGATGCTCGGAAAACTCACGCGGTGGTTAAGGCTGTTGGGGCAAAAAGTCTTTTACATTCAAGCCAGCGACGAGCTCGTCCTAAAGAAAGCGGTGAAACTCAAAGCAATTCTTTTGACGAGGGACGAAAACCTCGCTTCCAAGGCAAAGGATTACGTGAAAGTCGTTTTGTTCAAAACCAACGATTCCTTCGCGCAACTGAAAATAATGATGAAGCAATTCCAGCTGAAGGCGAGCGACTCGCCTTCATTCGCATCATGCCCCCACTGCGGAGGAAAGATAAAAAGAATAGCGAAAAGGAAGGTCGAGGGAAAGGTTTTCCCCCGCGTTTTCCGGCAACAGAAAACATTCTGGGCTTGCGCTGAATGCAATCAATTATACTGGAAGGGTTCGCACTGGGAGAAGATAACCAAAAAGCTGGGGAAAATCAGCTGATCAAACCCACTTCTTCCACTTGGACGTTCGAAACCCCTTGAATCGCCGACACTTCAGTTTCAAAGTCCCGTCCGCTTCCGTCTTCAGTCACGAAAGAAGCCTGTATTACCTTGGCTCCGAAAACATATTCGATTATTTTCGCCGTATTGCATCCTTCGACCTTCTTCACCCTATCCAACAATCCTTCCAAGTCGGATTCGTCTTCTGGAAACACTTTCATTACGCACAACACTTTACCCAAAACAAACACCTCATTTTACGTTCAAATGCTCTTTCACTTTCCTGCTTTTGAACCGTTCTGGCATCCAGCCCTTCTTCAAACGTATCACTTTAATCTTCAGCCCTTTTTGCAGAAACTTCCGTTCAATTTCCTTTTCAGAAGCGGCGTGCGAAATGCCCAAAAGCTTTCCAGCGCTCTCCAGCTGGTCGAAACCAAGGACAAGAACGTCCGGCTTCGCCTTTCTCACGCCTTCAAACAGGCTCTTTTTGCTGCCCAAAACCACGTTGTCCACGATTTTCAGCGACGAAAGCAATTCCTTACGCTCGTTTTCCTTGAAGAACGGGTCATGGCGTTTCGCCCTTTTCACGGTCGAATCCCTGGCGACTAAAACCGTCAAGTGGCTTCCGAACTTTTTGGCTTGGGAAAAAAAATGAAGATGCCCCAAGTGCAGCAAGTCGAAAACGCCGCAGACTAGAACTTTGGTTTTTCTCATGGGAAAGAACACCGGTAGAAAACAAAATATATAAGGGCGCATTTTTTAGTTTATGCCCATAATTGAAAGGCGCGTCCTGCAGGAAGTTCTGAGCCGGGAAGAGCAGGAAGCGTGGAAGAAGATAGAAAAAACCCGGTTGAAGCTCAACCGGCTGGAAGGCAAGCTCAAGCGCGCCCTTGCATCGGGCGACTTGGAAGGCGCCGAGAGGGAACTGAGGGCGGCGGGAATAAACCCCGGCGAAATTAAATTCCTCAAGAAACGCATGCAAGCGACGAAGTCCCTCGGAAGGGAGGATGAAGAGAAGGTTGTCGCCGAAATCAACTCCTCCACTACCGCCTTGGACGATTTAGAACGGCAGGTAACGGAAGCGGCTGACAGGGTTGAAGATTATTTTGAAAACAAGCTCAGGCAGCATACTCAACAGCTGCGCAGAAATGCGGCAAAAGCGTTGGGAGTAAAGGAAAACAACCAGCTTGTTTCAAGCCTGGTCCACAAGGAAATCTCGGTTTTGAACAAGCAGTACGGCTTGCACTTCCTCAAGGAAAAAGAAAAACCGCCCGCTAAACCAAAACGTAAGCGAAAAACCATCGTCAAACCAACGCGGCGGCCTAAATTCCAACAAACCTTGGAAAAGATCGAACAATTGGGAACCACAAGCCTAGGCGGAGTTTAAGCCTCTTCAGCAACTGAAAGAAAACGTCAAGGCCCCTGGAAGCCGCACTCGCCGCAAGAATAAGGATTCTTACCCTGCTTGCACGACTGGCACCTAATGAGCTTCGTCTTCCCGCAGCCGGGACAGTTGAATTCCGTGGCGGAGTGCACTTGCCTTCCGCAACTCGAACAAGTCTTCATTTTGTTTAAAACACCCTTTCTGCTCTTGAAAAGCTTCAAGCAATAGGAAAAGAATACGCTTATTCTCGTTTTTATACCTTACCAGCCAAAATATTCTTTCTGCAAAGGGCCCGTAGTATAACCTGGACAGAATGCGAGCTTGCGGAACTCCATAAAGAGTGCAGAAAGCTTGAGATCCGGGTCCGAATCCCGGCGGGCCCGCTTTTGCGATTGAGGAAAAATGAAAA
>CAYOZI010000032.1:0-9104 GCA_964408425.1 Microcaldota archaeon
TTCAAAGCGTCGTGCACGAGATCTTCCATAATTCCCACCCGCCCTTTTTTTATGTTTAAAACTGAAATAGCCTTTTGCCTCTTGCCAGAGGCGTTTTTTATTAATGCACTAAAGGTATTAAAGCGTTATTATAAACGCGTTTAGAGGGAAAAAGGTTGAAGGGCGTGAAAAAACCGGCAATGGTTTTCTACTGCAGCGAGTGCGGCTTAGGATACGCCGAAAAAACCTGGTCGGAAAAATGCAGGGAATGGTGTTTGAAGCATAAAAGCTGTAATTTGGGGATAATCAAGCGCGCGGTTTTCGCGCCAAGAGTCCCGAAATGAGTATAAACTTTGAAATCAAGGTTTTTAGTCATGAAACGGTTTCTGCTTCCTGCAGTGAAAGGGCTTTTGGAGCACCAGAAGAAGAGAACCGGTCCTTTTGCCGAAAGGAATGGCATTCCGCTTCCTCCTTTTCACAATCACAAACGGGTTTTCATAGACTTGAACAACGCCGGAAAGATAGCCAAAAAATTCCGCCAGTACGGATGGAAGCCTAGCAAAAGGGAGTTGACTGTCGCCGCCAACGCCATTGCGTTGAGCGATTTGATGCACGACCACCCCATGGGGGAGAGAAACCACGAGGAGAGGAGCGCCGAGTTTGCGGAACGCCATTTGAAAGGGGTTGACCCGAGCTTGGTGAAGGAAATCAAAAGGGCTATTTTGGCTACGAAGCCGGATTCAAAGCCCGTTTCGACCGTCGACCAGATAGTGAAAGACTCGGATTACGGGGAGCTGGCTAACTACCGCAGGTTTTTGCGCAACAACGAGCTTTTGGCGGAAGAATACGGAATTTCCAGGGAGAGAGAAGACTTGAAGGCTTACGAACTCCTGAAAAAATTCAGCGGAAACGAAGGGTTCGCGTCCCAGGCGGCGAAAGACGTTTTCCAACGCGCAATCAAAAAGAACAAACAGCGCTTTGGAGACAAGATTGCGTGGGACTGAAAAAAAAACCGTTTTTATAAACTCTTGAAGGCATAGTTTATTGCAGTGGGATAGCTAGGGGGCTAAGCATCCCTTCGCCTTCGCAAGAAGGTGCGCCAATTGCTTTGAGGCGGGCGAACGCTCGGGGCGGGTTGAGAGCGCTGGAGAAAAGGCTTCGTACAGCGTCGATGCTTTGCCTCGCGTTACTTTGTGCATTGCAAACCGAGCCAGGGCGGAAGCAGCAACTCTAAGCAAAGCAGGGAGTGCTCGCGAGATCCAAGGCGGAGCCAAGGCGGGGAAACTTGTTCCAACGTTCTCCTCTCAAGACGGGCTTTCCACTGCACCGATGGTGATGGAAAAATGGCCGTGAATTTGAACAAAGTGAAAAGGCTCGAGGAAGAATTGAAGAAAAGCAGGGAATCGGCGAAACTATTGACGAAGGATTTCCAAAACGAATTCAAAAGACAGTTGTTAACGCTCGTCACAGCGGCTTTCGGCTTTACGGCGGCTTTGTTTTGGAACGAGGCGATAAAAAACACGATAAAACGCTTCATCCCCCAGGCGGAAAGCTGGTATTGGGAGATCGGAATAGCGGTTTTGGTCACGGTGATAGCGGTTTTCTTCATCTACTTTTTGGCTAGGATAAGCAAGCCGAAAGAGGAAATGAAATGAAAAAGATTTTACTTGCGGTAATGGTTTCTGGAAGGGGCTCCAACCTCCAGAGCATAATCGACAATATCGAAAGCGGAAAGCTGGACGCGCAAATTTCCTGCGTGATAAGCGATGCGGAAAGCGCGGCTGCTTTGGAACGCGCCAGGAAACACGGGATAGAAGCGTTGTTTCTGGATCCGGAAGGGAAAAAGCGGGAAGATTATTTCGCGGAAATAACCCGCGAGTTGAGAAAAAGGAACGTAGAATTAATCGTAATGGCGGGATTCATGAGAATCGTGCCCGCCAGTTTCTTCAAGGAATTCGAGAACAAGATAATCAACATCCATCCGGCTTTGCTTCCGAGCTTTCGGGGATTGAGGGCGCAAAAACAGGCGTTGGAAGCAGGAGCGAAAATAGCGGGTTGCACGGTGCATTTCGCAACTCCGGAAGTCGACGCGGGCCCGATCATCCAGCAAAAGGCGGTTGAAGTGCGCGAGGGGGATTCTGAAGAGTCGTTGAGCGCGAGGATTTTGGAGCAGGAGCATAAGATTTTGCCCAAGGCAATCCAGTTGATTGCGGAAAACCGCGTGAAAATAGACGGGAATAAGGTTTCGGTAAACTGGAAGGGTTTCGAAGACGAGTGGAAGTGAACGTTCAATGGCTGCTGAAATAATCGACGGGAAAAAGATTGCGGACGAGGTAAAGAAGAATATAGCGAAGCAAATCGAAGGCTGGAAGAAAAAGCCGGGCTTGGCTACGGTTCTCGTCGGCGACAATCCCGCTTCGAAAGTTTACGTTTCCCGAAAAAACGTCACTTGCAAGGAATACGGCTTTCATTCCAAGGAAGTCACCCTTCCGGAAAGCGTCGAGCAGGATGAGTTGATAAAAAAAATCTGGGAGTTGAACGAAGACAACAAGATCCACGGGATTCTGGTTCAATTGCCGTTGCCTTCACACATCGATGAAAACGCGGTTTTGAACGCCATTTCACCCGCCAAAGATGTTGATGGATTGACTCCGAACAGCATGGGACGGCTTCTTGCCGGACAACCTTCGTTCATTCCCTGCACCCCGCGAGGAGTTTTGCATTTGATCAAAAGCACGGGAATAAAGCTCGAGGGAAAACACGCGGTTGTCGTCGGGAGGAGCAACCTCGTCGGAAAACCGACCGCCGTTTTGCTTTTGAATGAAGGCTGCACTCTCACGGTATGCCATTCTAAAACCCTAAATCTGGCTGAAGAAACGAAAAAGGCGGATGTTCTCGTTGTTGCCGTCGGAAAACCAAAATTGATTACGGGCGAAATGGTGAAGGAAGGTGCGATAGTAATCGACGTGGGAATAACGAAAAACGCAGAGGGAAAAATTCTGGGCGACGTGGATTTTGAAACTGTAAAAGAAAAGGCTTCGTTCATCACGCCCGTTCCGGGCGGAGTTGGGCCGATGACTATTGCCATGCTTTTGCAAAACACTTTCGAAGCCGCTAAGATGATAGAGGGGTTGCAGTGAAACTTCCTTTTTTAGAGCGTTTTCGCCGGAAGCCTAGGAAAACGGTTTTCGTGGCTTTCACGGTTGACGTGGACAGGGACGCGGCTGAAGCGAAGAAAGGCAGGGTGGAAGGTTTGACCAACACTCCGACAGGAATGATAGAACCTCGTTTTGAAAATTCCGCGAAAGGCTTTTTCGAACTGGTAGGATTGCTGAATGAAATGAAAATTCCCGCCACTTTCTTCGTTGAAGGCGAGACTGCGAGGAAATTGCGCGAGAAAGCAAAAAAAAATCCGTTAGCTCTGGAAAACCACGAGTTCGGGGTTCACGGCTTGCAGCACGAGGATTACACCGGCAAAAAAACGGGAGTGAAACTGTCGGAAATGGAAATCGACAGGAACTTGGCCGCGGCAATAACAGCTGTATCGCTGACGTTCGGAATCCAGCCGAAAGGCTTCAGGGCGCCGTACGTGAATTTGGATTCAAACGCGAAAGCGCTTGAACTCGTGGGAAAGCACTTCAAGTACGACTCTTCTTTTTACGGAAACGCTTTGGAAAGGCACGACAGCGGGCTGCACAGGATTCCGGTTGCTGCCGGAACGGACGCTCGAGGAAGGACGATGCAGGGTTACTTGTGGAAGCTGATGGAAGGAACGAGGGATGCTGACGAATACGTGGATTTCGTCAGGAGGGAAATAGAAAACGGGGGGAGCGTAATCGTTTTGGGAACCCACTCGTGGCACCACAACTGCTCTCCAACCAAAGGCAGGTTTTCCGAAAGAGAAGCGTCGGAAAACTTGGAAAAAGTGAAGAGAGTTCTGGCTGGAATAAGGAAAATCAAAATTCCGGGTGTTAAAGTGCAGTTCGCAACATTAAGCGGCGTTTTGAAGGCGGGAGGGAAAGCGCTTTAAATCCGCTTTTCCAAGTGTTATTTCAACTGCTTTTTGGTGTGTATGGGTGGGCGAAGGCGAAAACTTCGAATCTCCGTTCTCTTGGCGGTACGGCTCCATACGAATGCGCCATGCCTTTTCCGAAAGACAAACCAGGTTAAACTGGCGCAAGATCTGGGTTGCTTTGGCTTATTCCCAAAACAAGCTGGGGCTTGTTTCCAAGGAAGAATTGAACGGCATTACTGCCCAGTCTAAAAACGTGGATATAGCGAAAAGCCTGGAGATTGAAAGGCAAACGAAACACGATCTGGTCGCGGAATTGAATGTTTACTCTTCCCAATGCAAAACCGGAGGCGGCAAAATCCACTTGGGAGCGACGAGCATGGACATTGTTGATAACGCCGAAGTTCTCGCGGTAAGGGAGGGTTTGGAAATCCTTTCCGAAAAAACCGCTTTGCTCCTCAAAGCCTTGAAGAGAAAAATCGAGGAAAACAGGAATACCGTTTGCATAGGCTATACCCACTTCCAGCCTGCCGAGCCGACGACGCTCGGATATCGTTTTGCTTCTTACGCCCAGGATTTGCTCGAGGATTTGGGCGGACTCGAATGGGTCAAGGAAAACTTGATGGGAAAAGGTTTCAAGGGAGCGGTTGGAACGAGCGCGGCTTACGTCCAGCTTTTGGGGTCCGAGGAAAAAGCGAGGCAAATGGAAGAAATCGCGATGAAACAACTGGGTTTGGAAGCGTATGAAATAACGACCCAAACCTATCCGCGGAAACAGGATTACTTGGTTCTGGCGAAATTATCTTCACTAGCCCAGTCCATCCACAAGATGGCTTTTGATTTGCGTTTGATGCAGAACAAGGAGACTAACGAACCGTTTTCGGAAAAACAAGTCGGCTCCAGCGCCATGCCCTTCAAAAGAAACCCTATGAAAACAGAGAGAATATGCTCTCTCGCTAGGCTTATTCCTTCCTACGCGCATTTGGCTTGGGAAAACGCGGCGTTATCCGCGTTGGAAAGGACTTTGGACGATTCTGCCAACAGAAGGGTTTTCATGCCCGAAGCTTTTTTGGCGTTGGACGAATGCCTGATCCAGAGCATCAAGGTTATCGAAGGGCTGAAAATCAACCGGAAATACATCCAAACCACGCTCAACCAGTACGGTCCTTTTGCAGCGACCGAGAAAGTGCTTGCTGAATTGGCAAAAAAAGGGATGGACAGGCAGGAAGCCCACGAGCTTTTGAGAAAACATTCGCTGAAGGCGTGGGACGTTATTCAAGAGGGTAAGGAAAACCCGTTGTTTTCCATGCTCGTGAAGGATTCGAGGATAACGAGGTTGTTGAAGGAAAGGGAGTTGCAAAAGCTTTTCGACGTTTCCAATCACGTCGGCTTCGCCGTTGAAAAAAGCGGGGCCATGGCAAAAAAAATCGCCGAAGCTACTAAAGATTACCGCCTTCAAAACGTAAGCGAGCAAGGTTTCTAGAAAAAACGGAAAGGGGTTATGCGAAGATGATAAGGCTTATCAACGGCGCCCAGTGGGGAGACGAAGGCAAGGGAAAGGTTATAGATTACTTGGCTGAAAAGGCGGACATGGTCGTGCGTTACCAAGGCGGCAGTAACGCCGGGCATACGGTCGTGCATAACGGCAAGACGCACAAGTTCCACCTTTTGCCTTCAGGAGTCGTGAGGAGAAAAAGAAGCTTGATAGGCGCAGGCGTCGTCCTCGACCCGCGCGTTTTGAAGCAGGAGATCGACGAGTTCGGGGGACTGTCGGAAAAGGAATTCGGCATCGACTTTCGCACTCCCGTGATAATGCCGTGGCACGGGATGATAGATATTGCAAGGGAGGGGCTGAAGAAACAAAAAATAGGAACTACCGGAAGGGGGATAGGGCCGGCTTACGAGGAAAAGGCTTCACGCGACGGAATACGCTTTTGCGATTTGATCGAGGAAAATAAGCTCAGGGAAAAAATGGCTGAATTGTATCCAATGAGAAAGAAAAAGCTGGAATTGCTTTACGGCGTGGAATTCCCGTCGGAAGAAAGCATTTGGAAAGAGTATTATCCGCTGGGGCAAGAACTCAAGAAATACGTTACCGACGTTTCGCTTGAAGTAAACCGCGCGAGCGACGGGGGGAAGAAGATTTTGCTGGAAGGGGCGCAGGGGGTTTTGCTCGACTTGAGCTTTGGTACATATCCTTATGTTACGTCTTCCCAGCCCATTGCGGGAGGGGCGTGCGTGGGAATAGGGTTGAGCCCCAAGAAAATAAGCGAGATCGAAGGGGTTGTGAAAGCTTATACCACCCGCGTCGGAAGCGGACCGTTTCCTACGGAATTAGTCGGGGATGAAGAGGAATTGGGGAATGAGATTCGCGAGAACGGTCACGAGTTCGGAACCACTACGGGGCGTAAGAGAAGGATAGGCTGGCTGGACCTGCCTTTGCTGCGTTATGCAATGCAATTGAACGGGTATACGGGTTTTCATTATACGAAACTCGACGTTTTGGGCGGGGTTGAAAAGCTGAAGATAGCGCTGGCGCACAAGTACGACGGGAAGACCCTTGAAATCCCGTCTGTTGAATTCGAACTGCTGAAAGACTGGAAGCCCGTTTACAAAACCCTTCCCGGTTTCGAAAAGCTTTCGCGCGAAGAGTGGAACGAAGTGGTTCGTGAAAGCAAGGGAAAAGGGTTGAAGGCGTTGCCGAAAAACGCGCTTTCGTACTTGAATTTCGTGGAAAAGGAATTGGGGGTAAAGACGAAAACCGTTTCGCTAGGCCCGGCTCGCGAGGAAACGATTTTCCTGAGCCACTAGGCGGAAAAGCAAAGGGTGTGAAAAATGGTTGGGGAAAAGCTTGCTGAAGGAAAAACGAAAATAATCTTCGATTACGGCGACGGAAAAGTTTTGGTTGAAAACAAGGATTCGATTACTGCCGGCGACGGGGCTAAGAAAAACCTTTTGGAGGGAAAGGGAGCTGCTTCCTGTAGGACTGCCAGCAATTGCTTT
The DNA here is from genome assembly GCA_964408425.1 of Microcaldota archaeon. GTDB lineage: Archaea > Micrarchaeota > Micrarchaeia > Norongarragalinales > Norongarragalinaceae > UBA10210. The sequence goes on from CAYOZI010000032.1 coordinate 6,995, forward strand.
GCGTTGTTGAATGCGAATGGAATAGAAACGCATTTTGTAGAGAAAAAAAGCGACAGGGAATTCATTGCAAGAAAATGTAGGATGATTCCGCTGGAGGCAGTGGCAAGGAGAATTGCAACCGGGAGTTTTCTCAAGAGGCATGCCGAAGTGGGCGAAGGAACGAGGTTTGACCCGTTGGTGATGGAATTTTTCTTTAAGGACGACGCGAGGCACGACCCTCATTATTCCGAAGAGCAGGTTGTTTCGGAAAACATTGCTTCGGAAGAGGAAGTTGAGGAAATGAAGGAAACCTTGGGAAAGGTGTTCGGTGTTTTGGAAAGGGCTTGGGCGAAGCAAAACGTCACTCTCGTAGACTTGAAAATAGAATTCGGCAGGACGGAGGATGGAAGGTTGGTTGTGGCGGATGTTATTGACAACGATTCCTGGAGGATTTGGCCCGGCGGGCTGAAAGAAAGAATGTTGGACAAACAGGTTTACAGGAACTTGCCTCAGGTCACCCAAGAGGCGTTGGTTGACTTGAAAAACCGTTATGATGCGGTGGCAAAAATGACGGACGGGTTTTCAGAGTGAAAAAAGGTGGTGGAGTGAAAAACGGCGTTTGCATAATGATGGGTTCGAAGAGCGACTTGCCCCACGCGCAGAGGATGGGGGATACTCTGAAGGAATTCGGCGTTGGGTACGAATACCGCGTTGCATCGGCGCACCGCACTCCCTCTAAAATCATGGAGCTGGTGAAAGAACTGGAAAAGGAGAACGGCGTGATAATCGCGATTGCGGGGTTGAGCAACGCGTTGAGCGGAATGGTCGCAGGAATATCATCGATTCCGGTGATTACGTGCCCTCCGAACGCCGACGATTTGCTTTCTTCACTCCGAATGCCGCCTGGAGTGGCGCACGCTACTGTTTTGGACCCGAAAAACGCGGCTTTGCTGGCGGTAAAGATCCTTGCACTCAACGATAAGTCCCTTAAAACAAAAATCAAGGGCTACTTGAAAGCGCAGCAGGAGAAAATCGAAAGGGCGGACGAGGAAGTAAAAAGGTTGTGAGAACAGAAAATGCCGGCTGCGTTGATTTCAGTTTTCGACAAGACCGGAGTGATATCCTTCGCCAGGGGCTTGCACGAAATCGGGTTTAAAATAATCTCGAGCGGCGGGACTGCAAAAATATTGAAGGAAAACAAGATTCCGGTTCAAGAGGTTTCGGAGTATACCGGATTTCCGGAAATGATGGAAGGAAGGGTGAAAACGCTCCACCCGAAAATCCACGGGGGAATCCTCTTCAAGCGCGGGAACAAGGAGCACGAGGAACAGGCGAAAACTCACGGCATCGAACCGATCGACCTGGTGGTCGTCAATCTTTATCCGTTCGAACAGACGGTTGCGAAAAAAGGCGTTTCTTTCGAGGAGATTATTGAAAATATAGATATAGGCGGGCCTGCGCTGGTGCGCGCCGCATCCAAAAACTTCGAGAGCGTCGGCATCATTACGGATGCGAACGATTACAACGGCGTTTTGAACGAGTTGAAGGAAAAGAAAAAGCTTTCAATGGAAACGCGCTCGCGGCTTGCGAGAAAGGCGTTCGAACTGACCGCTTCTTACGACGCTTCAATCGCCTCGTTTTTCGCCAAACAATTCGAAGGAGGCGTTTTTCCGGAAAAGCTGGTTTTGAGTTGGGAAAAGGCGGTTGAACTGCGTTATGGGGAGAATCCGCACCAGCGCGCGGCGGCTTACAGGGTTGCTGGTGAAAAGACTTTCGCAGACTTGCTCGCCCACGGGGGAAAGGAATTGAGCTATAACAACATTCTCGACTGCGACTCGGCTTGGGGTTTGGCGCAGGAGTTCGGAGGGGAAAAGCACGCTTGCATTATCGTGAAGCACAACAGCCCTTGCGGCGTTGCGCTTGGGGAAACGCAGTTGGAAGCGTGGCAGAAGGCTTTCGCATCCGACAGCATATCCGCATTCGGGGGAATCGTGGCGTTCAACCATCCGCTGGAGCAGAAAACCGCGGAGGAAATGAAGGAAGTTTTTCTGGAAGTGGTTTTGGCGCCGGGCTTCAAGCAAGGGGAAAAGGCGTTTGAAACGCTTTCCGAAAAGAAAAACCTGAGGATCGT
>CAYOZI010000033.1:0-8275 GCA_964408425.1 Microcaldota archaeon
AGTTCGCCCATCTTGTCCAAAAGCACGCCCAAACCGTCCAGCCGCTTCCTGTACTCGCCGACTTGCCCGGCGTTGTCCAAGGCGTTCATTTTTCCGTCGCACTTGGGGCAGACGAACTTGGTTTCGATCGCGTTGTCGAAAGGCATGCGGTGGCAGGCTTTCCTGCACTGGTAGAAAACGGTGTTTTCCTCGGAAGAGATTTTTTTCCTCAGGTCGACGTACTCGTTTTTCTTGACGAGGATGAAGTTTTTGAATGCCCTGTCCGCATTGACCTTCCACGTATAAGTAAACCAGCCGGTCTGCAAATTCTTTTCACGCGTGTATTCAACGATCCCGTGGTTGTGGAGGACGTTCAACAAAGAGCGGATTTCGGCCATCTTGAACTGGGTCTTGTCTTCAATAGTTTCGTCGGTCGCGCCTCCCCCAATGCTCTTGACTACCTTCAAGCCTTTCATTCCCGCCACGTTTTTCACGTAGTCGGAAATGCGAGTTAGCTCCCCCCCCGCGCGCTTTCCAGGCATGGTATTCTTCTTATCGGTAAAAGCTTTTATAACTTGGTGAAAACTTTTTTGCCCTTTTTCCGAGGGGAAATTCCTATGTTTGCGCCCTTTCTTTTTTCCCAAAGCTTTTTCTCGCCGAGAATTTCGTGCAGAAAAACCGAAAGAGCCGCAACTTCGGAGTGCGGCTGGTTTCCGATTGCGATATTGAAGTCGCTTTTCTCGTAAACAACCCACGGGACCTTCTCCGCACCTATCGCGACCAAAACATTCCCCGCTTTTTTGATTTTCTTCGCCGCTCCTGAGAGCTTTTCGCCGTACATCGTCAAATGAACCTTCGTTCCCTTGAATTCATCCAGCACTTTTTCCCAATCGGCGGCGTATTCGATTTTAAAACTGCCGCCCCAATGCTCTACAACCTCGCGAACGCTTTCCAAGACCGCCTCGTCCTTCTCCCCGCTCAAGATTATCTTGTTTGCGCCGAACGCCCTTGCAACAAGCGCGCAATGGGTTGTAATGCGTTTATCCCGTTCCTTCCTATGCCCCAGCCTCAAGACCGTAACGCCCATTTTGAACACCAGAAAACAATTTTATAAGGGGAATCCAACCAAATTAATTCTTGTCCTAGTGGGCCTGTAGCTCAGTTTGGCAGAGCGTTCGGCTCTTAATTTTCTAGTGCTTTTAGTCGAGTACTAGGAGAAGAGCTAACCGAAAAGTCCAGGGTTCAAATCCCTGCAGGCCCGCTATTTTCATCCAGATACTTTCTTACCGCATCTTCTATTGTTGTGCTTAATGCCCCGCGCCGGCTTTCATATCGTTCTTTGATAAACCGGCGCAATTTATTCTCCGTTTGCTTTGACAAAACAACCAAAATTTTACCCATAATTATTTATATATGTTAAGATATATAACTTTATGCCTCGGTTGGGTCTTCCCTGGAAAGAAATAACCGCGGAATATTCCGCTGGCAGCTCTCTTTCTAAACTTGGCAAAAAGTATGGAGTGGGTAAAACCACCATCCATTATCACGTCAATCGTTTATCGGGAATCAAACGATGGACGCCGATTAGAAAAATCATGAGAAAAGACGCCTTTTGGCTAGGTGTGTTTTTAGGTTTGTGGGCTGGTGACGGTACCAAAAATAAAGACCCGAATAATTACAACTATTCAGTAAGGTTTTCCTTTGCGCTGACTGATGATCGGGCTATCTCACTGCTCAACCGTTCTAGTTCGGTTTTGTTCGGCGTCAAACCTTATGTTCTTACCTATCGTGAGAATCAGCTCATCTACCGGCTTATTTCTAAATTTGTCTTTAACCTGTTAGATGAAAATTTAGTAACCGTCCCGCCTAAGACTCTCAACGTTTCCTTGCCGCGCAGTCCTTCCAGCTATTCGCGTAAATTCATCCGCGGGTTTCTGACCGGTTTGGCGCTAAGCGATGGTTCTTTCAAATCAAAACGTTTTTGTTTTTCCACTATTTCCACCCGTTTAGCGAAGCAATTTGCCGAATCACTATTGCTTTTCGGTTTTGCTTCTTCGGTCTGCCTTCAAAAGCGCAAGGAAACAAACTGGCATCCGATATGGCGTGTTTACTTATCCGTGGCTGAAACTAAGAAATTTAGGGATTTTATTTTTCGAAGCCCTTTTTAAAACCCCTAAACGTTTTTATTCGCCTTCGGAGTTTTTAATCTGCGGATTCTGTATAAAGGTGGGTTGAACTGGTCGCTCCGCCTTCCCGCGTGGGTGAGGCCTTCTTTTCGTTTCAGACCAGTTCTTTTTAATTTTCCTTTCAGTGTGTTTACCATGAAAGTTTGGGCGACGGTTCTTCTTGCAATCCTCATTTTAGTTCCTTACTTCCAATTGAGCGGGGGGCTGCTGTATCTGTCGGACGAGGTATTATCCTCCCTGTCTTTCTCTTCAAACCCCGAGCCGCAGAATTTCTTGACTCATTTGTTCGCCCACGTTGGAATACAACACTTGCTCGGAAACCTTTTGCCTTTGCTGCTGTTCGGTTTGGTGTTGGAGGGCGTACTGGCCGGTTTGGACGTAATCTTCATTTTTCTTATTTCCGGGATCTTGTCTTCGGTTTTATTCACGGTTTTGAATCCCGGAGTGATTCTCGTGGGCGCAAGCACCGGCGTCGCTGGTTTGATGGCAGCCGCGACGGCTTTGAAGCCGAAAAAATCGCTGGCGCTCTTGGTTTTAGTGCCGTTGCTTTTGCTGGTTTCGGTTCCGACCGCCGAGTTTTTCTCCCAGCGGCAATTGGCCGGTTTGGACGAACAAAAAACCCTGTTGGCGGAGGAAATTCCGAAACTCATTGCAGAACAAAAGTTCGAGGAAGCGGCTAGGGCGAACGAAACGCTTTCGGTTGTTGAAGTTAAGCTTGCGCAGACGGAAGAGGGCGTGGTGAGGGAGAAGGCGACGAGAACCGATCTGTTCGTGCATTTGTTCGGAGCCGTTTTCGGGCTGGGTTTCCTGTTCGTTTTCAGGAAGAAGAAGCTCAAGGAAGGCGTTTTGGAATTCAGGGAACTAGGTGAAATGCTGTACTCGTTCAAACTCAAGCTTTTTTCCCAAAACCGCAAAAAGAAGAATTAAATGCTTTCTCAAGCGTTTTGTTTAGTGCGCGGGGTTGGCAGAGCAGCTATGCATCCGACTGCAGTTTTTCCGTTCTAAGCGGGAAAGACGGACATCGGATTAGACGAGTGCAACTCTCGTACCCCGCTCATCTTCCGACCAGCGTTTTTTGCCCGTCTTTCGCGTCGTAAAACTCTATTTTTCCTTCTAGCTTCGGTTTTCTTCCCTTTAGCAAAAGCATTGTTTCCGAAACCTGGGTTTTCGCCGCCCAATCGCAAGCTTTTGTTGAAATGCCGATCTCGTGGCAGGAAACGCGCTTCGTTTTAGGCGCCCATTTGGAAAAATTTCCAGCTTTCAATATGGTGGAAACCATGGCGTGCGTCCTCAGCGCGCCCGAGTAAACCCACGGTTTTTTTGCTTTAGAACAGTAATCGTCAATGGTTTTCCTGGCGTTCCAGTCGTCCGTGCAGTCGGCAATTATGTTCGCGTCTTTCAGTATCTCGAAAGCGTTTTTTCCCGTGAGTTTTTTCGTTATCGCCTTTCCGCCCGTTTTCTCGGCTGTTGCAACGGCTTTCTTCCTTCCGTTGTCTTTTGCATCGTATTTTTGGCAGCCTAGGTTTTCTACTCTCACAGAATCGAAATCGATCAGAAGCAGTTTCGCCTTTCCCTTCATTTCTGCAGCTGTCCTGCTTCCGACGCAACCCAACCCCACGATAGCGACAGTTTTCATTTCCCTTCACTAAAAAGTTATTTCGTTTCCAACGCTTTCTTAACGGCTTCCAAACCCAAAAAAGCGCATTTGAACCGCGCAGGGGTTATTCCGCCCAACATTTTCAAAACGTCTTCCTCTCTGGTTTCCTTCGCCTCGGAAACGCTTTTCCCTTCGAGTTTTTCCAGCAGCATTGAGACGGAAGCGGAGCTTATGGCGCAACCCTGCCCTTCGAAGGAAGCTTGCGTTATCTTTCCCGCCCCGTCGGTTTTCAAAAAAACCTCGATTTCGTCGCCGCACAAGGGGTTGTTCAATTTCGCGTGAAAATCCGCCTCAATTTTACCTTTGTTTGGAGGGAATTCGTAATAGCGCAAGACTTGTTCCGAATACATCTCCATTTTTCATTCAACTCTCATTTTACCCTGAATATTTTCTCGGCGTCTCTCAAAGCTTCCGCGAAAGCGTCTATTTCGGGGGCAGTGTTGTAAACGTAAAAACTTGCCCTTGCGCTGGCGGGAATGCCCAGAGTCTTGTGCAGGGGCATGGCGCAATGGTGGCCAGAGCGTATTGCGATGGATTGAGCGTCCATTACCGACGCGAGGTCGTGGGGGTGGATTTTCGCGTGCGTGAACGCCACCGCCCCGACCCGTTCTTTGGTGTCTAGCGGACCCAACACCCTGATCTTTTCGAATTTGGATAGTTCTTCGAGGACTTTCCCGGTAAGCTTCTCCTCGTGATTTCGCATGTTTTCCCAGCCTAGCCCGTTCAAATAATCTATCGCCGCGCCCAGCCCTACCGCCCCTTCCACGTTCGGGGTTCCGGCTTCGAACTTGTACGGAATGTCATTCCACTCGGCACTCTGCCTTTCCACGCTTCTTATCATATCCCCGCCGCCGAGGAAGGGCGGCATTTTTTCGAGCAATTCCTTCCTTCCGTACAAAACGCCTATGCCCATCGGACCGAGCATCTTGTGCCCCGAAAAAGCGTAAAAGTCGCAGCCTATTTCTTTCATATCCGGCTTAAAGTGCGGCGCGGCTTGGGCGCCGTCCACGACCGTAACGCACCCTTTTTCCCTTGCAATCTTGCAGATTTCCTTGACGTCGTTTATGGTTCCCAAGACGTTTGAAGCGTGCGTCACGCAAACCATCCTGGTTTTCGGCGTTATCCTGTCCTCCCAGTTTTCCTCCAGTTTCCCTTCGGGCGTTATTTCGATGTAATCCAGCTCGACCCCCTTTTTCTTGAGCATCAGCCAGGGGATGATGTTGGCGTGGTGTTCCATTCCAGAAACGAGGATTCTGTCGCCCTTCTCCAAAAACTCGGCGGCGAAAGAGTTTTTCACTAGGTTGGCAGCTTCCGTGGCGTTTCTAGTGAAAATAATCTCGCTTTCCCCCGCGTTTATGAAACCCGCGGTTTTTTTCCTGGCTTGCTCGTATTCCTCGGTAGCAATTTCGCTCAGTTCGTATATGCCCCTGTGGGGGTTGGCGTTCTTGTTTTCGTAGTAATCCGTCAAAGCGTTGATGACTTGAACCGGCTTTTGCGTCGTCGCAGCACTGTCCAGGTAAATCGGCGTTTTTCCCGTTTTCGTCTTCCTTTTCAGGAACGGAAAGTCCTCGCGTATTTTGATGGCGTCAAAACCCGTCATTTTGCATCTTCCTTGAAACGATTTCATCCCATTCTTTCAAAATCCTTTCGTTCGTCTTTCCGAGAGCTTCCCCAATGAATCCCTTGGCGAGGGTTTCGGCGGCTTTTTGCCTTTGCAATCCGCGCGTTTGCAGGTAAAACATTTTTTCCTCATCAACATGGTCGACGGTTGCCCCGTGGCGGCTTTGCACGTCGTTCGTGAGTATTTCCAAGCTCGGAATGGAATTGGCTTTGGCCTTGTCGCTTAACAACAGCGCATGCCCGTTGAGGAAGCAGTTGGTTCCCGAAGCTTTCTTTCCGATGTAGATCAACCCGCGTTGGGTGCTTTGCGCTTCACCCCACAGTATTCCCTTGCTCAACAGGTTTCCCTTAGTGTCCGAGGCATGATGATAAGAATTAGTGGAAACGTCGAACACTTGGTTTCCTCCGCCTGCGAAACCGCAGTAATTCTCGGCGTTCGCCCCGCTTCCTTCCAGGGAACAGTCTATTCTCGCGATGTTTGCGTTCCCCCCGAAAAGCGCGGAATTCCAGATTACGTGCGCGTTTTCTTCAAGCCTGGTTTTTTTGAGGCAGTAGTTGCAACCTTTCAAATCGGTGTTTTGGATGTAGTTGTATTGCAAGAACGAGTTTTTTCCGGCGAAGACTTCCGTAGCGGAAGCTTGAAAGGCGTTTTTTCCTTCCTGCTTTTCGTAAATCTCAAGCTTGGCGTTTTCTTCCAGTACGACTATCGAATGCAATCCGGCAATCCCGTTTTCGGCTTCAACCGTTATTTCCGCGCTGCCGTTGGAACCGGCTGGCGCGTGAACCAGAAAGCCGTTTTCGAGGTTCGCGTTCTTCAGTCCCAGCAGCTTGTGCTCGCCGGGTTTGACGAGCGTTTCGAACTTTTCCTTAAACAAAGAGAGTTCCTTTTCCCCCGTTTCTTTCAGGGAAACGGCCGTAATTTCCTTGGAACCGTTTTCAATCTTCACTTCAACGTGGGCGTTTTCGGGGTATGCTGTAACGTCAAACTGGCCGGCCGGAGTGTAAGCTTGTTGCGTGGGGGAGTCGGCTTCGCTGAGCCACTCGGCGTTTTCGTAGTCTTTGGAGCCTTGGCGCCTGGTTTTTTCCAGCCAAGCCGTCTTGTCCACTTCAGCCCACCGCGCCTAGCTTGGAAAACTCCAGTTTGACCAAGCGGTTGAATTCCACGGAGTATTCGAACGGAATTTCCTTCAAAACCTCGTCGAGAAAACCGAGGACAATCATGCTTTTCGCCTCGCTTTCCTTCAAACCGCGGTTCATTAAATAAAAGATTTGCTCGTCGCTTATCCTTCCAACGCTCGCCTCGTGGCCGAACGATGCGGTCGGCTCGTAAATCTCGTTGTGCGGGAACGTGTCCGTGCGGGAAATATCGTCGAGAATGAGCGCGTCGCACTGCACGTGGCTTTTCGCATTCAGAGCTCCCTTGTTTATCCTCAGCAAACCCCTATACGCGGCAATCCCCCCGCTCATGCTTATGCTCTTGGCGACGATTTTGCTGGTTGTGTTGGGAGCCGCGTGAATGACTTTAGCCCCCGTGTCTTTCCAGCTTCCTTCGCTGGAAAAAGTCATGTTGTAATTGGACGTGCTTGAACCCTCCCCGCGCAATACGCTCATCGGGTAGAGCATGGTTACCTTGCTTCCCAAGCTTCCGTCCACCCACTGCATTCTCGCGTTTTTCTCCACCAGCGCCCGCTTTGTGTTGCAGTTCTTCACGATTATTCCATTTGCAACAAAATTGTGTAGTTCTTCAACCTCAATATCAAAAACCTCTTCGATTCCGGCCTCTTCTATACCCGTAACTGCCGTAATCCCAATCCATTCGTTTTTTTTGCTCGTTTTTTTCAAAATATCGTAATTGTTCGCTTTTATACGCTTGTTTTTAGATTTTAAAATTTTGATTTTCTCGCAAGATTCCGGCTTCTTCAAATAGTCTTTCAAGTTTTGGATGTTGCTTAGCTTCAAGATATAACTATCTCCAGCGTGTGCCTCGTTTTTGTTGATTATTATTTTTTTGTGAACGCTGGGGTAATCCCGCTTTATTATTGTTGATGCACCCAAACCCGAAGATAATGCCAAATAGCGAACGTCTTCGAGCAGCATTCTATTGCAACCGATTATCTGGGCGCAGTAGCCGTCTTTAGTTACGTGCCCGTCCGAATCAATTATTCCTGCCAGGAAAGAAAGCCTGTTTTCCCTGTTGGCTGCATAAACCCACGATGGGATTCTTTTACCGTGGGCGTCTCCAGAAAAACCGAACTCTTGGAGAAACCGGGCGAACACGACAGAACTAAACGTCGTAGCTATGCCATCGAGCCTTATTGTTGGTGAAACATCAAACTCGTTGAAAGCCGTTTTGACTAGAGTGCCGTGAATGCTTTCGCTTGTCGGCACAGAATAAACGACAGCAGTATACTTATGCAGGGGTTTGGAGTATTGCCTGCTTCCGTCACCAACATACAAGCCGAGCAACCACATTAAACCCAGAGACGCGCGTTCTGGATACTTGACGTGCTTATACTTGCCAGTTCTAGGTTTGCCGACTTCAAAAATGAATTTTACTGGCTCTTTGAGCACAAATAAAAGAGCGTGTGGCCCAGCCTACTCGTTAAGAGTTAGCTAGGAATTTTTTAAAGGAAAAATGCTTTTTATAATTTTTCTAATTTGGATAAAGATTCATCTCTTATTGCATTAGCAATTTTTATTTTAGCGTCAAATGTTTCTTTTATTTGTTTAACATATTCATCTGTTAAAAATTCCGAAGCGACGCCTACGGCGTCAACAACAACCACCCGACCAAGGTCGTCAGAGTAATCAAGAGTACCGTCCCAGGCGCCCA
>CAYOZI010000034.1:0-7149 GCA_964408425.1 Microcaldota archaeon
TGCGGTTGGGAAAATTCACGGACATGAACAAAATAGGCGAGGCGTATTGGAAACAACCCGAGTTCTATCCGCAATTCATCGAGCAGGGAGTTTCGTTATACCAGCATCCCGATACGGGCAGGTGGACTGCCTTCGGATTGGGAGCCACGCCTTCCGAGGTCGTCGTGCTGAATCCGAGGAGCGGCGAAATAGACCTGGCGTTCTTCATGTTTTCAAGCTGGACGGTGCAAACGTACCAAGGAATGATGTTGAATTACGACTTTCCTAAAAGTTCGGAGTTGGTTTACTCGCAGTTTCCCGACACCAGCAAAAACCTGACTCAAGACCCTGACAAGGTAAGGCAATATTTCGACGTGGAGATAACGCCGAAAGAAATACTGCTCCAGCCGAACTTCCCGGTTTTCGAGAAAGACTGGACGCAGAAGATAAGCGTGAAAATACGCGTTAAAAACGCGCCGCCTGGAAGGTATGGTATCGGAATCGGAAGCCAGCCGCCCTCGCAGGAAAAAGCGGACGAGTGGCTGTGGACTTACAAGGAAAGGTACACGAGCGGCGCGGGCATAGCGGCGAACGTCGGCAGGCCTTGGTACAGCATTTTCATCGACATCACGTGAAAACTTTTTTCTTTTTTTTCCGGGAAAGCATTAAAACCAGCCTTCACCCATTTCAGTTAGTAAAAGGTGGGATTGACCGTGTGGAGGCAGAAAAGCAAAATCCGTTCTTTCTTGAAGGAAAACTTTTTCTTCCTGATCCTCATTCTTTTGGTTTCAGCCGCTGCAGCAGGCGACTGGAAGGGCGAAGGAGGCGTACCGGTAAACCTGGGCACGGACATAGGCTTTCACGCGTACAGCGTGTGGTTTTCCCAACACCAGATTGAAACCGGAAAGCTCGATTATTCGGTCGATTTTTTCACGAACACCGTTTTCGCCCGCACTTACCCTCCTTTCTTCTACTTTCTCGGGGGTTTGGTTTCGGTTTTCACGGGCTCGTGGAACGCGGTCAGCATAATGGTTTTCCTTTCGCTGTTTTCCCTTTCGCTCGGAGTCTTCCTGCTGTGCAAAAAACTGGGGTTGGAAAACCGTTTTGCGTTCATAGCAAGCATGGCTGTAGTTTTGAGCTTCCCGCTTGCAATGGAATTGAGAATATGGGGTTCGGTGACGCGAGTGTTCGCTTACGCGCTATTGCCTTGGCTCTTGCTTTCGGCGGAATTCCTGTGGAACGGCAAGGACGGGCGAGTGGAGAGTGAGGGAAACAGGAAGCTTGCTTTCGCCGCGCTGCTATTGATTTTCGCAGTGTCGGTTTTGACCCACCCGCTTACGGCTGCTTATTTCTTTTTAATACTCGTTTTTTGGAGGGCGTTGAAGCTTTTTTTCCAAAAGCAAAAAATCCTTTTCTTCAAGGAAGCGAAGTCGTTCGCCCTAATCCTGGTTTGGGCTGGCTTGATAACGTCGTTTTTCATCGTTCCCCTCGCGTTCGAAAAAAACGATACGCAGCTCTCCCGCTATTTCTCTTCTTCCCTCCAGGTCAAGCCCCAGGAAGCTTTTTCCTCGCTTTTGACGCCCAAGATTTTCGATCTTTTCGACGAGGAAAACAAGAGCGTTTCAACGTACTTGGGGCTGAGCCTAGTTCTTTTGGCGTTGGCTTTCGCCTTTTCCTCCGGAGAAAAGCATTACGGCGGGAAAAACGCATTGTTTTTATTCGCGTTTTTTTTCGCGGTCACGCTCTTCCCCTGGGTTTTCTCGACGCTCAACCAAACGGTTTCCAGGCCCGCTTTTTTCGCAAGTTTCTTCCTATCCGTTTCAGCCGCGTTCGGAGCGCGTTCTTTGGAAAAACGATTTTCTCCAGCGTTTAACAAAAAACGCTCGTGGCTGCCCATAATCGTCATAGCGCTGGCGGTTTTTGCGGACTTGAACCCGCTTTTGATTCCCGACCCTGATTACAGCTTTCCCCTGCAGCCTTCAGTCGCCTATTACTACTCCACGTTAAGCTACCTTCCCGGTTCGGGCAGGTTCATCACCACCGACGAGCCGCTGCAGGATGATGTGGTAATGGTTTCCATAACCCCGGGCAAAACGAGCTTGTACGACCCGCCCGAAAGGACTAATCTGGAATACTCTTCGTTCGTAAGCGGCTTGGGATTCAAGAACGGGAGCGTGGAATTCGAAAACAAGATCAGGCTTTTGAACGTGGATTTCGTGGTTTCGCAAATGCGCAATACCGCGATAATAAACGAAACGGACGGAGTTGAGGGGTTCGTGGGAAAAGGCGTTTACCTCGATTTTCCGTCAGTTGAAAACGCTGAAAAAGTTTACGAAACCCTGTTGGAAAACCCGACGTTCCACCCCCTCTCCGCCGTTTTCATCCTTCCGAAAATCAAGCCTGAAAACCCGGATTTCGTTTTGACCCCTGAAAAACCGCCTTTGGCGCTGGCGGAAGTTTTCGATACTCCGACAATTCCGTTTGAAGTGGTTTTCGACGAGCGCAACAACCAAGCGCGTTTTACCCCTTCCGCAAGCGGTTTTGCCTTCGTTTCATTAATGCACTATCCATTGTGGAAGGCGTATTCGGAAGGAAGGGAATTGAAGGTTCTCGAAGCTGGAGGAGGGTTGATAGCGGTAGAAGGTGTGGAAAAGGGAAAAGAAGTCGTACTGCGTTTTGAAAAACCGTGGTACGACTACGCGGGAATTGCCCTGAGCATGCTGGGAATAGCGTTGCTGGCGTTCTTCATGGCGTCGAAACGCAATAGGATCGACAAAACGGTTTCAAGAGGCTTAAACTGAAAGCATTAAAACCATCGGAGAGTAAAAAAATTGGGTTGGAGAGGGAAAAATGAGGTCCAAAACGGCTTTAGCCGTCATAATAACATTCTTGTTTCTGGCGGGGTTCTCTAACGCCGAGTTCGGGCAGAGCGACATCCGCTTTCAATTCATTCCGACTTATCCGGTCGTGAACATCACCCTCATCTCTTTCGACCCCCAGCAGGTTTACCAAGGCTCTTCCACCGACGTTTCCGTTTTTCTCTCGAACGTGGGCGGAACTGCCGCCGAAACGACGGTGAACATTACTGTTTACAATTCCACCGACGATGCGGTGGACGTGATTGAATTCGACCCCATCACAGTCGGTTCGGGAATAACCCTCCAATTGACTAAAACCTACAGCACGAGCTCTCTGGAAGTGGGCGATTATACGGCCAACGGAACCGGTTATTACGATTACGAGGGAAACCCTTACACCACCAACGAAAATTCCACCACTTTTGAAGTTTTGGAAGTTCCCTCGCCCACGCCAACGCCTCAAGGCGCAACAGGCGGCGGGGGCGGAGGGGAGGTTTATCTTCCCATTCCAACGCGCATTCCTCCCGTAGTGACGCCCAAGCCCGGCGGGGGTTTGGAGTTTTCTAAAACAACCGTGTTGAGGGAGGTTGTTGCGGGAACGAGCGTGATAGAATCGCTCGTGCTGAAAAACCAGGAGCCGAAGGAAAAAAGGCTTTCCTTGAAAATAACGAAATCCCCGTCCGGATGGCTGGAGTTCAGGAATAAGGAATTGGTTATACCGTCTAACGGCGAACTGCCGGTCAACCTGCGCATCGACGTTCCTTCAAACGCGCCGCCTGGCGATTACCTGGCGCAGTTGGACGCGGAAACGGATACGGGAACTTCAACCGAATTCATGGCCATTCGCGTCAAGCCCAAAACCACGACGCCGGTGGTCACGAAATCTATTTCATTAAACCGCAACGACCGGACTACAATCGTATCAATCCAGGCGAACAACCCGTCAGACCAGTTGATTCCCAAGGTTATCGTTGAAGAGGAAATACCCCGTTCCCTAGCCACGGACTCCAAAAAACTGCGGTTCATGGACAAGCCGGGAACGTTTTTGGAAGGAACGCCGTTGAGAGTGCAATGGGAGTTCAGCGACTTGCTGCCAAGGGAGACAAGCACGCTTTCCTACACGATCGACACGCAGTTGGGAGAGTACAGCACGTACGTTTACTGGCCCATACGCCAAGTCGTCATTCCGCAGGAAATAACGTTCGAACAATTAGTGCGCATAGTAGAGTTATACTCTCCCGTCTTCTCGCTCGGCGAAGAAAAAGAAGTTACGGCTAGAGTGTACAATTCCGGCTTGGATCCGCTGCTCGTCAAAGCCGCGTTCCAACTCCCGACCGGCTTTCAAACCAGCCCGCAGGAAATACAACGCGACATGCCCGCAGCGGGTTTCACGAACTTCGTTTTCAAAGTGAAAGCCCCGCAGGAAAACGCGGGAACGTACATAGGAACGTTTTCCATCCAAGCAGCGCAGGGGAGGATTGAACGAACTACGAGCTTAATCGTTTCAACCGCACTGGTTTCCACCGAAAACACGACTTACCTTGCCTTGCTCATAGCCGGAATCGCTATTGCAGCCATAGTATTCATTCTCAGCAAGACGAAAACCGAACAACGCGGAGTGCCGGGCGAGGATTTCGACGAAATCCAGCAGGCCAACCGCGACGTGTATTTGCGCCAGGTAAAAGGGATAATCAAGGATAAGGGCGTCAAGAAAGGCGAAAAGCCTTGAAAAAACCCGAAAACGGGGTTTTCATCTTGTTACGCGGTGAAAATAGCATTCTTTAAAAAGGAATTTTCCGTTGTTTTTTCAACATCCTTGTCCGGAAAAAAACGTTTTTCCCGCGAAAAAACAAGGCGTAGGAATTAGTGCATAACAATGGTCAACCCGTCTAAAGCAACGAAAATCATCGGAGTCTTGAGCGGAAAGGGCGGAGTGGGAAAAAGCGTCACCGCCGTCAACATAGCCGCTTTGCTCACGAAAATGGGAAAATCGACCATTCTCGTGGATGGCGATTTAAGCAACCCCACCGTTGGACTGCATTTAGGATTGTCGTACAACGCGATCGGTTTGAACGATTGCCTGCAGGGAAAGCATACTGTCGCCGACGCTATAGTAATCCAGCCGCAAACCGGAATGAGGATTCTGCCGGCTTCCTTGAAATACAAGAGGGAAGCTTCACTCAAGCACTTGAAGCACGTCATCGATTCTTTGAAAGGGTATGAATACGTGATAATCGACTCCCCGCCGGGGTTGACTGAAGACGCTTGGCACATAATGGGAGTATGCGACGAAGTTATTTTGATTACCACTCCCGACATTCCGAGCGTCACGAGCGCGGCGAAAACCGTGCAGTTGTGCAAGGAACTGGGCGCAGAGCCTTTCGGAATTGCGATAAACAGGGTTACGAGGGCGAAGTACGAGTTGAGCGCGAGGGAAGTCACTTCAATCGTGGAAGCGCCCGTATTGACGGAAATTCCGGAGGATTACGCGGTTCCCGCGTCCATCGCCGCCAGAATGCCCCTCGTTTTGTACAAGCCCGACTCGCCCGCTGCCAGAAAATTCTCCATGCTGGCGAAAAGCATAGGGGGCGAAATGGCTTTCGTTTCCGAAGGCGGGCCCGGCTTTATCGCGAGAATACTCCGCGCGATAAAACGCCTTTTCGGAAGATAGGGTTTCAAGACTAGAGTCTGCAGCTTTTTCAGTCTGGCCTTAAAATTGAAGATTTCACTTGAACTCTTGCGTTAAACAAACTCTTTTTATATTTTCAGGGAGTAACCACCTTTGGTTTTTAGAGGGGGTTTCGAACGAAAACAAAAAGCTTATTAATATATCAATCGATTAATTAATCAGGTGATTAAGTTGGAGGTTGTTTTCGAGCCTAAAAACGTCTTGCGCTATCCCAGGCTGGATACGGTTCTCATGGTTGAAAAGGCTATTTACAAATCCAAGGGTGAGAAGACCGTTTCGCAGATATGGAAAGCGTTGCCGAGGAAGGTGATGTGGCAGACGTTCACGCTCATAATGGGTTATTTGGAACAATCCGGGAAAATCGCCGTTGCTCCGGACAGGCACGTGATTTGGGTGTGGGCGCCGAAAGAGATTGAGGCTTTGAAAAAACGCGGGCTGGTGGTCGCTTGAACCAAGCCAGGATAACGAGGGTCGCTTTTGCAGATGAAAGGGTAAAAAAGGCGTATGAAGAGCTGGAAGGCGGTAGGTTTGAGGAAAAAGAGTTGCGAAAGCACATAGACAACGCGATTCGGGATTTGAAGGGAAGCCCGTTTTGCGGGGTAAGGATTCCTTCGAAACTCTGGCCGAAAGAGTACGTTTCGAAGTTCAACGTAAACAACTTGTGGAAGTACGACTTGCCTGGAGGCTGGAGGTTGGTTTACTTCGTGGCTGGAAACGAGATAGAAATAGTCTCGATCATACTAGAGTGGTTCGACCACGAGAAGTACGAAAAGAGGTTTGGTTATAAAAAAAGATAGCGTAAGGCAAATGGGGGTTTCGGAAAGTGGGTTTGCTGAAAAGCCAGGCGAAAATATTTTTAGTCTTAGCTCTGGCGGTAGTCGGTGTTTTGCTTTACTCTTTTTCTTCAACCCCGCCGGAAAGCCAGGGGAGCCAGGATGGATTCGAATTGTGGACCATCACGCTCTCGGCAAGCGAAGACGGAGAATCGTCTTTCAACTATACGGAATTGCCTGAAAACAGGATTGGAATACTGCGGATAGTGAAAGGCTCGGACGGTTCGGAAGTAACGGATTTCCAGAACGAAACCACGTGGGTTTATTGCGGCATATGCAATTTGAGCGAGAGTTCCTACACGATTTACTACCAAACGCCTTTGCCTACGCCGACTCCGTCTCCTTCCGAAACCCCGACTCCTTCCCCCGAACCGTCTCCATCCCCTTCGCCAGAATCGTCTCCAACCGCAACTCCCGAGCCTACGCCCACTTCAACGCCCACCCCGGAACCAACACCCGCGCCTACCTCCTCACTCCAGCCTTCCGGCTGCACTCCGTTGTACCAAAGCGTCAAGCTTTCTTCCGACGCGGTTTTCAATTCGGAAGGGGGCGTTTGCTTTGACATAAGGCAGAGCGGGGTGGAACTGGATTGCGACGGGCATTCGATAATAGGAAACGGCAAGGGCTTTGCAGTTTATGGAACTAAGGTCGGAAGCGTGACCGTGAAAAACTGCAGGATCGAAAACTTCGGCTACGGGATCCTGTTCAACGGGTATATCTCTGGAGGACCTGTTTTCGAGAACATAATCGTGGAAAACAATTCGGTTTCCAACACTAGAACTGCAGGAAT
>CAYOZI010000035.1:0-7124 GCA_964408425.1 Microcaldota archaeon
TGAAGTCTATCGAAACGTTGGAGAAAGTCACTGCGGAAATCTTGAGGGCGATGTCGGTAGTCTCGTAAACGCTTGCGGAAACGGTTCCGGTAGGCGAGGCGGTCAAGCCCGTGGCCTGGATTTTTCCGTACAACACCCAAGTTCCCAAAAGAGTTACAGCCAACGCGAACAAGACGATTGTCACGAGCGTGTTGTTGGAAATGTCCGCCATTATTCCTACCCCCTCTAGATTATTTAAGCCTTCAAACTAGATTTTATCCTAATATCAAACTGTTTCCGCTCTTTTTTAATACTATCCCGTTAGGACGTTTGTGCTAACCAGCCCCGTTGCAGGCCCTGGGGATTCTGGGTTGTAAACAATTGCAACAACCTGCCCTCGGCTGAAGTCCTTGTTGTACGTTTCAACCAGCTGGTTTTCGTATGCGAAATAAACAGAAGAAAAACTCCACGCCATTGCCAGAACCAAAACCGCAACGAGCAAAATCCGCCAATCCGCCATCGTTTCACACCCTCCTAGCAATAAAAGCATTTGAGGAAAATATTTAACCCTTTCCCTATCCGCCCTTCCTAGCAGTGCAAACGTTTTTCAACGCCATGCCGTTTCTGTATTTCATGATTTCCCGCACCCAGGGTTTAAACCATCGGATTTCCGTGATTATCCCGACCTACAATGAAGAGGAAAACATAGGAAATACGCTGCGCGAGTTGAGAAAGCTTCTTCCAACCGCCGAATTCATAGTCGCCGACGGGCGTAGCACCGACAATACGGTGAAAATAGCGAAAAAACTTGCTGATCGGGTTGTTTTTGAAAAGCTCAAGCCCGGCCAGAGGGGTTCGATTGCAGGAGGGCGGAATGCCGGGGCGAAAGCTTCGAAAAACAGCTATCTCTTGTTTTGCGATGCGGACAACGTCCCGCCGAAAGGGTTTTACTCGCGGATGATAGAGGAATTCGAAAAGCCGGAAGTCGTGGGTTTCGGGGGGAAGGTCATCCCCAAAAACGCGACATTTATCCAACGGCTGGTTTTCGAGTTTTTCAACGTGATCGTGGGTTTGTCGGTTTTATTCAAAAAACCTTCCATAGCCGGAAACGCGGCGGCTTACAAGAAAAAGCCTTTTTTCGCGGTAGGGGGTTTCGACACTAGCATGCAGGCGTCGGAAGACCAGGACTTGTGCCAGAGGATTTCGAAAAAAGGACTGGTGGTATACGATTCGAAAGTCGTGACGTTCACTTCAAACCGCCGATTGGCGAAATTCGGGTTGATGGGCTTGATATGGGACTGGGGGGTTATAACGCTTAATTTCATCGTTGGAAAGAAGACCGAGCATTACGAACTCGCGCGTTGAAAGAAAAAAATCAGCAGGCTATCCTTTCCAATTCCGCTTTCTTCACGACGTAATCGAACTTTTCCTTTCCATTGACGACTATCGACGGCGTTTTCGCTATCCCGTACTGGCGCAAGAGAATATCGACAGCAGTCACGTTCAAGTTGGTCGGAAGCGCGAATACCAGCGTATTCGGGCACTGTTTTTTCAAAGCCAAAAGCTCTTGCGACTGGAGGAAGCAATCGGCGCAAGCCTGCTGGTCCGGATAGAAATACAAAACAGTTTTCGTATCCAGAGCGCATTGCTTGTTGAGCGTGACCGCGCTAAGCCACAATTCGGCGCTGTACAATACAAACTGCCTTTTCAGCGAGAAAAAGCCGGAATCCAAGCGGTTTGCGGCCCTCAGCTTTTCCAGATTCTCCCCTATCGCCCCGACCTTGTCGATTTGGCTGTTCAACTGGATCGGGAAATAGGAACAAAACGCCGGATCGTCCTTGAACGCGTTGTAATACGCGAGAGCCACCCTGGCCTCATCGGCCTGTATCTTCAACTCATCCAATTGCCCGCGCACTTCGGAAATGCGCTGCTCATCCAAAAACCAGCCTGCGCTTATCCCCACGAGGAAAATGACCAGCGTTATCGCCGCAGCCTTCCAAAAAACACCGGAGCTTATTTCCGAAACCATTTTTATTTTTTCACCAAGCCGGTTTTTTATTCAACGCCCACTTCGCTATTCCCGCGCCCCAAGATATCGTAATGATGAAACTGTATAAAAGCAGGAAGCCGAAGTAGACCGGCGTGTGGGTAATCTTGAACTCCTCGCCGGCCGCCTTGAAACTGTACCTCAACCCCAGCATTACGACGATTATATAGAAAGCCACGAGGATTATTTCGACGTTCAGCCAGTACAACGGGTTCAAGTCGAATGAAACCGAGGGAACGGCGTAACCGAAGAAAAAGCTGTTTGCAAAACCCCACGCTATTGCCGCTATTTTTCCTCCAATGTCTATGAATATCCTCGCCAGAACGAAAATCGCGAACAACACGGCTATGAAATTGGCGGGAAGCGTGAACCAGCCGAGATTCCCGAACTTCCTGTTGAAAAACATGTGGGAATACTTGCGCGCGTTGTAAACAGCCCCGTAATACCACCTTATCCTCTGCCTCAGCAAACCGCGTATGGAATAAGGCGATTCGCTCCAGACGAGCGCGTCGAACGCGTTTTCTATCCGGAAACCTTCTTCCTGCAAGTGCAAGGCCATTTCCGTATCCTCGGCCGCGTTGCCCTCGTCGAACCCGCCGGTTTTCTTCAAGGCTTTTCTTGAAAAAATGCTGAGGGGCCCCGGCGTGCAGTGGATTCCGTTCAAAAACGCCGCGGTTTTCCTCGTGTAATTCATGCTCAAGTATTCCACGTACTGCAAAAACTGGAGGAACGATTTCGGAGCGCCGACTTTCACCGACGCCGTAACCGCCCCGACCTTTTCATCGGCAAAAAAAGGAATCATTTTCCTAAGGGCGTTTTCATCCGGATGGGAGTCCGCATCTATCGTCGCCACGAGCTTTCCTTCCGCAAGGGAAATGCCCCTGTTCAACGCAGAAGCTTTCCCCCTGTTTTCCTGCGAAACGATTTTTATTTTAATCCCCGTTCTTTTTTCCAGCTCTTTCGCTTTAGCCCCGGCTTTTTCCAGAGTATCGTCATTGCTCCCGTCGTTCACGACGATAACCTCCATCTTGCCGGAAGGATAGTTCAAACGCGCGACTTTCTCCAAGCAACCTTCTATAGTGTCGCTCTCGTCGAAGGCGGGAATGACTATCGAAACGAAAGGGAGGGTTTTAGGCATGGCTTTCCTGGTTTTTATCTTATCGCGGTTTTCCAAAAACGAAATCAGGAACACTAGCGAGATGAAGAGGAACAACACGTTGGAGAAAACGAAAATCCACCCGCTCAAATCCATTTTTTTTCCCTCGTTTTACAATACCCTTGCGTAAGCCTTCAACAGTTTGGACGTGCTTTTTTCCACCGTGTATTCCAACGCGGTTTTCCTGGCGGATTCGGAAAGCATATCCCATTTTTTCCTCGGGGATTTCAAAACCCCGCATATCTTTTCCGCGCATTCGCCGTCGTTTCCGGGCTGGAACAAAAACCCGTTCTTCCCCTCCCTGACGGCTTCGGGAATGGCCATCGCATTCGCCCCCACAACCGGCTTTCCGCAGGCCATCGCCTCCAAAACAGCCAGCCCCTGGGTTTCGAAAGTAGAAGCGGTGGCGAAACAATCGGCAGCCGCGTAGTAAAACGGCAAATCCTCGCTTTTCAGGAAACCCGTGAAAACAATGTTTTTCCCGAGAAGCCCCTCTTCCTTCGCGAGCTTTTCCAGCCCCTTTCTCGCAGGCCCGTCGCCGGTAATAACGAATTTCGTTTCGAAATCCCTGCCGCACTCCTGCAAAACCTGCGAAGCGGCTTTTATGATAACCTCGACGTTCTTCTCCTGGCTCAAGCGCCCCGCGACCATCACTATCTTTTCCGCGCCCAGCGCGTTCTTCACTATGCTTCCGTCGAGGGAAGTGTTGAAACGGCGTTCGTCAATCGCGTTGGGAACGACGACGCTGTCTATTCCTTTCGAAGATAGCACTTGCCGGATCGCGCTGGAAGGGCAGGTTACCAAATCGAATCGGGAGTAAAACGCCTTCACCGCCCTCCACAATATCCTCTCCGCGGTTTTTCCGGCCATTTTCTTGGCTGCAAGCGGAACCATCGTGTGGAAAGTTCCGACGAGCGGAATCTTCAAATCACTGGACGTTTTTATTGCCGCAAGCCCCATGCTCGCAAGCGCGTGGCAGTGCACGAGATCCAGCTTTTTTTCCTTCGCTATTTCCGAAGCGGAAGAGTAAGGGAAAAGCGCGATCTTGTATTGCGGGTATAACGGGAATTTCGCGGAACGGAAGAAAAACACGCGCTTGTCCTCGTTCTCCATCCTAGCCTTCCTGTCGCCCGAAGAGAAAACGAAAACCTTGTGCCCGCGCTTTTCCAGCTCGCCCCTGTAGTTGAGCATTGACGTGACAACCCCGTCGATGTTGGGCAGGTACGTGTCCGTGAAAAAACCGACGTTGACGCTTTTCATTTTTTTTCTCTCCGTTCAACCGGTCGCCAGCAATAATGCTACGACCAGGACTATCGACGCCAAAAGCACTACCGGCGCGATTACGCGCGCAATCGCGATTATCGAATTGACCGTGGAAATCAGTTCGTTCTGCCTCCTCCCTCCGAGAACGCTTATGGAAATGCGCTTGGAAAAGAATGCAGCCCCGCTTTCGGCAAGGCGCTCTTCCGCCTTGACCGCGCTCTCGACTATTTTCCTGATGAGACGGCCGTTGTCCGTGTTTTTCCCGATGGGATTGTGCACTCCGTTCAAATTGTTCACCGAATGCGTGTCGGTGGAGAAAACGTCCGCCCACTCGAACTTCCTGTCCTTAAGGGAAAGCAAAACGCTCGTCCTGAACTCGGGCAGCATGTTGTTGCCGTCGATGAGGATGATGCAGTATTTCTTCCGCCCGATTTCGAAAACAGCGGTTTTCAACCCGGCCTTTCCTATGCCGTTATTCAACGCAAACCCTTCAAGCGGGTCTTCCGCAAACCCGGCTTTCAGAAAGCCTTCCTTGGGCTTGAGGGAAGCGGCTTTTTCAATCGCCTTTTCAAACTCGAAATACTCCTTGTTCCCCACCCCGAAAATGTACCCGTCGGTCATGGAATTGTGCCTGTCGACCAACCCAGCGTTATCCCACTTTCTTTCAGCCTTGTTCTTCAACGCCATTCCCAACGGCAATTCAATATCCTCCGTGCTTTCAGGAGCCCTGGATAGCGTGAGCAAGGCGTTTTTGCCGAACGAGAACCCCGCGACCCCCGCCTCCCCCTCCCGAGCGCTGAAAAAGGAGGCGGTGGAGGAAAAGCCGGATTTCTTCTTTTGCGATATGGAATCCAAAACGGATTTCGCCGCCATCGCGTGGCTGGACGAGTAAACAGGGTTCAAATCGTGGTTTACGGTCGTGTGGAAGACGAACGTCGGGGTCCTGGTTTCGGAAGAGATCTTTTGCGACATCAGTGCGGGGAATTCGCTTCCCCCGAGGTTCCCGAAAGGCCCGAAATGCACTTGGGGGATTACGAATATGCCTTGCGTCTTTCCGTTTTTTCTTTTGAAGACGAACCCTTCTACGCTGGTTTCAATCGGCTCCCCCATTTCCGCCAAAACCTCTTCGAACTCCTTTTTTCCGGACGTCCACTGGGCGAAAAACAACGCTACCGCTTCAATGGTGGAAACCCCGAAATTCCTTTTTCCCGGCGCGTTGAGTATGAAGAAAACCGCCCACAGCCCGAACAGGAGTATTGCCGAGGAAAAAATAATCTTGAAAAACGCTATCACCGGCGAGCCTATTGCGACGCTGGTTTCTATCACGCCTATCTTCTGCCAGAACCAGAGGAAGGAAATGTTGAAGAAAGCGTGGAGGAAGCTTATCGGAACGCTCTTCAAACCCTGGTTCAGCCCCAAGAACAACGCCACGAACCAAACCAAAACCACTATCGCGTTTACGGCCACCACCGCAGTCAAAATCTGCCCTGACGCGATTCCGGCGAAATACCCGATTGCGGCAAGGCAAGCAGCTGCGAAGCCGACGAACGCGTAGTAGCGGAACGGCCTTCTGGAGGAGGATGAGGCGGCTGCGATTGCTCCGGCCAGCAACGCCGGCAAAGCCAAAAGCAGTATGCCCTCGCTCCCCCCGTACACCAAAGCCGAGGAAAGCGGCGACTGAAGGAAAAGCCTGAACAAAAACCCGGCTGCAAACGAAAAAACCAGCATCAACGCGAGGGTCCTGCTGGCCGGCGGCAGGGTGAACAAAACGCGGCTTGCGCTGATGGCCTTTTCCCTGCGGTCTACCGACATGCTTCCAACCCACCCATTTCCTTTCCCTAAACGACTAGCGCATCCACGCCTATCGATTAGAGAAAAAGTTGCATTAAAACCCACCGCAAGCCCATTAAAAAACGGTGTTGTTCCAATTATTCTTGTACGGTGGTTTCAATTGAAAATATGCCCTTCCTGCGGAGAAAAGCAAAGCGCAACGCTTCCATTCATCGGGGCGTTTTGTGCAAACTGTTTTTCCAAAAAAAGCCTGTTTGAAGAGCGGAGCATAGAGCTTATGCTCTGCCCGAAGTGCAGGAGGATAAAAAGCTCGGGAAAATGGGTGGAGCTGGACAAGCAGGCGGTTCTGGCGCTCTGCCTGCGCAAGGTCAAAAGCCGTTTTCCGTTCGAACTCCAGAACGTGGAATTCGGAGTGCTGAAAAACTTTTTGGATGCAAAAGCGAAAATCGTTTTCACTGCCGAAGGAGTGCCGGTAACGCAGGAAATAACCCTTTCCTTCCCGTTGAAGAAAGCGTTGTGCGAAGACTGCTCCAAAAAAACCTCGGGATACAAGGAGGCGATAGTGCAAATACGCGGTGAGGAAAAGAAAGTCGCGAAAACCCTCAAAACGCTCGAGCGCCTGATAGAAGGGAAAACGTTCTGGAAAGTCGAGGAGAAAAAGACCGGCGTCGACCTTACGGCCGGAAGCAAGAGCGCCGTCTTGAGCGCAATCTATTCGATGAAAGTAAAGTACGAGCTTTCCCACAAGCTCATGGGCGTGAAAGACGGAAAGAAAGTTTTCCTGACTACCGCGCTGCTGAGGGTTTAAAACTCACGCTTCCGAGCCGGTGAATACCACTTCGGATGATTTTCCGCCGGAGCTTTCTCCCGACGGGACAGTAATCTCAA
>CAYOZI010000036.1:0-6298 GCA_964408425.1 Microcaldota archaeon
CAGTAAACAAAATTAGTGCATGCTTTACCCTTAATCCTGAAGCAAAAACAATACGGCTTGCTTCGAAATCCCCTGGAATTTCGCGTCTTGCGAATCGAAAGCGTCGAAAGCGAAGTACAAAACCCTTCCCGACAGGGCAGTGGATTGTTTAGCCGTAATGGCTACGTCGGAAGCTGCGGTCGGAGTGGAAGAGAAATCAGCGACAACAAGAGCGTCGTCAGACTGCAAGGTTTCGGTTATATTCAGGTTTTCAACATCGAAATTCTTGAAGCCCTCCCAGATGTCGTAGTAATTCCTGAATTCAAATCTTCTGGAAACGGTTTTTTCCCGCGGCTCGACAAGCTCATGACCGGCAGCGCCCGTTTGCACCGGAATCAGTCCTTCCACCAAAAACGCCCATCCGTCAACAGCAGTATCCGCCTTGACTTTGAAAAACGCTTTTTTGGAAAACAGCAGGCTTACGCCGTCCGAAACGGCTTTTGCCGCGTAAATCCTCTGCTCCCTCCCCACGAACTCCCCCATCTCGTCTCCCTTGAACACCAACAGATTGCATTCTCCCAGAGTAGCGTAACCGTCGTAAAATTCGGGGTGGTAGGAAAAGTTTCTCGAAGCGTAAGTGAAGTTTCCGGAAAACAATTCTTCAGACGCCTGCGTTTTCAACCCGACGACGCAAACAGTCAGGTTGTCCGGAGCGGATGCTATGGTAATCGAAAGGTTGCCGTCCAAAACCGGAAGGGAAACGTTGGGCGCTTGCACTATGATGGAAAGGTTTTGCACGCTCAGATTCCCGTCTACACCCTGGGTTACGCTTACGCAACCGGCCAAAACCAAGGCGAAAGCCGAGGCTAAAGCGATTGCGAAAAACGTTTTGCCCTTGTTTCCCACTTTTCCACCCTAAAAGAAAATCTTGGCGGAAGTTGGTTTTAAATGCGCTTGATTCAGGCGCCCGAAGCCCACTTGTAGTTCTTGGGGTTCCTCTTCATAGAATGGTTTACCGAGCATTTTCTCGAGCAGAAGCTCAGGCTCTCGCCGGTTTTCTTGAACAGAGTGAATCCGGTTCCGAGTGGAATATCTTTCCCGCAAAAACTGCATTTCGCCATTTTTCAACAACCTTTCACTTGGCGATTTTGGATTTCGGACGGATGGGCTTTGCTTCGCGCTCCGTATCCAAAAGAACCATTATGTCCCCGCGTCTGATCGGTCCTTTCACGTTCCTTCGTATTACGCGTCCCTTGTCCCGCCCTTCGTGAATTTTGACCATAACTTGGTAAACTTCCCCGAACACGCCCGTCTTCCCCAAAACATCCACGACTTCAGCCGCATACCCGTCCAACGGGATTGCCGGCGCGGCGGCAGCAGCCTTCTCCTTGTTTTCGGGAGACTTTTCCTGCTGCTTTTCGATGTTCTGGATTTTTTTCTTTCCGCCCATATTCAACGTTCACCAAATTAAATAAAAAAGCTCAAGCCGTCGCTTCCGCAACGACTTCCTTTTCCTTCTTTTTCTTCGCGGGGGCTTTCTTGGGCTTCGCTTCCTTCTCGGCCTTTGCGCTTTCCTTGGCCGTTTCGGCAGCCTTGTCCGAAGAAGTCTTGGAAACGATATCCCTCACTAGTTCTTCCCCGCTTCCGGAAGTTTCAATCGCTATTGCCGCCGTAGGAACGAGCAAACCCGCAGCTTTCCCCAAATCCGCCTTTGAAGCTACGAAAATGAACGGAATCCTTTTTTCCTCGCACAACGAAGGCAAATGCATGACTATTTCCTCCGGATCCACGTCCTCGGCGATGACAACGAGCTTCGCTATGCTGCGCTCGACAGCCTTCGTGGTTTCATTCGTCCCCTTCCTCACCCTGCCGGATTGCCTGGCGAGTTCGATAGCCTGCAACGCCTTGGACTGGACGTCGGCAGGAGTTTGGAATTTCACGTACGCTTTAGCCATCTTTCGTTTTCACCCCACCTAAGTGGTCATCGAATTCATACAGCCTTGAAAAAATAGGCAGAACAAATTAATTGCACAGGCGCTTTAAAAAGGTTTTTGAAGCAAAGCGGAGTCGTAATTGCTTATGAAGCCGGAAAAATTCGCAATGGTAGGAAGAAACGCGGGGAGGATGGAAAAAGTTTTTTCACGCCATTTTGAAATCGATAGGAAAGCCCCCGACGTCATCGTCACTTACGGGGGCGACGGAACCATACTGCATTCCGAACGCGCTTATCCCGGCATCCCCAAATTGTCCTTGCGCCATCCGAAAAAATGCCCCAAATGCGCGTTGAAAAAAACGAAAACAATCCACAAGGCGACGGAAAAAATCTATTGCGAAAACGGGTTGGAGAAAATAATCGCGAGGCTCAAGGACGGAAAGTTTGAAATCCTCGAGCACGGCAAGATAGAGGGCGTGGCGTCCGTAAGGAAAAACGGGAAAAGAAGAAAAACGGTTCTCATCGGGCTGAACGAAATCCAGATCCACAATTCAAACCACATCCACGCTGTGAGGTTCGACTTTTGTTTGAACGGGGTTTGTTTGAAGGATGAGGTGGTCGGGGACGGGATAGTCGCTTCCACCGCTTACGGCTCCACCGCTTATTTCTACGCGATTACGCATAAAAAATTCAAGGACGGTTACGGCATAGCTTTCAACAACACCATCGCCAGCCACAAGCCGTTGTTTTTGAAGGAATTTTCCATAACGGTGCATATCCACAGGAGGAATGCGCTTCTCATCGCTGACAACGACCCGAAAATGGTAGTGTTGAGGGAAGGGGATAGGGTTTTGATAAAACCGGCTGAAGGAAAGGCGAAAACGATAGAATTCTGAGTTCACTTGCAGAGGATGAAAACCATTTTCTTCTTGTCATCCAAACGCGCGAAACCGATCCTTTCCAATTGGACTATGGCTCCGTCGTGAAGCTTCTTGCAATCCTCCTCGCAATACCCGCTTTCCACGCCTATGCTTTTAGGATTGAACTTGTCGTCAATCAGTAGGTCCCCTACCGAAATCAATTCCGCCTGGACCGCATGCAAAGCCGGAACCCACTGCAGTTTCTTCGTGTTTTCCTTCAATTCCTTGCCTGCATACTCGCCAACCAGCCCGTTGGGAGTTTTTTCCAGCAGTTTTACGTTATACAACTCCTTCAACCGGAATACTTCCCCTTCTTCCATCCCCGCGGCATCTGCGTTTGAAACAAAGAAGTCTTTTTGCGCGTGCAAAAGCCTGTGTCCTTTTTCCAAAACTGCCGGGTGCTTGGGAATTTTCGCGAAGGTTTCCTTCGAGTTTTTCACCAACAGCTTCACCGGTTTTGAAACGAAGAAGTAATGCTCCGCAACCGGCTCGAGGAGCTTCTGGTTTTCCTTGAACAGCTTTTCGATCGAAGGGGAACTCTCGACTTTGCTCAAACCGAATCCCAAAACGAAATCGTGAATCGACTGCGGCAGCAAACCCCTTCTCCTCATTCCGCGTATGGTCAGCAGCCTCGGATCGTCCCAACCCCAAACCTTCTTTTCCTCGACAAAAGGCTTCAACAACCGCTTGCTCAACGCGTTCCCGCGGATATTCAGCCTGGAGAAATCGTAAACAACGGGTTTTCGCAAGCCGAGCTTGTCAAGAATGAAATAGTACAAATCATCCCTCAGCTCGTATTCCTTCGAGCGCAGCGCGTGCGTCACGCCATTAAGCGAATCGGAAATGGAAACCTCGAAGTCGTAAGTCGGCCACACCCTATAACGCGTTCCCTGCCGGTAGTGAGGGGTTTCCAGAATCCTGAACAGGGTAGGGTCGCGCATAACGGTATTGTCGCTTTCCAGATTTCCCTTCAGCCTCAAAACCGCTTCCCCCTCTTTCAGCGAGGTAGTCATTTGCCTCCAGCCGTCGAGATTTTCCGCAGGCCGTTTTTCCCTGCAAGCGCAAGGCTTTTTTAGTTCTCGGTTTTTCTTCATCACTTCCTGGATGCAAAAACAGGCGTAAGCGTCGCCTTGCGAAATCATTCGCTCGGCAAAACCGTAAAATTCCGGCATTAAATCCGAGGTATACGTTTCCTTTCCCTCGAACTTCAACCCCAGCCAATCCGCGTCTTCCTTGATCGCGTCGACGAACTCCTGCTTTTCCTTCTCGGGATTCGTGTCGTCGAAACGCAAAAGCATTTTTCCGGAATACTGCTTTGCTAGCTCTTCGCTCAAAAACGCGGCTTTAGCATGGCCCAAATGCAAAAACCCGTTCGGTTCAGGAAGGAAGCGCGTTACCACCGTCCCTTCCTCCACTCCGGGCAGATTCCAGTTTTCCTTTTTCTCCTCTTTTCTCGCTACAAACGCGTAATCCGCCAATTCCTTCTTTACTTCGTCCTTGCCCATTTCGTTGACGAGCGCAACTTCCTTGGAAACCAGTTCCATCGTCCTCTTCATGTCTTTCTTCGAGTCCGGATGTTCGGCGATAACCTTCCCCGTAACGCTCTTCACGTCCGCCTTCGCGTAATCGAAGGCGTTTTTCAAAGCGTGCTTGCGAATGACTATTTCCAAGGAATCCGTCATGCTATGATTATCCATGCTGAAAAATAAAAACCGCTTGTATCCGAACAGCAACTCTTTTTAGAGTATAATGCATAATCAAAAGTTATGACTCACAACGACGGGCACAGGGACAGGCACAAGGGGGAGCAGCTTTTGCATGCGGCCGACGAGAAGGGCAACTTGAGCGGAAAGCTGGTAAAAAGGTGGGATGCGCACACTTCGCCTGGTTTGAAGCATCTGGCGTACGGCATTCTGGTCGTCAATTCGAAGGGGGAATTCGTTTTGCACAAGCGGCCAGAAAGGAAGGTCGGCGGGGGGAAACTCGATCTGCCGGTAAGCCACATCCTTTCAACGGAAACGCACGAACAGGCGTACACGAGGACTTTGAAAGAAGAGTACGGGGTTACGGAAAAATTGGAGTTCGAGGATTACGGCGGTTTTTCTTATGAGGAGCATTACGAGGATGGAACGTGCGAAAACGAGTTTTGCTTAGTGATAGTAGTTCACTGCGATGGACCTTTCCATCCTAACCCCAAGGAAGTGGAAGGGGAATTGTTTTTCCTTCCCGGAAGGAAAGCGCTGGATGAGATAAATAGCCATCCGGAGAAATACACCATTTGGTACAGGGAAGCGATCAAACTTTTGGCTAAACACCCTGAAGGAAAAAAGTATTTGGCTTAAGGCAGAAAGCTTTCGGCCCTGACTCCTTCGTTGCTCACGTTCAAATCCAGAACATTCAACCCCTTGCGTTTCCAAAACCCTTCCAGTTTTGTCTTGTCCTCTTCCGAAAGGCAGAACGCCGCTATGCTGTCCCCGCCACCCGCTCCGGGAAGGCAGGAGACGAAAGCTCCGTTAGCATCGCTTTCCTGCCGCAGTATCGTGTACTCTTCGCTTTCAATCTCGCAACCGCTCTTTATCCCTAATTGCTTTCTCAAGAACTGGGCGTGGTTGAACATTTTCTTGAAATCCGAAAGGTTTTTCTCCGAAAAGTCGGAAGAGAGTTTTTTCAACGAACCGATGGCGAAAGAGTTGGAAGCATTGTATTGGGCCATCAGCTCTTCGTATTCGACTACGTACAAGGCTTTCCAGACGTTGATTTTCTTCACCATTTCGCTAGTGCTCGCGCTTTTCCCGAGCGCGGCAATCGCTACTTGGAATTGTTTCGGCAGGGGAATTTCCTTCGTTTCATAATCCCATTTCTCTTCGACAACCTGCGGGAACGGCTGTTTCAAAATATCCGGAGAATAGCGCACGTACGAGGAGGCGCCGTAACACGCTGCGGCAACGTCAAACCCGCTTCCCACCTTTCCCTGGGCGGTGTTGTGGGCCCACTGTGAAATCTTGTGGATTTTTTCCTTGTTTTCCTCAACGCCCATCCAGTGGAGTTCAAACAACGCAGCGGCCGTAGCGACGCATACCGCGGCGCTCGAGCCCAAACCCGCTTTCACCTCAACCCCGAAAGCCTCGTCGCTCTTCGTCTCCAACTCGAAATTCTTCAGGGCAATGCATTTCCAGGCGAAATAATTCAAACAGCCTTCGGCCGTGGTTTTCACGAACTTCAGTTTTTCCGAATCGCCATTCAGTATGATTTTCCCGTTTTCGAAAATCCCGCTCGCATCCAAGCCGAACTGCGGAGAATGAAAGACGATTTTGTAGCTTTCCTTCGCTTGAACGTAAACCCTCTTATCGACTCCCGTGATGAACGAAACGTTGGGCCTCTCCAAAACAGCATATCCTCCCAGCCACAGTATTTTGCCGGGAGCGGAACAAACGACCATTTACCCCACGACCAGTTCTTTCTTCTT
>CAYOZI010000037.1:0-5333 GCA_964408425.1 Microcaldota archaeon
CCGTGGTTTTCTTCCACGTTGCGCTCGTGATCTGCAAGTCCGGCTGTTTAACCTGGGGCGTTTCCCTGGTTACCTCCTTGCAAGCGCCGTCAGAACAGGTTTTTCCTGTTCCGCAGGGTATGGCCGTTGTTGCGATGTTTCCGTTATTGCAGAAGTATTCGTTGACGTAGTTCTCCATTTGAGTGTTGCAGGCGTCGATGGACCTAGTCGTTCCTTTGGTGACCGTTCCTTTCACGCCCGTATCCTTGCCGCCGTCCGAGTCGGAACAAGCCGGGGAAACGGTTTTCCCGTCGTATCTTTTGAGGAAGTTGTTGTCCCTGTTCCTCGGGTTGGAGAAGTCCAAACTCACTTTCCCGTCGCCGTTCGCGTCATACTTCGAACATGTTGAGTCGCTTCCGCACGTCTTTTCGGTGGAGTAAGTCCTTGCCGTACTAGGGTTCAAATACTGGTTGATGTGGTAACTGTCGCTGCCGTAGTAATAGTTAGAATCCCACTCTATCTTCCCATCCCCGTCGAAATCGAATTTCGCGTAATCGCAATTTTGCAGGTACGCGCTTCCGATCAAGTCGGAATCCTTCGCGTCTACAATCCCGTCTCCGTTTCCATCGAAAACAGCGCAGCTGAAATCGCTTTTCACTCCGAGCTTGCAGTTGTTTTCGGAAGCTTTCTTTTGGTAGTTGTTCGCTATCGGAGTGACGTCAGCCTGTTCCACAACGCCGTTCCCGTCGTAATCGACCGCGCAAGCGCTGGCTTTGGCTGTAGGCGTGGTTTTGACTGCAGTGCAAGCCCCGCTGGTGCAAGTGTAGCCTTGGGGGCAGTCGTAAGTGCTGATTGCCTTGTATTTTCCAGAACACCAGTATTCCGCCACCTTGCCGTCGGAAGTGCAGTAGTCGAACTTTTCCTCGTACACGCCCGTAGTGCTGAACGCCTTGATGTTCCCCTTCTCGTACAAGCTTGACCCCGAGTCAGAGCACGTGGGCAGTGAAGAAAGCCTGGTGAAGCTCAAGTCCGCGACAAGCTTGCCTTGGTCGTTGGGGCGTATTGCCAAGACTTTCACTACCAGTTTTTTGTCCGTTCCTATGGCCGCGGTTCCGCACACTGCCAAGCTTACCTTTCCGTCCCCGCCCGGATTGTCTTCGTTCCAAGCGAGAACCAAACCGTTTAGACTGTCGATTTTGATTTCGTTGACGCCGTATTTGACGACAGGGCTGGTTTGAGGATAGTAGATGCTGAATTTCCCGCCGTTCAAAACGCCAGTTTCTTGGCGTATTTCGCCAGGCAGGTTTCCGCCGGGACAGGCTGCAAAAACGATTGACGAGAAAATGAAAATAGCTATAGCCGCAGCCAAGCCGAACCGCATTTTACACCAGCCTCCGAAATCCGTTTTTAGAAACGCTAAAAGCCTTTTACCTTTCGGCTCTTAATAGCCTTTACGGTTTTTATACTCCGGCGTAGTGGGGTTAATCCGGTGGGTTTAGTGAGGATATTCAAGCACGGCGATGCGCTGGCGATAGTCTTCCCCCAGTCTATAGTCTCTTCAAGCGGGTTGAAGGAAGATGAAGAATTGGATTTCGTGGAAGCCGAAAAGGGAGTTTTCGTTTTGTTGAGAAAGGAAAAAATGGCTGAACTGGCGAAACAAAAGATTGACGCGGCTTTTTCCGACAAGCCTTTCTCTCCTTCCGTTTCCACCGAAAAATCGTTTTTCAAGCGGGAGCTGGAGTACAAGGGCTTCGTGGTTGTTTTCGCAGAAAAGGGGGCGGAACAGGTTTCGCGGGAAATGGAAAAGGAAATCAAAAGCGGGAGCGTTTTGGGCGTGAGAGGCTTTGATAAAAAGTTTTACGTGGCGAAAAGGGCGTTTTTGGAGGAAACCACGCCCAAGATCGTGAAGGTTTTGAAGGAAGGGCCTTCGAATACGCTTGAAATAGCTGGGAAAACCAAGCTTCCGGAAGACGGGGTCAAGGCTGCGATATGCATCTTGATGGACGAGGGGGAAGTGATAGAAAAGAAGAAGGGCTTTTTCGCCCTGGCTTGAAGCTCAAAACATTTGTAGTACTATTTCCAAGAGAATGACCGCGACCGTAAACCCTATCACGATTTTCGCGTCAAGCTGCACTTTGGACGAGGATACGTCGTAAAACCTCATTATTCCCGTCGAAGACGACGGGGATTGGATTTTGTCTTCACCCACTTTTCAAAACACCTTTTGCTTGCATGAAATACTATTTTAAAACAACGGCAATTTAAGTTTATTCATGGCTAGGTTCGTGGCTCAGGAAAGCCCGTTGGAATCGCTGGAAAAACAACTGCCCAATTTGATCATTCTCGTAATCCTGGTTTTGGCTTTGATGGTCGTCCTGACGAAGTTCCAGTGGATCCACTGTTCGCAAGTTCCGTTCGTGAATTGGTGCGGAACTTACTGTTCGTACGTTGAACAAGGCAAGTCGCGCATAGGCGTTTTGTCGGGGAGCGACGGGATAGGGGATCCGGTCGAATTGAGAAGGCAGTTGACGCGGTTGAGAGGGTTTACCCTGGTAGAGCCGGTTCGCGGTGAAGAGTTTTCGGCCGGGTTGTTGAGAAAATTCGACTTGCTCGTGGTCGAGAAATTCAAAACCGCTTCCACGAGGCAGGTGGATGCGGTGAAAGGGTATCTCGACGCGGGTGGAACTGTAATATGGGTTGGAGACGCGTTTTCCAACCAGTATGTCGATTCTTACGATTTGATTCTCGCAAACCAGACGAACGAAAGCTATTATCTTGAATTGATAGCGTTGAACGTGACTCCCGGCAGCGCAAACTGGGACAAGGCTTGGAACAACGTGAAAACCAAAAACTGGTATAAATACCTGTACAACCAAACGCAGTTTTACGGGTTCGACGTTCTGGAAGATTATTTGAAGGCGCGTTACGACGGGAATATCCAGACTCCTTCGGCTTCGTTGAGGGTGATTGACATAGACTCCCTGGTTTTGAGGGGTTTGCTGAAAGAATTCGACATCAAAAGCACGCAATTCTCGAAAATCGTTCCGGACGCTTCGGGAGTGAACATAATCGCGCAAATAATAACGCCCCAAGGCAGTTTCACCGGAATAATGGAAACGCGTTACGCGGGAAGAATCGTGTACGTTTCATTCCCTCTCGAAGAAGTGAATTCGACCACGCTCCTGACGAACGTGATAGACTACCTTGCACCGTGCTGAAAGGGAGTTTTAGTATAAACTTTAAAGGGGTTACAACAATATTTATAAAGTCGGTAAAACAGAAACTCTTTCAGGTGATATATAAATGATTGGCGCTTTGTTGAAAAAGAAGGGGAAGAGAGGACAACAGTCATACGCTGAAAGCGTTATTCCTATTTTGCTCATAATTATTCTCGCGGTTTTCATAGCAGCGAAATTCGGTTATCTCGATTTGAGCTCGATGCCGCTGGTTGGGGGTTTGTTCCCGCCTTCCTACATCAGGATTGCGGTCGTAGGCTCTCCTTCTCCTCAGCTTCAAAGCTATCTTTCATCCGAGCAATACCGCCTTGCGGGAGTTTCTTACGCGGTTCCGATCAACCAGCTTGCCGTTTATCCCGGGGTTTTGAAAAACTTCGACATCATAATCTTGCAGAACAGCCGCGTTTGCGACAGGACTGCGAGAATGGAAATAGCGAATGCCGTCAAGAGCGGAAAGAAGCTCATAGTGATTGGCGACGCTTGCACTGCCGTTACTGAAGACCCGACCGCGGTTGGTTGGGATGTGGGCATTGGTTTGATAGGGGATGTTATGCCCGTTACTTACAGCGGAAACTTGTTCCACGAACGCTCGGGACAGACTCTCGTTACCATCCGCCAGGGCAAGTTCCAGATCATAGACCAGGAGAGCCCAGTGTTCAACGGTATAGTGAACCACGGAGTCTTCGAGGATACTTACGTCAACGTCTTCCCGAAGCCCAACTCCCAAGTTCTGGCGTTGGTTGAAGAGTTCGGCGGAAAGCCGACTGCTGGAACGACTTACGCGATAATCGAGAGCAAGGGAATGTTCACCGCCGGGAAAGTAATTTACTTCTCGTTCGATCCCTCGACCGCATCTCCGACCGGACAGTACCACTTGTTCCTGAACACGCTGTTGTACTTGAAGGGCGCGAAAGGTTAAGCACTAACCTTTCCCTTTTTATTTTTTCAGAACCTTAGCGTAAGCGAGGGTGGGTTGTTGATTGCGGGGATAGATTCGGGCACGTGGAGGGCTTTCGCCATAGTCGATTTCGAAGGGAATGCGCTGAGCGTGGAAAGCAGGAAAAACTGGGGCGAAAACTCGTTCATTCGGGATTTGGCCGTATTCTCCCCGACGATAATAGCTTGCGACAAATCCATCCCGCCCAGGAAAGTCTCCATTCTCAAGCGGGTTTTTAGCGCCAGGTTATACAAGCCTTCGAAAAATTTGACCGTCGCCCAAAAACACCGTTTGGTTGAGGATTTCAAGGTGAAGAATTCTCACGAGCGGGATGCGCTGGCTTCTGCGTTGAAGGCGTTCAAGAGCGTTTCTTCGAAGCTCGCGACTGTGAAAAAGAAGGCGTTCAAGGCCGGCGTGCCGAAGGAAAAGTTGCATGCGGTGCAAAAACTGGTTTTGAAGGGAATGCCCGTAAGAAAAGCGTTGGAGAATTCCGTAGGGTTTTAATAAGCCCTTTTCACCCTATTTTTTCGCATTACGAGTACACTAGAACTTTCAGAGAGGTGGGTTTAGGCATATGGAAGACAACATCGACAACACGCAAGAACAGGCACCCGAACAGGCACAAGGGCATTCAAGAAAGCCGGACGACACTATCTACGTCGGCAAAAAACCGGTGATGAGCTACGTTCTCGCGGTTGTAACGCAGTTCAACCAGGGCACGGGCATAGTGAAGCTCAAGGCGCGAGGGAAAGTGATTTCCACCGCGATTGACGTGAGCCAGATCGTGAAAAACCGTTTTATCAATAGCTTGAAGATAACGGCTTTCGACGTGGCGACTGAAGAGCTTCAGAGCGAGGACGGCAGCATGAGGAAGGTTTCCTCGCTGACGCTGACGCTCGAAAAGTAAGGTTTTTTTCCTTTTCCGCTTTCTTTTTATTTTTACTTAAAGCAATTTATTTAGTGGGCTCGTAGTCGAAACTAAGCTTTCCTTTTTACGGGAAATCTTGGCGGATTTGGTAAGACGTTCGCTTGACGTGCGAAAGATTCGGGGTTCGATTCCCTGCGGGCCCACTCCGAATTTACTCTTCTTCTGCGAATTTCTTTATCGCTTCGAAGTTTTCCACGATCAGTTTTGCCTTGCCTTTTCCGAATTGGAACGGGAAATTGTCGGCGTCGCTCCT
>CAYOZI010000038.1:0-4730 GCA_964408425.1 Microcaldota archaeon
TTTTGCTTAAAAGGTTAAGCAGACCGCCTTGCCGGTGGCTTTACTTTTTCAGCGTTGCTTTCAAAAGCCCGTCGAACAAGGGCTCCGGCTTTTCCAAACGCGAATCAAACTCCGGGTGGAATTGGCTTCCGATCAGGAACTTGTGTTTCTTCAACTCGCCTATCTTCCTTATCTCGCGCTTCGGGTCTTTTCCCGAGAAAACCCATCCTGCTTTCTCCAAATCCGGAATCAGTTCGGGGTTGATCTCGTAACGGTGGCGGAATCTCTTGAGTATTTTCTCGCTGCCGTACAAATCGAATGCAAGCGTATCCTTCTCGACTTTCACTTCGTAAGCCCCCAAGCGCATTGTCCCGCCCTTTTCCTCGACCGAATGCTGTTCGGGCAAAAGGCAGATTACGGGGTGTTTTGTGTCGGGCTTGATTTCGGTAGTGTGAGCGTCCTTCCATCCCAAGACGTTTCTCGCGCTTTCGATTATCGCCAACTGCAAACCGTAGCATAATCCCAAATAGGGAATGTTGTTTTCTCTCGCATATTTTATGGTTTGAATAATCCCTTCCACACCCCGCTCTCCGAACCCTCCCGGAACTACGAACGCATCGAAACCTTCGAGGCTTTGCGTTCCACCCTCGACTTTTTCCGAGTCGATCAAAACGGCGTTGATCTTCACATCGTTGTTCAACGCCGCGTGGCTCAAAGCTTCAAAAACGCTCATGTACGTGTCTTTCGTAGTCGCGTATTTCCCCACGACCGCTATTGTCCTCTCCGTTCTCGGTTTCTTGTCCAAAAGCTCTTTCCACTCCCCCAAATCCTTTTCCTTCAGTTTCAACCCGAGTTTTTTCGCTATGGGGTCCTGGATGCCTTGCTCTTCGAGGATGATTGGAATCTTGTAAATGCTGTCGGCGTTCGGGGAGCAGAATACTTCTTCGGGAGAGACGTTGCAGAACATGGCGATCTTGTTTCTCGCCTCCTTCGAAAGCATTTTCTCGCTTCTCGCGACGATTAAGTCCGGCTGGATGCCGGTCGATAAAAGCATTTTCACGGAATGCTGGAGCGGTTTCGTCTTCTGTTCGCCCGTCGTGATCGTCGGAACTAGCGCAAGATGGATGAAAACTATTTCGTCGCCGTTGAAACGCATTTGGCGGATCGCTTCGAGGACGACTTCGCTTTCTATATCGCCCACGGTACCGCCTATTTCGACTACGAGCACCTCGCAGCCCGTGGCTTTCGCCGTATTCCGGATTCTGCTTTTAACCTCGTTCGTAACGTGGGGGATCATCTGCAGCGTTTTTCCTAAAAATTCACCTTTCCGTTCCTTCTCGATTACCGCTTTGTAAACCTGCCCCATCATCAGGTTCTGCTCTTTCTTCGCGAAAATGTTCAAAAATCTCTCGTAATTTCCCACGTCGAGGTCGCATTCGAATCCGTCTTGGGTTACGAAAACCTCCCCGTGTTCGAAAGGATTGAGAGTTCCCGCATCTCCGTTCAAGTAAACGTCGATTTTCATGCAATTTGCGTTCACTCCGCGGCTTTTCAATAGGCGTGCGATGGAGGAGGATAGTATTCCCTTTCCGAGGGAACTCAAAACCCCTCCTGTGACGAAAACGAATTTAGCCATTTCCCTTTCCCTTTATCAACCAAACTGCCTTTCGGTAAATCGACAATTTGTTTTTGCCTTTCAGAATTAGGGCGCCTCTCGAAAAAAGAGTGCCTGAATAAATTTTCCCGAAATGGAATTATAAACCTTTCTGGGCGATTTTGGAGCCCGGGCCCATATGGCCTTTCGAACGAAAGGCTGTAGCCCGGGCTTAATGCAGGGAGGAACTTTAATGTCCGATCATGACCGTCCTCTTGTTGTGGATGGTCCTCATCTTCTGCAAGTCGGTCATATGGTAGTAGTAAGCGGCAAGAAAGAACGCGGCTATGGACAGCATCGGCTGGTAAAACAAAAGCCACACTCCGGCCAAACCAGCGAGAATATAGTATATCCTGAAGCGGATGTACTTCTTGTATTCCGGCAAGTGGTCCATCATATAATCGTATCTCGTTCCCATTACGAGCATGGGGCGCTTTGCTTCGGCTACGGTACCGTATATACCAACTTGCGGTTGAGGTTCAGCCATTTTGTTTTTTCACCCTTTTTTCTTTTTCCTCATTTAGTTGAAATTGCGGCTTTTCCTTTATACCAAACCACGCTCCAAGCGTAGTTGATCAAAACCTGGCTCCAGAAGTAACCGGTCAAATAAGCGAAAAACGCGGCGACCCACAAGTTAATCCCGTAGGTGACCAAAACCGCTACAAGCGAAATCACGGCGTAAAGCCACGCTTTATACGCGGTTCCCAGCGCCCCGTCCTTCCACTTTTCGCCGAACCATTCTTTCAAAATGTCGCGCCTGTGCTTCACCATGAGCGAATTTACCGGAGTCCCGTCGGCGAAATTCATTTTCGACTCCATTGGGACGTAAAGCATGGGCGCCTTGCTAGGGTCGAACTCCCCTTTTCCCGGAGTTCCCTTGCCGTTTACCTTGAAGTCTTTCAGTGGTACAGCCATTTTTCCTTACCTCTTAAATCCAACCCCACGCGTGCGCGGAAATCCCTAGGCTGGCGAAAACAATCATCCATATTACCTCGTCGGGAAGAATGAACGCGGTTTGGTTCATTGCCTGTTCGAAAGTCCACCCTCCGTTCGCTATCCTTACCAGCCCGGCGTCTTCCAGCAAGCTCGTAATCTGCATGGCTATGCCCGGTTGCAACGGTTTGAAGTTATCGTTTTCAGCCATCTTTAACACCCTTAAAATCATGCGTTTGCATCCTGGATTTTGCACAAAGCAACGGCCTTTCCACGACTACCGCCGTCCATTCGTCTTGTTTTCCGATGAAATACACGAGTCCTTCAGCCATTTTTTTCCATCTCAGTCTATCAACACCAGCGACCTGTACTTTCCGAACGTCTTCGTGATGAAGAAGTCCATCCACGCGATATCCTGGTAACGCGCGGCAAGGGCGAACATCAGCAAAGCGCCGGGAGCGAACGTTGTTAGCGTAGCAACCCCGCCTGCAAAGCAAAACACGGCTTTAACGGTATTCTTGTACCCGTCTTTCGTAAACCCGACGTACTCCGCGAGATAATCATAACGCTTATGCTGCCTCATGAACGGAGGCGCGCCGGGCTTGATTTGCAAGGGCAGGAAAGACCTTTGGGGCATTCCGCCCGCAGCTCCGCCTATTGGCGTTGCTACAGCTCCGGCCTGTTGTGTTTCAACCGCAGTTTGAACCATGTTCGTTTACCTTTTTCCTTTCGATTTTGTTTTTCCTCTTCTCACGTTCCTTCGAGAATCTCCCTCTTCCTGTTGATTTTCTCGAAGAAGAACGCCTTTTTAGTGTACAAACCCCAAGCCCACCCGGCTGCCAAAGCCAAGGCTGCGGAAAACAGCAAATTCGACGGAAGGAAATACAAAGCTCCAACCCCGAACAAGATGGCCGCAACCCTCGAAACCTGGATTGTCCTCCAGTTTCCCAGTTCCCTGTCCATGAACGACTGCCTGTTGGTGACGCTCATTACGGACTTTCCTTCCGTTTGAACCGGAAGCCAGACGGACGAATAGTTCCACTGCTGCGGCTGGCTTTCCCCGCTAGAAACGTTGGTTTTCTTCAATCCCTGCAAACTGGTTTCCACCTGCATTTGCCTTTTCCTCCTCCTATGATCCCAAGCTGGAAAACCGGCTTAAATCCGGTTTTCCCCGTTATACTTAATATGTAACCTGATTTATAAACTTGTCGGTAGTAACAACTAGGGTTGTTTTGGGTGGGTTTGAGGGGGTGGAAGCGTAAGGTAGGGGTATTAAGCCCTGTCAGGCATAGGATTTCAGGGATATCGTCAAACGGCGTTGTCCTGGCGATTACCGGTATTGGAGTTTTAATACCGCCCTTCTTTTCCGAAGGAATCTTCGTCAGGAAGCGTATTTTGGAAATGTTTAAAAAGCCCTTGTTTGAAATAGGTTGGCACGCGTTCAACCTGTCGTGTAGGCAAACGCTATAACCAGTAGCGTGTGTGCTTTGCAGGGATGGGGTAGGACGGTAGAGTGCGAGATATCCTTCATAGGGAAAGTATGCAGAAAAGAGAAAAAGAAAATATACAAAATTAGGCTGTCGAAAGACAGAGGTGGTTACGTGAAGACCGTGAATGTAAAGAGAATCGCTGCTGCTGCGGCGGGCGCTGCCATGTTGGGAGCTGCCTTTGCTGGCGCAGTAAGCGTAGATGAAGCCGGTTTGTCTGGTTTCCAGTTTTTCAGCAACGGAAGCCCGAACGTGGTTTTGGTAGTCGGTTCGGCATCCCAACCTGCGGATGCAGTGAACGCGGCTAACGTCGCTGCCATGATCGGAAACTTGGCGTACACGTCCGGCGAAGCGATAACCGTAACCGGCACCGACTTGCTGTCGTGCTCTGGTTCTGCGGGAGGCGCTGCCAAGGTCAGCTTGGAAGTCGCAACCCCTGGAGTCAACCCCGCGTTGGCGTACCAAATCAAATCGTACATTAACGACTACGTTGACGAGAATGCGGACAACGTGAGGAACACTACCGCGTCTTTGATGAGCTCGTTTTCAAGCGCGACAGTTACCAGTCTCACTTTTGGTGGAGACCCCAAGGTTGTGACCCAAGACCACACGTCTATTCTTACCTTGCCTGACTCGGGCAAGATTGCAAACCCGAAGGGCTTCAACATCAAGGAAGA
>CAYOZI010000039.1:0-3469 GCA_964408425.1 Microcaldota archaeon
ACCTGCTTCACGCTCAACCCCAAACGCGCGCCTATTTCGGAAAACAGGTTTTCCGCACAACGGTGCCCCAGGAAAACGATGTCTTTCCTCAATCCCTTCAAAAACACGAAGTTTCTGGCGGTTGCAAGCCAATACTTTTCCGTTTCATTCAACCCCAGCGTTACTGCAAGTTCGGCTTGCTTTTTTTCAAGCTCTTGCATTTTCAGCTTCATTTCCGAAAGCTTTGCATTCGCGTCAACCCCCTGCTTCAGCTCGCTTTCCAGTATTACCTCAAAATGATTTTCGTCCAGAATCGTCGGCCCGTCGTAGCCGAACTGAAGCCAGTCGTATTTCTCCACATGGCTTTGCAAAAGAGCGGTTTTGAGGTCTGGATTCGATTGAACATGCTTCATTAAAACAAAAAAGTCCTCGTCTTGTTTTTGCAAAAAGCTTTTTTCCGAGGGGGTAGTTAGCGTACTGAAAGCTTCGGCAACGCTCACGCTAGAGTTGGAAAGCTGGATTTTACCCTCCAGCATTTTCGTCAGTTTGTTGCTCAGCAGGTTGGTTTCGAAATCCGAGAGGTTGATGACGTGCCCGAAAACGTTCGCCCTGACGTAGAGGTCGAACAGTTTTTCGAAAGCAGCGTAAAGCTTGGAGTTGGAGTATTTCGAGAAATCCTCGTTCTTGACGAAAAACGAATAATCGTACAATTCTTTCGCGCTTTCCCTCTGACCCTTGTCGATTATCTTAACGAAACCAGGATCTTCCATTTTTTCCAGGGTTTTTTTGGCTTGGGCTTCGAAATTCTCGAAAACGCCGAACCAGCACATGCTTAAGCGGTTTTTGTCGAAGGCAAACATCCAGCCGGTGTCGTTCTCGCCCAAATAGGGAGCAATTCCGCTGGTTGCTGCAACCTGGTAGGAAGTAACGTGAATCAACGGTGAAACATTGTACTCCTCTGCAACCATTTTCCAACCCACTTTTTCCCACCCTTTAACCTCAAGTATTTACCTCCCAGCCTCACATTAGGCTGGAATAGGCACTTGCCTATTTCACTAGTTTTTGGGTTCGGCTTTGCCGAACGCCGTGAAACCATCGAACAAACCGGTTTTTCCCAAACCGCCCAAACCCACTTTAGGCATTTTCTTGTCTTTCAGCATCCAAACGGCCAAAAGCAAAACAATCAGAGTGACCGCGTCCAGGCTGGAGAGGAAGAGGAAAAAGCCGTTTCTCAATTCATCAATGGCTAGAAATCCGGCTATTGCTACGAATTCCCAGTTCCTCCAGCTTTTCTTCGGGCGAATGTCAGTTCCTTCGTGCATGTTTTCACACCTCAAGCTTTAGCTTCATTTTTGATGGTGAACGACGGTTCTTTGCCCGTGAGCCAGTGCGGGATTGCCGCAGGCTCGCGTATATCCTCAACGGGCACCAGCAAAGGCCTCAATTCAAATTCCTGCCAGTTCGAGTAAGCAGCCGCCCCGTGCCACCATTTGTACGAAGCCCAGGCTATCGCAACCATGGAAGCCATCAAGTAAGTCTCGCTTCCGGTTGCAAGGGTCATGAAAAACAAGTACGCCCCGACTGCGAAAGCGGCAATAGAAAGAACGCAACGCTGGTACACTCTTTGCATAACCAGCGAATGCTCTTCGACAATCTCGTCCTTGGTTTTCGTAACGGCGAACTTCTTCTCGCGCATTTCCTTCGGGCCGTAGGTATCCCTGATCTTCGTGGGAGCACCCAGCCTCTTGAATCCGGGCGCCCAGCTTCTCAACGACATTGAAAACGCGTACGGGTCATACATTTTCCATCCCTCCAAATTTTTCCTTTTTTACCTCTTTTTTCAATTTTCTACATCATTCCGAATCCGTTGTTCAGCACGTAAGAGTTGTGCGGTACGACTTGCACGGGATCGTGCTCGTAATCGCTCCAGCCTCCAGCATAGCCACCCCAGGCTTTGGTGTAGTGGCGGGACACGAGAGCGGCGAAAACAACCGCGAAAACCGCGAAGGTTATATCCTTGGTCGAAGCGAACAAAGAGAACGAATAGAGAGTAACGACGAGCGAAGCGGCGACTATGGCCAAATTTTTATAAGTGCTTTTCATGACTTTGCCGTGGTAATCCAAAAGCTCTTTGCGAGTGGATACTCTCCATGAAACGTCTGCCAGGGAAACCCTGCTTTTACCCAGCCAACGGGACTGGCTTCCGGGATGGTCGCTAGGAGAAGACTTGTCCCAATCCGGCTCTTGCTGGACGGGCATGTTCTTCCAAGTGCCTATAGGATTCTTCCTCAAAATTACATCCAA
Organism: Microcaldota archaeon; assembly: GCA_964408425.1. Classification (GTDB taxonomy): domain Archaea; phylum Micrarchaeota; class Micrarchaeia; order Norongarragalinales; family Norongarragalinaceae; genus UBA10210. The sequence goes on from CAYOZI010000039.1 coordinate 2,284, forward strand.
AAACTCAGCCATTTTTCCACCTGCATTTTGTTTAAACTTTTCTGTAGTAACTATACAGGCAAGGTATATATTATTTTGTTGTAAGAAGAAGCACGACAGAAATGGAATTTTTAGAAAAAGAGCCATAATATAGAGGTAAAAAGAAGTAGTAAGTAAGCATACGACAAATTTAAAAAGGAGGACTTGGTTAACAGTAGGATTGGAACGATGGGTGTTGAGGAGGAAGCGCTTTTAAGGAGCATCGGTTTGACCCACAACGAATCGCTGGTATACCTGGCCCTGGCTTCGCTGGGGCCGGGCGGCGCTTCGGACGTCGCGGAAAAAAGCGGGGTTCAGAGGACGCTAGTTTACGACACTCTAAAGCGTTTGGTGGAAAAGGGGCTCGTAAGCCAGGCGGATATCGACGGAAGAAAAGTATTCAAGGCTGCGGAACCGTCGAGATTGAAAGCTTCGGTTGAAGAACGCCAAAAAAGCGTTTTGGAAAACGCTTCGAAACTCGTGGGTTTGTTGGAGAAAACCTACGCCTTTTCAGCCAAGCCGACTGTTGAAATGTATACAGGCGTGGAGGGTTTGAAAACCGTTTTCACCCAGGAAATCGAGGAACTGCCGGAAGGTGGGGTTTTGAAAGTCCAGAGAATGCAGCCGGGAGTGGCGATTTGGTCTCCGGTTTTCATGGCCTGGTGGCATAAACGGAGGATTCAAAAGAAAATCGTGTTGAGGGGAATAGTCGATTTGTCGCCGCAGGCTTTCCAGAGGGGAAAGGAGTTGGAAAAATTGCCTTTCACGGAATTGAGGTATTTGAGCGAAGCTTTGCCTTCGCCCGTTACCTACCATGTTTTCGGAAGCAAAGCGTCGGTAATGGCAATGGCAGAAGAGGAAAGCTTGGGCATAATAATCGAAAGCAAGGTCGTGGCGAAAAGCTTGGAAGAGAATTTCGACGTTATTTGGGCTTCGCTTGAAAAGCCAAGCGCAGCTTTCTCGGCAAGGAAAACCTAGAACCCAACGCCCTCAACCGTTCTTTGAACGAAACCGCTTCTTTCACGCTCAAGGGTTTTCCGGGAGTGAACCACGGGGTTTCGGGGCGCCCTTGCTCCATCGGATGCAAGAACAGCGTTCTCAAGCTCATCATAGAGCCGAGGGTGGTTGGTTGGGCGAAAGCAAAGTGTATTCCCTGCCAGTTTTCCAA
>CAYOZI010000040.1:0-3113 GCA_964408425.1 Microcaldota archaeon
GAAAACGATTTTCTTTCCCGCCTGTTCGAAAGTAACGTCTTTCAGCTTCACAATCCTGCTTCCGATTTTGACTTTCCCTTTTTTCTGCAAATCCGAAAACAACCTTCCCTTTATTCCGGCTTTTCTTGCTTTAGGCTCGTCAAAACGCAACGACGGCGGCTCTTCCACCGCATATCCTACGGCCGAACAGTTGTGTTTTACAGGAAAGGCCTTGACGGAAAAAAGCTTTGTTTTCAAAACCACGCCCGAAGAAACGTCCTTGATTTTCAGCGGAAAAACGGTTTTCAAGTGGGGCATTTTGAAGATTTTGGAGAGAAACGACTTCGTACCCTTCGGCCCGAATATGAGCAATTCCTCTTTCCTTCCCAGCAGCCCCATCGTCTGCGTAAGCCCGAATATCCCGAGAAAATGGTCTGCGTGCAAATGGGAAAGGAATATCGCGTTTATCCCGAAACCCGCCCCGTACTTCAACAACTGCACTTGCGCCGCTTCCGGGCAATCGAATAAATATATTCCTCCATACTTCAGCGCGAAACCCGCGGGTAGCGTATCCCTCGTGGGCATGCTGCCCCCGCTTCCCAAAACGACCAGCCTCATCATTTCCTTTCCCCAAATACGAAAAGCATTAATTAAAATTCCCGCCGTTTGTTAAAACTATTGCTTTGGGTGGACTAGGCTGAAATGACCAAACTCAAGACTACGGTCAAAGTCAAAAGCACTGCCGACGTGAAAGTGCCCGAGAGGATAGTCGACCGGGTCATTGGACAAGAAAAGGCGGTCAAGATAATCAAGAAAGCCGCCAGGCAAAAAAGAAACGTTTTGTTGATAGGAATTCCGGGAACCGGCAAATCCATGCTCGCCCAAGCGATGAGCGAACTAGTGCCCATTTCCGAATTGAAAGACATTTTGATTTATTCCAATCCCGAAGACGAAAACGTCCCGCGGGTCAGGGTGGTGAAAGCGGGTGAGGGCAGGAAGATAATGGAGCAAGAGAGAATCAAAGCCCCCACTAACAACTTCAATCTGATCATCATCCTGTTCTTGTTTTTGTCCTCTTTCTTCCTCCTGTCGTTCGGAAGGGGACAGTGGGGGGACGTGATTACCGCCGCACTGCTCATCGGATTGTTCGTTGCCGGGGGAATAATGGCGATTGGAATGCAGCTCGGGAAAAACAGGATGTTCAGCGAAATAATTGGTCCCAAGCTTTTGATAGACAATTCGGACAAGAAAAAAGCGCCGTTCATCGAAGCCACCGGAGCGAGAGCCGGCTCGTTGCTCGGCGACGTGAGGCACGACCCGTTCCAAAGCGGGGGGCTCGGCACTCCAGCCCACTTGAGAGTCGAAGCTGGCTTTGTGCATAAGTCAAACGGAGGAGTATTGTTCATAGACGAAGTTTCCGCACTATCGCCCCGCAGCCAGCAGGAATTGCTGACGGCAATGCAGGAAAAGAAATACCCCATCACCGGCCAAAGCGAACTTTCCTCGGGAGCGCAAGTGAGGACAGAAGCGGTCCCGTGCGATTTTGTTTTAGTGGCGGCAGGAAATTACAGGGATTTGCAGAAGATGCACCCTGCGCTCCGCTCGAGAATCCGGGGATACGGATACGAAGTGTACATGGAAGATTCTATTGAAGATTCGGCGGAAAACGAAGACAGGATATTGCAGTTCATAGCCCAGGAAATAGTGAAAGACGGGAAAATCCCGCACTTCGACTCCACCGCAATTGAAGAAATAATTTACGAAGCGAGAAAGAGAAGCGGAAGGAAAAACAAACTCACGCTGAAATTGAGGGATTTGGGAGGATTGATAAGGGCGGCTGGAGACGTTGCGATGGAAGAAAACGCGCAACTCGTTTCCGCAAAACACGTTTTGAAGGCGAAAACCATCGCCCAAACCCTCGAACAGCAAATGGCTACGCAAGCGGTCGAGTACAGGAAGGAATACCAGGTATTCACCACAACCGGCGCTCAAGTAGGGAAAGTAAACGGCTTGGCGGTAATGGGAGACTCCGGAGTCGTTCTTCCAATAGTCGCCGAAGTGGCTCCTGCCAGTTCCCGTGATGAAGCGAAGATAATCGCAACCGGAAAACTCGGGGATATAGCGAAGGAAGCGGTGGAAAACGTTTCCGCAATCATAAAAAGGCATACTGGCAAAGACACTTCTTCTTTCGACATTCACATACAGTTTCTGCAGACTTACGAAGGGGTGGAGGGCGATAGCGCGAGCGTATCCGTAGCGACGGCCGTAATATCCGCGTTGGAAGAAGTGGCGGTCAAGCAAGACGTTGCCCTGACCGGTTCCCTGAGCGTGAGGGGAGCAGTCCTTCCGGTAGGCGGAATAACGCAAAAAGTCGAGGCTGCGATAGATGCGGGCATAAAGAAAGCCGTCATCCCGTATTCGAACAAGGACGACGTTATTCTGAGCGAAGAAAAGCTCAAGAAAATCCAGATCTTCCCCGCCAAAGACATTTACGACGTTTTGAGCTTCGCCCTGAAGGAAGGGAAGAAGAAAAACTCGCTTTTGGCGAAAATCAAGAAAGAAATAGCTTAAAAACGCCTTTCGCATAACGCAATTTAGAAAATAGTTTTTGAGGTGGGGGAAAGAATGGTAATGTACGCTAGCGTCAATTACGTTGCAATCCTGGCGGCTGCGATAGCCAGCATGATTATAGGATACCTATGGTATTCGCCGTACTTGTTCGGAAAAATCTGGGCGAAAGAAAGCGGTTACGACGCGAAGAAGAAAGGCAAAAAACAGGACATGACCAAGGCGTACGCACTCAATTACGTTACGGCAGTTGTAACCGCATTTGTCCTGAGCCAGTTCCTTGCGATTTCCTATTCGTTCACCCTAGGCTCAGCCGTTCAAACAGCCTTCTGGGCGTGGCTCGGCTTCATAGCTCCAATGCAGTTTTCCATAGTCCTGTACGAACAGCAGAGCCTCAAGATCTTCACGTTCAAAACCGCCTACGAACTCCTATCCCTGGCAGTAATGGCTGCAATCCTGGTTTCAATTTAGGAAATAAGGGAAACGGGGGCCTGGCGCCCCCTCGTCAATGCAATGAACGAAATGATTATAAAGGGCTTGAAGGTCTAATATTTACCTTTCCGAAT
>CAYOZI010000041.1:0-3038 GCA_964408425.1 Microcaldota archaeon
CCCACCTTCACTGTTCGGGGAAGGGAGAACCCACCACTCCCTCCCCACCCACAATCTATCGAAAAGCTAGTTACGGCTACGCGGTTTTAATTTGCACCCGGCTTTACAACAACCAAAGGCTTAAAATTATAGCAGATAGCAATATTTATATACTAATTCGCTATGGATTGTATTATGAGTTTGAATGAATCTCAGCAAATGCAGGTAATGCACTCGCCTAGACTGGCTACCGTGCTTATGGTAGAGGAAACGCTTAAGCAAGCAAAGGAATTGCTCAAGATCGCCGAGTTAAAGCGCAGGCTGCCGAAAAAAGTGATGCACAGCACGCTTTTGCAGATTTTGGACTACCTGCAGGAAAGCGGCAAAATTCTGATTACTACGAAGGGAATTCTTTGGGTTTACCGCCCTCCTTCCGAACTTGAAAAACTGAAGAACGGCGGGCTGGAATTATGAAGGACCGTCGGCAGGTAAGGGTTATCCTGAAAGGACAGGCAAAAGAGGAGTTTGAAGAATTGAACCGCATTGCCGGAGGACAACAGGCTAAGGGAATTACGAATTCGGAGGAAATCCAGTTGTTAAAGTCAATAGAGCAAAAGGCGGTTTTGATAAAAGAAAACCCGACGTATGGAGACAACATTCCAAAAAAACTGATTCCGAAGGGTTTGGACGTATCCAATCTTTTCAGGGTGGAGCTTACAGGCCGTTGGAGAATGCTCTATTCGCTCGAGGGAAACCAGATTGAAATAATCGCGTTCGTCCTATACGTCCTAAACCACCCCGAATACGACAGGCTATTCGGCTACAAAAGAAAATAAGCCGCCGCTTCCGCCCCACAACCTTTTGAAAAGCTTAAACGCCGTCGTATTTCGTCTTCCCGGTGTTTACGACGAGCATTTTCTTGTTTTTAGGCAGTTTGTTTTTTAGCTGGAGCATCAACGCCAGTCCGCCAATGCCTGAAGGCTCGCAGGCTATTCCTTGGTTTTCGGCAAGTGAAATTGCCGAGTCCAAATGCTTTTCTTGAATCAAATAAACGTTAGACTCGCTTCCGCAATAGCCGGCATACCTATACAGGCGGATCCACTGCTCGTCGTAGTGGACGAAAGGCAAATGCGGGGAGTAAAGCTTGTCTGCCTTCGAACGGGGGTTGTTGGTCGTAGCTCCAATGAAATGGCAGTTTCTCAGCTTTTCCACGTTTCCCTTGAACCTCGGGTCGTGATTGGCAGTCGAAACCTCGCGCTTGTTGATGTTCAAAACGTTTTCGTACAAATTGCCGGTTCCGAACGGAATGAAACAGTAATCCGGCGATGAGTTCAGGATTTCGTAGCTCAGCCAGTCGTAAAAACGCGTCGTAGGGTCTAACGCCTCGGTGGAAGTGATGTCGAAACCGTCGGGATTGTGGGTCAAAGCCAGGATTTCTTTCCAGCCGAACGGTTTTTTGCCCAAATCCGTTTCGAAAACTTCGCAACCGGCTTTTTTCAAATATTCGATTATCTTCCGGTCTAGGCTAGCGTCAACCAAAACCTTCAGGTTAGGCAGACCGTATTTTTTCAAACGGTTTTGAATGGCAATAGCAGCCGAGCCGGAAGAGATTATGGATAATGAAGGCAAAGAGCCGGTAATCTGACCGCGTTTTTTAGCCAGAAGGAAATCTCGGTAGGTGACGGCCATTTCCCAAGCCATGCGATCTTTATGCGTTCCTGTAGGGTTGAAACTTTCGTCTTTAAGCCAAACTTCAGAAAACCCCGGAACTGCTATTTTGTAGGTAGGCGTTGCCGGAAACTTTGGTTTTTCAGGAGGAAATTCGGGTTTTGACGGGTTGTTTTCGGAAGCTACGTGAATAGACTTCAAAATTTTTTCTTCCGACTTCGACAAACCCACAAACCAAACCCCGCAAACCTTGAGGTATCAAAAAATAAGGAAAAAAGAAGAAGCTCAGAGGAATTCTATGTCCTCGGCTCCGAACTTTTTGCTTGAGGAAGAGCTTTGCCTTACGCTTTTTCCCAAAACGTACGGCGACTGGATGCCCGTGAAAATGGCGATTACTTCAATCTTTCCTTCCATTCCGGGATCGATTCTCGCGCCCCAGATTACGGTTGCATTCGGGTCGACTTTCTCCGTCAGCATTTCCCCGATCTGGTTGCATTCCCCGAGAGTCATGTCCGGACCGCCCGTCAGGTGAAGCAGAACTCCCGTCGCTCCGGTGAAATCAACATCGAGCAGCGCGTGGTGCAGAGTATTTTCCACGACGTCATCCACTCTGTTGACGCCTTTCGCTTCCCCGACGGCAATCATGCTCACGCCGCCATTCGACATTACCGCCCTAACGTCGGCAAAATCCAGGTTGATGAGAGACGGGGTCGTGATGGTTTCCGTAATTCCCCTTACTGCGCGGGCGATGACTTCGTCAGCAACGTTGAACGCTTGGTCAATGGGCAGGTTGGGAACGATTTCCACGAGCCTGTTGTTGTCAATAACAATGAGCGTGTCGACCTGTTCCTTGAGGGTCGCGATTCCTCCGTCAGCCTTTTCCAAACGAGCGCGTTCCAAAGCAAACGGGTAGGTAACGATTCCTATTACGATCGCGCCTTGTTTTCTCGCCAATTCAGCAAGAACGGGCGAAGCTCCAGTTCCGGTTCCTCCACCCATTCCGCACGTCAGGAATACGAGGTCAGCCCGGTCGAGAACCTTTTCCAAAGCTTCCCTGGAAACGTCTGCCGATTTGGCTCCGATTTCCGGATATCCTCCTGCTCCCAAACCGCGGGTGATTGACGCACCAATGAGAATCTTTCTCGCCTGGTCGGAAATAATCGTCAAGTGGTTTTTGTCCGTATTGATAGCAACCATTTCCGCGCCCTTGATTCCCGAGCGCGCCAAGCGGTTGATCGAATTGCAACCCGCCCCTCCTACGCCCACGACCATAATCTTGGGGGTTTCGAAAAACTCTTCCTTCCCCGCACTTGAGGTTTTAGAGCCAGACTTGGTTTTCAAAGCGTCGTGCACGAGATCTTCCATAATTCCCACCCGCCCTTTTTTTATGT
>CAYOZI010000042.1:0-2854 GCA_964408425.1 Microcaldota archaeon
GTTTGTTGAAATTCCGGTAGGCCAGCAGACTCCGCCCGAAGGCGGGCAGCAGTAACAAGGCTGAGTTTTTTAATTTCGGCTGTTTAACCTGCTTGCGGTTAGAATGAAAAGAAACTTGGAAGCACCGGTTTTAGTCATTATTACCGTCCTTTCGACTCTCTCGGTTTGGCTGCCGTTCTTTCTAAACCAGCAGTCCATTCTGGGCGTGCAACTGTCGGAAACAGGTTCTAGCGTCATAAGCCGGTATTTGGACGGCCCGTTGTACGTCGTAGTGAGCAAGACGCTTTACGCGCTTGAAAGCCAGTTGTACGACCTTCTGAACCTTCCCGCGGCATACTTCTCCAGCCACTTTCCCCTCTACCCCCTACTGATTCTCGCCTTTTCGTTCATCGGCTTTTTCAACTCTATGCTGTTCGTCACGCTGTTAAGTTCAATCGGCGCCAGTTTAGCATTCTATTTTCTCTTGAAAGACTTGAAACTCTCCAAAAAACCGTTTTTACTGACCGTCTTTTTCGTTTTCTTTCCCTTCCGTTGGCTCTTGTACCACAGCATCGGGGCAAGTGAAGCATTATTTGTTTTTCTCTCCCTCGCTTCCTTCTATTTTTTCAGAAAACAAGACTTGACAAAAGCGGGGGCAGTAGGAACGCTTGCAGTCCTTACCAGACCGGTTGGCATTCTGCTTTTCCCAGCTTTTTTTGCACAAATATATTTCAAACGCCAGTCCTTCACAAAACTCAAAAACAGCTGGGCTCTTTTACTGATTCCTCTAAGCTTAGCACTGCTAATCGCTTTCTTCGCAGTTAGGTTTTCCATCGTCGCTCCGTTTGCAGTGGTAAATGCATTTTACTTCCAAGGTTTCCTTTCGGGAATAATAGCGTATAACGGGGCAGTTGGAGGCGAATTTGTAGCGTTTCTCCTTTTGATTTATGCAATCGGCGCCCTGCGATTATTGGAACAAAAGCACTACGATTTTTTCGCCTATTCGCTGTTGTTCATTTTGCCTGCATTGTTCTTGTCTCACAATGACCTCAGCAGGAATTTGATTCCAATAGCTCCATTCTGCCTGTTTCTAGGCTTCAAGGAAGTGTGGGAAAGCAAATACTCTGCCTATGCATTGCCACTCGTAGTTTTGGCGGGGCTGCTTTACGCATGGTCAACCATCCCTCACAACCTAATTTCAAATGCCGCCTATTTCGGGCTACTCAGGTAGGTTTAATAAAAACCCTCGGTTGATAGCACGGGCTAGTTTGGCCAAAGTGGGTGGTTTTCAAGCTAGTTTTAATACGCCCAAAGGGTTACTCGTTTACACCGAGCAGAACCGAAGTTCGACTCCTCGGACCCACTGAAAACAACGGGCTTGCCCTCATGGACGTAAGAAAACAAGGCGGTGGGGGGGTCTTAAGCCAGCCCCCGTTTGCGAAAATCTTTTTCTATTTCCACGCCATACTCAAAATTTTGTTCGTTTTTCCATAGGTGGTCTTTAGCCGTTTTGGGAACAAGTTTGCGTACTTCTTGAACTAACCTCGGATGTAGCAAAAACCTTTTTACCTCGTCGACATGGAACGACCCCATAAGCGCTACTATATTTTTAGAATTTCCCGCCTTAACCTGTCTCGATATGCTGTCCGCAAAAAGAAAACTTCTAAAGTATGATAAATCTTTAAGTCTATTTCGTTGTCTATACCGGATTTTCCAACGGACTTCCTCAAGAAAATTCTTAACGTGCTTTCCTAAATTCCACCACTCCGCCGTCCCTTCCCGTTCTCTAATTTTATTTATATATGCACTGCCTCTGGCATGCAAATACCTTTCTGTGCGCCTGTTTTCTGGCTTAATTCCAGCCTCACGTTCCAAAATGTATTCGACACGCGGAATCCTGCCAGGTTCTAGAGGTAAGACTAGTGGTAATGATTCCTTCAACCTCGGTAATGCGATTTCTCTCCAAATGGTCGTGACTCTTGCAATATATTTTCTTCCCCAGTCTATTTCCCCTCCCGTTCCGCCTACTTCGCCCAAAATCGTTTTTGTCCCCTGTATGCCGTCAAGATACTTTCTAATCGCTTCTGATTCCCTAGCCGTAGCGCCATCAATCAGGATTTTTTTCCCAAACAGGTAGTACTTGCGCCTATATGGGCCTCCATGCCTAAATCCGATTAGGTGCACTGTTTTACTACCGAGTTTAATAGTTTCGAATATTGACTTCTCACTCCTTAATGCCATTCGCCCAATTCTTTTGGCTAATTCCAGTGCCAAATTTACCATTTTTCAAACTCCTGCCAGTATTCTCAGCGCGTCCCTCAGTCCTGGAGCCAAGCCTAAGATCATTACGAGCAGAAGCAGGTAGTTTTTCTCGTCATCCCTGATTTTTTCCTTTCGAACCAACTCTACAACTACCAAAGCAAAAGCTATTTTCAGCGCCAAAAACGCCCAAGGGCCTCCGAACAAAGAGAAAATAGCGTTTCCCACCAAATGCTGTTCCGAATACCCCAACAACCCGACTCCCACGAACGTCGCGCTGCCGTCCAACGCCTGCGCAAAAACAACGCTCTCTTCGGCAAACGAGGTTTTCAAACCGCGTTTTTTCCAAAGTTCTTTGAAGGCAAGCCAAACCACTCCCGCCAAAACGATTATCGCAAGGAAAGGAATCACGTTGGCCAGTTTCGCTATTGCAGGAAGCGAAACCACTAATGCGGCCGAAGCCAAGCCCATTCCGAACGCGGTTAAGGCTTTCGCGAATTTGCCTTTCGGCCCGTAAATCGCGTATGCAACAGCCATTGCCGCGGCCAAAAGCAGGAAAGTCAAAACGTAAATGCCGGGGGTTACGAAAGGAAAAACCGTCATTCCGGCGATTTCA
>CAYOZI010000043.1:0-2412 GCA_964408425.1 Microcaldota archaeon
CTACAAAAACCGCGGGTTGTTCGAAAAAATAGGCGAGCTTCTGGGTTTGACTTACGATGAAATCATTGAAATGACTTTGCCCGAATTGGTTGACGCCTTGGAAAAAGGAGAGAAGGCGAGCGGAGATTTGAAACAAAGGTTGCATAAGCGGTACGAAGACCACGCCATCGTTTTGGAAGACGGCAGGATAACGCTTTTCGAAGGAGATGCTTTTGAAAAATACCGTGCGCAAGAAGCCAGGTTGGATGAGTCGTTCTACCACCTTTCGGAACTAAAAGGCCAATGCGCCTCTCCGGGTTTGGCGAAAGGAACGGTGAAAGTGATAAACGGCATTCACGATTTGGAGAAAGTCAAGAAGGGAGACGTTCTGGTAGCCGCATCTACCGTTCCGGCTTTCGTGCCGGCTATGGAAAAGGCTGTAGCAATAGTTACGGACGAAGGAGGCTTGCTCAGCCATGCAGCAATCGTTTCCAGGGAATTGGGCGTGCCTTGCGTCGTGGGGACTAAAATAGCCACGAAAGCGCTTAAAGATGGTGAAATGGTCGAAGTGGATGCTACTAACGGGATAGTTAAAAAATTGCTGTGAGGCATGCGTGATTATGGCTTGGCATTTGCTTTGGAAGAGGCTGACGAGCGAGTTGAACCTCCAGTTGTATGTGCCTCTTTGCGAGGGGCTTAACGAAGAGTCCCGGGAAACTTACGGCGTTCCGTTGGATGAACATGTGATTATTAACGACGGGACGAGCACCTCGCACTATACCGATGCGGAACAATTCGAGTCTTACCTGGACAAGGCGTTTGAACAGCAGTTTTTGGAAAAAACCTGGCTTGAAAACTCGGAAAGAGTTTTGGGTGAGCTGAACGAAATCACTTCAGAATCGGAAAAGTTCGTTTCGCAAGACTTTAGCACTCTTGCGAATGAAGAACTCGGTGAATTGCAGCTGCGGCTTTGGAAAAAACTAATGCGAGTTTTTGCAAGGAGAAATGAAGGAATTTTTCTGGAAGAAAAGTTCTTCGAAAAACTAAAGAAAGAATTGAAGGAAAAAGTTTCGGAAAAAGAGGCTAGTGCTTGTTTGGAGGCGGTCCTCTCTCCCTTAACGCCCACACCGGTCGTATCGGAAAGAATAGAGTTGTTGGAGATAGCCGTCAAAGCGAAAGGGGGAGAGGGAAAACCCGAAATAGACCGTTTGCTTGAAGAGCACGCGAGGAAGTACGCATGGTTTCCCAACTACAGTTACCATACCCCTCCATTTTCCAAAAAGGATTTTTCGGAACAGCTTTCGATTTTGCTTGAAGACTTTCCGGACCCGAAAGCCGAGCTAGAGCGTTTGGAGGGGGTTTTTGAAGCCCGGCAGGAGAAGTTTAAACAACTTCTCTATACACCTTCGAATGATGAAGAGCTGAAGTTTTTGTTGAAAGCGTCGGTTAAAATGATCGAACTGCGGGAGTTTGGAGACTGCACGAGAAGGCGTTTTTACCACAATTTCCGTTTTCTCATGCTGGAAATATCAAAAAGAACCGGTTTGTCGCTGTCCGAGTTGAACCTGTGCACTCCGTCTGAAGTGAAGGAAATCCTTTCGGAAGAAAAAACCATTTCGAAACAAGATCTTGAAACGCGCAGGAAGGCTTTCCTGCTGGTCATGAAAAACGGCGAGTTTGAACTTTATTCGGGAGAAAACGCCCTTGTAATCTCGAAAAAACTATTGGGAAACCTTGAACGCACCGAAAACGAGCTTTTAGGAACCCCCGCGTGTCAAGGCAAAAGCCAGGGTGCAGTAGCATTAATCAATTCGCAGGAAGACCTGTCTAAAGTCGTGAAGGGAAGCATCCTGGTTTCAGTGAAAACCGGCCCGGACTACATTCCAGCCATGCGGAAAGCCGCGGCGATTGTTACGGACGAGGGAGGTTTGACTTCGCATGCCGCAATAGTGGCTCGCGAGTTTAACATTCCATGCATAGTAGGAACCAAGACCGCTACAACGATGTTGAAGGACGGGGACGTCGTGGAAGTGGATGCGAACAAGGGTTTCGTAAGAAAGCTTGGTGGTTAAGCGTGAAGGAAAGATTTTCAGGCAAGATGTTTAACCTCGTGAACAGGAAAGTGCCGCCCCTAGTCAATTCCATGTACTACCGGGGTTTTTTGGACGAACGAACTTGGGCTGAATTCGGCTTCCCCGGGTATAAGATAAAAGAAATCATGAATACCGACGGCGGGGGATGGTTTTACCCTTACGACCACGAGGTTGTTTTCAGGAAAAAGCTGTCGGAACGCCTCATTGCAGAGCCCCGCCTGCTGGAAACGCTCGTTTCAGCCACGGAAAAGAACGGTTCGAAGCTGGAACGCGTTTCGGAAAAAATTTCTAGAAAAGACTATTCGAAAGCGGGCATAGGCGTTTTGCTGAAGGATCTGAA
>CAYOZI010000044.1:0-1320 GCA_964408425.1 Microcaldota archaeon
TTTTTTTCACGCTGTGCAGGTTTATCGGGGAGTAGCCCTCACGATTAGAAAGAAAACCCTTGCGGATTTCGCTTTTCTTCATTACTGTGAGGATTGTTGGTTGCGGCTTCCGGTCAATAGTCTTTGTTCTTGGTTTTCTTCAAGATGATTTTTTCTTCGTTTTCCTTGAAAGTGATTTCAAACTTGTCGAAAAAACCCGATCTCCCTATAAGCAAGAACGGCTCTTGCTTGGCAGCTTGAATCGCAAAAGCAGGCAGTTCCAAACGCACGGTACTATGCTCGCCTTTTCCCGTAATGCTCACGGAAACGTTGCAAGGATAAGCGTTATGCAAACCGCCTATTCCGGCGATTTCCTCAACCTCGCTTTTCTTGAAAGGAATGCCCAACGCTTCAGCCATGGACAACGGAATGACCGAGTAATCCGCGCCAGAATCTATCAAACCCAAGGTCTCAACATCGTTCTTGGCGTGAATTTTAACTGGAATCAAAGGCAGTTTCTTTCGCTTGTCTTGCGGGTGCGACTTGTACTTGAAAACGAAAGACACGAACAAACCCCTGTTTTTTCAGTAGAGCATGGCTGTTTTTGAAGGGACCATTGCCACGAACGGGGTTTTGGAAGGAAATTGTTGCTTGACGCTCTTGAAAACCTTGGAAAAGTCGGTGCCGTGGGCTACTATCTCGTCGTCTACAACGGCAATCCACTGGCCTACGAACTCCTTCAAGTCCGCGTTCAAGAAAAACTCGTAATTCTTGCTCACAGCCGATCCACCCCAACAAACTAAGAAAAAAGCGGTTTAAAAACCAGACTAGACCACCTTGCCGGTGGCTAAGCCTAAAAATAGAGCATGCCGACTTTTTGTGTTTTTTTTTCACGCTGTGCAGGTTTATCGAGGAGTAGTCCCTCACGATTAGAAAGAAAACCCTAATGCGGATTTCGCTTTTCTTCATTACTGTGAGGATTGTTGTGTTACGGCCGTTAGTAACGCTCGGCTGAACGCCTCGCTTGCGCTTGGCGCTTACACCTGCGTCCTATCAAACCCATCTGCTATGGGAGGCCTAAGCCGCTTCGTTTCGGGAAAAGCTTCGTCCTTAGATGCCTTCAGGGCTTATCTGTAAAGCGCGTGGCTACCCTGCTCGCTTGCAAACGACAGGCAAACCAGAGGCGCCGAGTCGATGTTCCTCTCGTACTTATCGACCCTTTCCCTCAAGCGGCCAAACAATCCTAGAAGATGCCACCGAACTGTCTTTGTTGCTCTCACTCGGCCTTACGGCTGAATGAAAGTCGCAACGTTCTGAACCCAACTAACGTAGGTCTTTAAT
>CAYOZI010000044.1:1330-2390 GCA_964408425.1 Microcaldota archaeon
CCTAGCAGACTCGAGCAACTCGAAACGCAAAACCTTTTCCGGATGAGCGGAACCAAAACAATCGTAAAACCTCAACACCTGCACGCTCCCGTGCACCAGCAAAGCGAACATTCCCGTTTCCGACCCTTTTTTCACGTAAGGACCGCAAACCCTGCCGCTTTTCACGCCGGATTCCGAAAGAATTTCTTTCACTTCCTCCAAAACCCCGCGGTTGGCTTGAGCGAAGTACACTTGAATGTTCTTTTCCGGAACGCTCAAAGTCTTTTCGAACGAATTCACGCTTCCTTCAGCGTCGAAAAACCCTCGAACGAACGCGGTTTTCAAAACCAGCTCGTTCTTAACCCAAGAAGGAGCCAGCCACGTCGATTGGTCGCCCGTATACTCAGAAAGCTTGGAAAGCTCTTGGTACACGCGCTTGGACGTGACACTCAAACACCACACTCCGTGCCTCCCGTCAAAGTAAAAGCCTGGTTTCTTGCCGAAATTTCTTTCGATAATTCCAGCCAAAACCTCGAGCCATTTTTTGTTTTTCTGGTAGAGCCTAATGCGGTAGATTCCTTGCCCGGGAATTTCGCTGAAATTCCCGTCCCGCAAAGCCCCGATCAGATACGCAATTTCACTGTTCACGAAAAATCGCAGTGTACGGCGGCTTTTAAATTTAGGGTGACACTACCTTGCCGGTGGCATTATTCATGCCGGTGGCTTTTTGCGTCGAATTACTCGTATGATGTGCCTGCTAAAAGAGGTCGCAACGTTCTGAACCCAACTAACGTAGGTCTTTAATGGATGAACAACCCAACCCTTGGTGGCTCCTGCACCACCAGGATGACCTGAGCCGATAGCGATGTACCAAACCGCGGTGTCGATTTATTCTTTTTCAAGAACAATCTTTCCCACGCTCCCACGTTGTTGAACGTTAGGTTCAGCCAGTCACTGACATCTTTCCGATACGAGGAGATTCCCCGCACCGGCTGTGACGCCAGTGCGGCTGAAACGAAAACGCTCTCAAACGCGGGATTGAAAAGAAAGTCCTTTTTCCAGTCGTTAAAAAAAACGATTG
>CAYOZI010000045.1:0-2222 GCA_964408425.1 Microcaldota archaeon
CCTTGAGCTTTTCGGAAAGCATTTTGCCCATCGTTTCTTCAGCCTTGAAGAAAACCACGTACTTCCCCGCCTTCAATCCTGCGGCTGCGCTTTCCTTCAGCACGTATCCAATCCTCGCGAAAGAACCGTCGGAGTAAGGATCGGCTTCGAGAATCTTCTTCAATGCCTGAACGTCCTTGGAATCGAACAAAAACGCGTATTGCTTCAAAACAAATCACCTTTTGGTTTAAACTTTGTACGCTTTATCATGGTGCTCTAGCTTGACTAATTTTACAATTTCTGAAGGTTCGACAACTTTGAACAGTAAAACGAACGAACCGCCAATATGCACTCTTCGCAGTCCTGTCAGCGGCCCTCCCAACGGTTTGTAATGGTTCGGATTTATTTTCAGGCTGTTGCATATCTGACGAATTTTATTATCAACTTCGTTTTTGAAAGCTCGGTTTTTGGAGCAAAGCCTCTTGTAATCCTCTTCGAACTCGGGAAAAGTTTCAATTGAGTAAGCCATGCTGGTCGGTACTCACTCTAGAAGTTCATCCAAGCTTTTTATTTTTCTGGACTTTCCTTTGAGAATGCGTTTGACTTCAGCCACAAACTCCGGTCTAAACTCGGGTTCCATGAGCTCTTCTTCATACCGGCTAGCCATAGCATCTATGGCTTGGCTCTTGTCCCTCAAGCCATTTTTGGCTTTAATCACATTCAAAACCCTGTTCGTATGTTCCGAAATGTTTACCAGCGCCTGAACCATATTAACACCGTATTAATACGGACTTAGTCGGTATTTATACGTTTGCTTTTCAAACTATTTTAAGCAAGTCCCCGAACTTTTCGAGGACAAAATCGGGTTCAACCTCGCGATTTTCGTCGTAGGATTTGCCGTATTTCGCCCAGGCGGTTTGCATTCCGAACTTTTCCGCCCCCGATATGTCCTTGTGGAACGAATCGCCTACGAACAATATTTCCTCGGGTTTCAGCCCTAGTTTGGAAACGGCCGTCGTAAACGGCATTTGAGACGGCTTTTTTTCTTTCGTGTCGTCGAAACATACGATTACGTCGAAATAATCCTCGACTCCCAAACCGACCAGGCGCGTGTAAGCCTGGAGTTTCGGCGCGTCTGTTACGATTCCCAGCTTCAGTCCTTTTCCCTTGAGCTTTTGCAGCGCTTCCTTAACCCCTTCGTACAAAACCAGGTGGCCGGCTTTTTCCTTCCTGTACGCCAAAATGCCGTGAGCCAGGATTTTGTAATCCACTTTTCCCTGCGTCTTGTGCAACAGCTTTTGGAACGCCTTTTGGTCTTCCCACCCGTACTTCTCGTAAATGGCGAATATTTTTTCGAACGCTTCTTTCTCGCCGAGCTTCAACCCGGCTTTTCGCATGGCTTGGACCGCGGCGTGGACGCTGTTCCTCTTCATTTTCACGAAATCCACTAGCGTATTGTCCAAATCCAGCAAAACTGCTTTTATGATCATCCGAAACACTTTGCGGGGTTTGAAATGCATTCGGCCCTCTGGTCCGCGGAAGACTGGCTTGCCGTTGCTTGTCCAGAAATCTGGTTTTGCCCTACTGCAAAACCGGTCGTGGGGGAAGACTGGACTTTCATCACGGTGTTGAAGAAGACGAACGCTATCAGAATGATTGCAATCGCGATGAACGCGAGCGACATCAAGTGCAGCATCTTCATTCTTTTCCAGCCTCCTTGCGTTTTGATTCCATGAACCCCAGGATCGCGATCGCGTCGACCGCATGCCTGTTCAAAACAGGCCTTTTCTGCCATTCCTGCGACTTTCTGATGTTGGCCATTATTTTCCTCAACCGGATCTTTTTCTGCGGCAGGGCTTTCATGCCCGCATTAAAGTGTTGCCTCAAAAAACCTTCCAACTCTTCCGCACCGGACAGGTTTCCTAGGTTCTTCAAAAATTCTGCCCTGAAATTTCGGTATGTTGTTGATTCCACTTGGGTTTGCTTTACTCTCTTGATGGCTTTAGTCTCGCCTACCAAATCCACGTTTTCAATAACCAGGCGTTGGTAAACCTCGTCTTCCCCTGCAAACCTCTTGCGCCCGACGGGCTTTTCAACCATTTTTTACAACCTTCTTTCTCTCGGAAAGCCTCCGATGGGAGTTGAACCCACGACCTTTCGCTTACGAGGCGAACGCTCTACCACTGAGCTACGGAGGCAATACGCAGAATAAAATTTGAAAGAACAGGCTTTTAATCGCTTTC
>CAYOZI010000046.1:0-2045 GCA_964408425.1 Microcaldota archaeon
TAGCCGCCGGAAGCGTATTTCTCCCCGCAATTCGTACAAACGAGCTTAGCCCTAGGATCTTCCGAATCCTCGTTTTTTACCAACGTTTCTTGACAACTGTGACACTTCACTTTTCCCACCTTTTCAAACCACGGCCATTATTGCTTTCGTCGCAAGAATGCCTTGAACGACTTCCGTCTCCCACTTCAAGGCGGTTTTGTCTCCCAATTCGCCAGCAAGCCTTTCAGCCATAGTTTTAACCTCGTTTAGAGTAGCTCCTTCTGGAACGTCAAACCGCACTAAAACCCGTTTTTTGCCCTTCAAATCCAGACAATTCTCTCGCAAGATGGTGGGAATGTCGTTCATGTCTGCCGGGCGGGTGAAAAACACGTCGGCTTTCGCTTGTTTTCCGGAAAGCCACTTGGCGTTCTTCTTCTCCCTAAACAAGCCGGACAATTGCTTTTGATTCAAACTCTTCTTCTCGGCAACCATCATCATTTTCCAAGCACCTTTTTTCTGGCTTTTCTGGCGCTAAGCTCTTCTTTCAGCTGCATCAGCCGGTGCATCAACCTATTGCGCTCCATTAGCAGGACGTCCATCTTCTGATACTGTTTCACGGAGGCTTTCTTTCCCTTGCTCTCGCGCTCCGAACGCAGTTTCGAAAGCTTTTCTTCAGCCTCCTTCAACTCCGGCGTCTTCAGGTCTTCAATCTTCTGTTCAAGCTTCAACTCTTCTTCAGTAGGCCAAAATTCCTCGAAACCCCCAGTCCTGGCGCGGTCCAGCTCCACCGTAACCTCTTGAATCTCCTTGCTCAACTCGTTCAAAGCCAATTCCAGCTTTTCCTGCTCCATAGTCTACCAGCCTCCTTCAGGGCCCAAACCCCGGAAAATAGTTAAAAGGAGTATCCTTATATATTTTTCCTATACACTATAATTAACAAGTAAACAGTGTAAAAGGACTTAAAAACGGAGGGCGCTAATGCATACGGTGGGCATGGGCAACAAAACGACGTTAGTCTCTCCTTTCTACTCGATAGAGCCGTTCCTGGCTTGCTTGAAGGAAGTCAACCCTTCGAGAGTGGTTTTGTTCGTCCAAACCGACGAAACGACGGAATTGAAAAAGAATTTGAATTTGCTAGACTCCACCATGGGAAAAGTCATTGAAATCGAAAGAAAATCCATTCCAATGTACGACATCCTCACGGTAGCCAAAAGCGTCGTGGAAGCGATAGAAAAGGAAAACCACAAGGGAAACAAAGTCGTCGTAAATTACACCAGCGGAAGGAGGACGGTGGCGTTGGGGGCGTTGTTCGCCGCATACGCCAGACCGGACTTGGTGGAAAGAGTAGTTTACAGCACGGAAGAAAACAACGAGCTCCTAGACCTTCCAAAACTCGGGTTCAACCTGAGCAAAACAAAGAGGGCGTTTCTAGAGGAATTGGGAAAAAGCAAGAAAAGCGTGCCCGAAATAGCCAAGAAACTAGGAGTCACGAAAGGAATGGCTTACGTTCATTTGAGGGAATTGAAGGCATCCGGAATGGTAGGAGAAGAAAACAGACTAACGGTCGCGGGAAGACTGGCGTTGTTATGAGGTGGATAAGGTGAAGAAAAAAGCGGATAGAATTGCTACCGGAAATGCCGCAGTTTATTTTGTTGCTGGCGAACTATCTAGAAGAAAATTCGATGCTACAGTTACTACCGGTAACACGAAAGCAGTAGATATTTTAGCCATAAATTCAAAGGGGAACCAGTTTGCAATTCAAGTCAAAGCACGCAGAACAACTAAGACTAATAAATTTTTGCTGGACAAAAAAGCAGAACAAAAATCAAAAGGCAAACTATTCTACATATTTGTCGATTTGAATGGGGCAAAGGAGCCAGAATATTATATCTATTCGAGCAAACACGTAGCAAGAGATATTAGCAAACGGCAGAGAGCCTGGTTGAATCTTTTTCCATTTCTTTAAGCAACTCCAAACCATGCTCAGAGTAGTTGTTTCTGTGTATATCGAGCTCTTTGGTCCAAATGCCGGCGTGCTGGATCACCACCGGTACCCCAGCTTGTTT
>CAYOZI010000047.1:0-1867 GCA_964408425.1 Microcaldota archaeon
TTTTCCATAGCCGGAACAAAGGCCGGAACCGTTGCCGCAGCCACGAGAACGTCTCCCTTTTTCACTTTCTCCAGATCGTGAATGCCGTTTATCACTTTCACCGTTCCTTTCGCCAAGCCAGGGGAAGCGCACTGGCCTTTGAGTTCCGAAAGGTGGTAGAACGACTCATCCAACCTGGCTTCTTGCGCGCGGTATTTTTCAAAAGCAGCCCCTTCGAAAAGCGTTATCCTGCCGTCTTCCAAAACGATGGCGTGGTCTTCATACCGTTTATGCAACCGCTGCTTGAACTCGTCGCTAGCCTTGTCGCCTTTTTCCAAAGCCCCGGCCAATTCAGGCGAGGTCATCTCGATTATTTCATCGTAAGTCAATCCCAGCAGCCAGCCTATTTTCTCGAACAAGCCCCGGTTTCCGTAAATAACGAGGGCGTGGCTCTCGTCCAGCTCGTTAGCGAGAAAACTCCATTTTTTGATTGTTTTGACCATCCGAACCGTTTCAGCATCTAAATTCAGGGTTTCAATGATTTCTCGAGTTCTCCTCTGGTCAAGCTCTATTTGCTTCTCAATCTCAGTTTCCTCGTTTCTCTTAGCCTGCTCCGAGAGCCTTGTTTTCAAAACCTCGCCTTCGTAAGGCGTTCCGTAGTACATGTAAAAACCCAGGTACGCGTATTTTCCCGCGTGCTCCTGCATTTCTTGCCTTACTTCATCGTCTTCCAAATCCATTCCCTTTTGCCTCAGCATGGCTGCCATTCGCGCCAGAGAAGCCTTTTCCCTACGCATGCCAGTAGGCTCTTCTACGGCAAACAAGTGCTTCAAATACGAATTTCGCGTCTGCAGGTCAGCAGGCACTTTCTCGGCTATTCTAGCCTCGAGCAAATCTGGATAGAACTTGTTTATCACGGTATAGTGATAGGCTATTCCCAGCAGTCGCAGCATCAATTCGTTGAACTCGCCGAATTTGACTGCCGTTTTCGGGCCGTCCAGAGGCCCGTAATCTGTTTCCTGCAGGCGCCGGGACTTGCTTTTTACTTCATTCAGCATTCTTTCGCTCCTTTCCGCAAGTTCAAGCAAACAACCTGGATTTGCCTTCTCCCGTTCCTTCAATCCGTTCACGTAATCCTCCAAATCCTTCCTCGCAACCCAGCGGGCGCCGTCAAACTGCCTGTAAAAATTGAAATGCAAGTCGAAACCCAAGGTTTGTTGTGGATAGTGTTTTGTATGGGCTTCCATAACTTGAAATATGACCAGCACGGAGTGGTTTCTCCCTCGCCTCGCAAGTTCAACCCAGTCTATTTTCTCTTCCATTCATTCCACCCTTTTTACGATTCCCTTGTTCGCATCCACCTCTACGACGTCCCCATCCTTGAACGCTTTCGTGACGATTTTCGTTCCCACTATGCACGGGATTCCCAGTTCTCTGGATACGATTGCGGCATGGCAGGTTATTCCCCCCTCGTCCGTGACTATTGCTCCCGCCTTTTTCATTGCGGGAACGAGGTTCGGATTCGTGGCAGGGGAAATGAGTATATCCCCTTCGTTCATTTTCGCCATGTCTTCGGTTCTAGCGATAAATTTGATCACGCCCCTAACCAAACCCGGGCAGGCGGGAGTTCCTTTCAATTCCTTCACTCCTTCCGCAGGCGGCTTGTGGCGTTCTATTCCGGCAGCCAATTCCTCGGCTTTTTTTCCCACGAAAAGTTCTTCCACCCCGTCCTTCACCACCATCGCAAGATTCTCCATCCGCTCGTTCAACAGTTGTTTGTCGGCATAACCTGTTTCCAGAGCTTCCTTCAGCTCCTTGCGCGTGAATTGTTTTACCTGCTTCACGCTCAACCCCAAACGCGCGCCTATTTCGGAAAACAGGTTTTCCG